>NZ_JAHPJF010000015.1:0-227162 GCF_020515815.1 Pseudomonas sp. AF03-9 | reverse complement strand
AGTCAGGCCATCACGCGGCGTCTCTTCGTCGGTCGCAGTGAAGGTACCGGCGACGGTGCCCGCAGTGGCGGAGTTTTCTTCAAGGGTATTGGCAACGACTTCAATCACCGGCACATCGTTGTGCAGGTTGACGGTCGGTTGGTCGGAACCTGTGGAGTTCGCGCCCTGAGGGTCGGTAACGGTCAGGTCGATCTTCGGCAATTGGTTGCCAGCGTTAACGAAGTCCGCGCCTTTCTGGGTCAGCACAACGTTGTTGCCGGAGATAGCGTAGTAGCCGTCGGCGTTGCTGTTGCCGGTGAAGGAGATGGTCAGGCCATCACGCGGCGTCTCTTCGTCGGTTGCGGTGAAGGTACCGGCGACGGTGCCCGCTGTCGCGGTGTCTTCAACAATGGTGTTGGCCGTGACTTCAATCACCGGCACATCGTTTTGCAGGGTGACGGTTGGTTGGCCGGTAGCGGTGGTGCTGACGTTGTCAGCATCGGTAACGGTCAGGCCGATCTGCGGCAGTTGGTTGCCGGCGTTAACGAAGTCTGCACCCTTCTGGGTCAGGACGACGTTGTTGCCGTCGATGGCGTAGTAGCCATCTTTGTTGCTGTCACCGGTGAACGCGATTTTCAGCTGGTCAGCTGGCGTTTCTGCATCGCTGGCAACAAAGGTGCCCGCCACACTGCCGGCGACCGCGGTGTTTTCGACCAGGGTATTGCCCGTTACTTGAATCACTGGGGCATCGTTAACCGGCGTCACCGTCACGTTCAGCGTGCTGCTGGACCCGGTGTTGGTGGTGTAGCCAATCGTTGGCACCTCACCGTTGTAATCCTTGATCGGCGTAAAGGTGTACGCGCCATCCGTGCCAATCGTGATGCTGCCCACGCCTTCGATGTTGGCGGTTTGACCGGCGTTATAGGTATTGCCGCCCACCTGGAAGGTGGCCACGGTCAACACGTTGTCGATGTCGCTGTCGTTGCTCAGCACGTTGCCAGTGGCGAGGGTATCTTCGGCAATCGTGTTGGTATCGGGCTTCAATACGCTCGGATCATCCACGGCAACGACCGTCGAAGTGGCCGCCTGCGGATTGATCGCAAGGTTCTCGTAGTTACCGCCGGTCGCGCTGGTGATGGTGGCGCTGACAGTGAGGTCTTTGCCGTCGGCCAGGTTGGCAGGTGTGTCGACCGTGACCGTACCAGTGGTTTTACCGGCTTCGATGGTGATGGTCTTGTCGTTCGACAGCTTGATCACCACGTCGGTCTGCGCCGCGTTGGTCACGGTCGCGGTGTAGACGATCTGGCCGCCTTCATTCACCGAGGCGGTCGCGGTCAGGGTGACGGTGGTGGTGTCGATGGTGTCGGTGATCTGCGTAACAGCCGGCGCCGGGTCGGTGGTGATGATCAGGTTGCCGCCGCCGGAAGTGCCGGCGATGGTGGCGGAGATCGACGAGGCGTCCAGGTAAGGCGTGTCGTTACCGGCGAAGGTGACGTTCAGCGCGCCCGAGGTCTGGCCGGCGGCGATCACCACGGAGAGGCCGTTGGACAGGGTGACGGTCAGGTCGCTGGTCGGTGCCTGGGTGATGAATACGGTGTAAACGACGACGCCACCGGCTTCGGTGATGGTCGGCGTGGCGGTCAGAGTGATCGTGACGTTACGCGGGTCGACACCATTGTTGGTGGCACCGGTATCGAGGGCGGTGGTGGCGCTGGCGGCGTTCAGACCGTTCGTCGGATAGCCGATGGTCGGGTCAACCACGCCTGCGGTGGCTTCCAGCACGATAAAGCTGTGGCCGCCGCCCGCGGCGCCGTCTGCGCCTGCGGAGGTCGGGCCGGCGGCGGTGGCTTCGAGGTCTTGGGTCGGGTCGGCGCCGGCGGCGATGGCTTGCTGCAGTTCGGCAACGGACGGTGCGGCTTGGGCAGTGGCGGCGCTGAGGTCGGTGACCGAGTCAGGAGCGTTTGCGCTCCACTGAGTGTCACGCCCCAGGTCAATGGTGCGGCCGTCGGCCAGTTCCAGGGAGACAGCGCCCGATGCGCCGGTATCGACTTGCTCACCCGAGAGCAGGCGATCCCCTTCTACAAGCAGGCGACGAATCCCTTCCGGGGATACCGCGAACACTTGACCGACAATGCTTTTGACGACCGCAACGCTGCTCATAAAAGACTCTCCGTGTATTACCGTTCGAGGTATCCATCATGGAGACCGGCCTCATTACCTATGCCGATTCGATAGCTGGAGTACTTAACTGTGTGTGATAAATTTGGCGTCAATAATTTGTTGTTTAATTCAGCAAATTACTTTTCCGTCAAGGTATTGACCTATTTGGCGCCATCCTAAACAATCCGCCCAGTAATGTCACATTGATATTTAATCGGCACGCGACTTTCTGTTTGGACTACCAGGTTCCTATGACAAGCAGTCATTTCGGTTGCCAATTCCAATGCAATATTTCACGTCTGTTGCGTTTTTCAGGCAACCATCCCCGGGGAAGAATCAGAATGCGTTTGCACCTTTTTAAAGCTGTGCCGTTTGCTTTAGCCGCCAGTTTCGTCCAGGCCCAAACCCTGCCTGAAGCCATGCAAGATGCGGTGAAAAATCACCCGGAGATTCAGGCAGCTATTAATGCACGCATTGCTGCCGACTATCAGGTACGCGAAGCCCAGGGCGGCTACCTGCCTAAAGTCGACCTGTTGGGCGGCTATGGCCGTGAAAGCTCCGACAACACCACGACCCGCGCCAACAGCAACAGCCATGACTGGAAGAACCTGAACCGCGGCGAGTCGACCATTCGCCTGCAACAAAATTTGTTCCAGGGCTTTGGCACCATCAATGAAGTCGGCCGCCAACAAGCCACCGCCAACTCCCGTGGTTATGCGCTGCTCAACACCTCCGAGCGCACCGCGCTGACCGTTGCCCAGGTTTATCTGGATGTCTTGACCCGTCGCGAGATGGTGCAACTGGCAGAAGACAACCTGAAGAGCCACGAACGCATTTTTGACCAGATCAAACTGCGCACCAGCCGTGGCGTCGGAAGAATGGCGGACATGGACCAGGCCGAAGCCCGTCTGGCTCAAGCGCAAAACAACCTGATCACCGAGCAGACCAACCTGGCTGACGCAAACACCAACTTCCTCAGTGTTGTCGGCAAGGAACCGGACCAGCTTGAAAGGCCTACAGGCGTGGTGACCGAATTGCCGGCCAGCCTGGAAGAAGCACGCCGCCAGATGGTTGCCGACAGCCCGGTATTGCGCTCGGCCGAATCGGACATCGCCGCTGCGGAAAAGCAGTACGAAGCCGCCAAGTCGACCTTCTACCCACGTTTTGATGCGGTGCTGCAGCGTTCGGCCAACAACAACATCGGCGGCCAGGAAGGTCATGAAAATGGCTACTCCGCGATGCTGAACATGCAGTTCAACCTGTTCAACGGCGGCAGCGACAAGGCCAGCCTGCAATCGAAGGCGTCCCAGGCCAGCCAGGCACTGGACATCCGCAACAACGCCCTGCGCCAACTGAACGAAGAACTGGGCCTGGCGTGGAACGCCTACAACAACGCCACCCAGCAAGTGCCGATCGCGCAGCAGTATGTTGACCGCAGCACCAAAGTACGGACCTCGTACCAGCAGCAGTTCAGCCTCGGTGAGCGTACACTGCTCGACTTGCTCGACAGCGAGAACGAATTGTTCACCGCCCAGCAGCGCTTGGCACAGATCAAAAGCCTGCAAACTTACACGCAGTACCGTATCAAGGCCGACATGGGCCAACTGCTGAGAAGTCAGGGCGTGGTGGCTCCGATGGCATCAGTTGTGCAAAACGATATTAAACCGTCGGTAAACCTGCCAGGGATGAACTGATTCTTGACGGCGTTGAACCACAAAACCGCTTAAGAGAGAGTCAGCTTGGATCCTGAAATTGGTGTGGCGCAACTCAACCATGACCCGCGCACTCAGCACGACGACCCATTGCTAGATGGGTTGTTGGCTCTCTGCTCCCTGCATTACAAGCCCGCCAGCCGGGCCATGCTGACCACCGGCCTGCCTCTGGCAGGCCAACGCATGAGCGCCGATCTGCTGCCGCGTGCAGCAGCCCGGGCGGGTTTGCAGGGGCGGTTGCTACAGCGCAAGCTGGAGCAGATCCCGTCCATCGCCTTGCCGGCCTTGCTGCTATTAAAGGAAGGCCGCAGTGCGGTGCTGTTGGGTTGGGAGGGTGATACCGCCCGCCTGTTGCTCAGCGAAAGCGACGGCGGTGAGGTGCAGGTCAGCCGAGAAGTGCTGAGCCAGGATTACAGTGGTCGGGTGTTCTTCGCCCAGCCACAGCACAAATTTGACGTCACCAGCGGCACCCTGATTCCACGCGCACGCTCGTGGTTCAAAGACACCCTCAAACGTTCACGCTGGCTGTACGCCGACGCCATCGCCGCAAGCCTGGTGATCAACCTGATCGCCCTGGCCGCGCCGTTGTTCGTGATGAACGTGTATGACCGCGTCGTACCGAACCAGGCCACCGCCACCTTGTGGGTACTGGCCATCGGTATCTGCGGCGCCTACCTGTTCGACCTGCTGCTCAAGAGCATGCGCAGCCTGTGCCTGGACCTGGCGGGCAAGAAAACCGACTTGATCATCTCCGCGACGCTGTTCGAACGCATCGTCGGCATGTCGATGAAAATGCGCCCGGCGCGCGTCGGCAGCTATGCGTCCAACATCCACGAGTTCCAGGGGATGCGTGACTTCCTCACGTCCCTGACCCTCGCCAGCCTGATCGATTTGCCCTTTACCCTGATCATCCTCGCGGTGATCGCGCTGCTGGGCGGCCACCTGGTGTGGATTCCCATCGTCGCCTTCCCGCTGGCCCTGGGCATCGGGCACTTCCTGCAAAAACCGCTGACCGCGACACTTGAACGCACCATGGCCCTGGGCGCCGAGCGCCAGTCGAGCCTGATCGAAACCCTCGCCGGGCTGGATGCGGTGAAGGTCAACAACGCCGAAAGCGAGCGCCAGTACCAGTGGGAACAAACCATTGGCACCCTCAGCCGCCTGGAACTTCGGGTCAAGGTGCTGTCCGGCCTGGCGATGAACATCACGCTGCTGATCCAACAACTGGCCGGCGTGGCGATGATCATCTTTGGTGTGTACCAGATCATCGACGGCACCCTCAGCATGGGCGGCCTGGTGGCCTGCTACATGCTCAGCGGCCGTGCACTCGGCCCGCTGGCCCAGCTGTCGGGCCTGTTGACGCGCTACCAGCAAGCCAAGGTGACGATGGTCTCGGTGGACCAGATGATGGAGTTGCCGCAGGAACGCAACTTCGACGAACGCCCCCTCAGCCGTAAAACGCTGCAAGGCGCGATGACCTTCCGCGACGTCAATTTCACCTACCCGGACCAGCAGAACCAGGCCCTGCACGGGATCAACCTGAACGTTCGTCCCGGTGAAAAAATCGGCATCATCGGCCGCAGCGGCTCGGGCAAAAGCTCGCTAGCCAAGCTGCTGGTGGGCCTGTACCAGCCGGACTCCGGCTCGTTGCTGGTGGACGGCGTAGACATCCGCCAGATCGACGTCAGCGAATTGCGCCACAACATCGGCTACGTCGCCCAGGACATCCAGCTGCTGGCCGGTACCCTGCGTGACAACCTGGTCTCGGGTGCGCGCTACGTGGACGACGAAATGGTGCTGCAAGCCGCCGAACTGGCCGGCGTGCACGAGTTCGCCAGGCTGCACCCGCAAGGCTATGAGTTGCAGGTGGGCGAGCGCGGGCAGAACCTCTCCGGCGGTCAACGCCAGAACGTCGCCCTGGCCCGTGCGCTGCTGCTGAACCCACCGATCCTGCTGCTCGACGAACCGACCAGCGCCATGGACAACACTGGCGAAGAGCGCCTGAAACAGCGCTTGCAAGCCGTCATCGAAAACAAGACGGTGATTCTGGTCACCCACCGCGCCTCGCTGTTGAGCCTGGTGGATCGCCTGCTGGTGATCGACCGTGGCCAGATACTCGCGGACGGTCCAAAAGCGGCCGTTATGGAAGCGCTGAAAAAGGGGCAGATCAGTGTTGCTTAAGTCCGGCCCAGGCCGTTGGAAAGATGTGATCTTCCGCTACTTCAAGGGCAGCGCCTCGCTTGATGGCCAGCCCCTGCCCGAAGTCGAAAAAGCCCTGATCGACGACGCCCCGCGCATCGTTCGCCTGACCATCTGGGGCGTGATCGGCTTTTTCGTGTTCCTGCTGCTGTGGGCCCACTTCGCGATCATCGACGAAGTGACCAAGGGCGAAGGCAAGGCGATTCCGTCCTCGCGCATCCAGAAGATCCAGAACCTGGAGGGCGGCATCGTCGCCCAGATCTACGTGCACGAAGGCCAGATCGTCGAAGCCGGCGCGCCGCTGATCCGCCTGGACGACACGCGCTTTGCCTCCAACGTCGGCGAAACCGAAGCCGAACGCGTATCCATGGAGCTGCGTGTGGAACGTCTCAGCGCGGAAGTCGACGACCGCCCGCTGAAGATCACCGACGCCGCGCGCAAGGCCGTGCCCAATCAGGTGTCGAGCGAAGAATCGCTGTACGCCAGCCGCCGCCAGCAACTGGCCGATGAAGTGGGCGGGCTGCAACAACAGCTGCTGCAACGCCAGCAGGAGCTACGCGAGTTCAGCTCCAAGCAGGAACAGTACCGCAACAGCCTGAACCTGCTGCGCCAGGAAATCGGCATGTCCGAACCGCTGGTCGCACAGGGCGCAATTTCTCCGGTAGAAGTCCTGCGCCTCAAGCGCTCGGAAGTTGAAACCCGCGGCATGCTCGACGGCACCACCCTGGCCATCCCCCGTGCCCAGGCGGCGATCAACGAAGTGCAACGCAAAATCGACGAAACCCGCGGCAAATTCCGCAGCGAGGCCCTCGCCCAACTGAACGAAGCGCGCACCCTGCTGAGCAAGGCGCAAGCCACCTCCAAGGGCCTGGAAGACCGCGTCAGCCGCACCATGGTCACCTCGCCCGTGCGCGGCATCGTCAAGCAGATGCTGGTCAACACCGTCGGCGGCGTGATCCAGCCTGGCAGCGACATGGCCGAAGTGGTCCCGCTGGACGACACGATCCTGGTAGAAGCAAAAATCCGCCCGCAAGACATCGCCTTCCTGCACCCCGGCCAAGAAGCCATGATCAAATTCACCGCCTACGACTACACCATCTACGGCGGCCTCAAAGGCAAACTCGAACAGATCGGCGCCGACACCGTGATGGACGAAGAGAAGAAAAACACCTTCTACATCATCAAACTGCGCACCGACCGCAGCCACCTGGGCACGGACGAGAAGCCACTGCTGATCATCCCCGGCATGGTGGCCTCGGTGGACATCATCACCGGCAAGAAGAGCATCTTGAGCTACCTGCTCAAACCGATCATCAAGTCCCGGGCCGAGGCGATGCACGAGCGGTGATTGCGGGGAAATACCGGGTGACGATGGGAAAACTGGGGTTTTCGCAAAAATAGTCAGATTTCAGGGGTTTACAGAACCTTGGCAGTCGCTATAATCGTCGCCCAACACGCCGGTATAGCTCAGTTGGTAGAGCAACTGACTTGTAATCAGTAGGTCCCGGGTTCGACTCCTGGTGCCGGCACCATCCAAGGTTCCAGAGAAGGCTTTCAAAATCTCTGAAACCCCCGAAAAACCCGCCTTCTGGCGGGTTTTTTCGTTTTGGCGTTCCGTCGGATTCCGCCAAAATCTTATGGATACCAGTCGTTTTAAGGATAAAGATAGGGGTAAGGTCATTCGATAAAGGGAGGAGTACCCTTATGTCGCGCACCACTGCCCCGCTCTCTGATTCGGCTTGCCGCTCAGCCAAGCCCACCGACCGCGCCTACAAGCTTTTCGACGGCGACGGCCTCTACCTTCTAGTCCAACCCAATGGCCGTAAAGGCTGGCGTTTCAGGTATGTAAAACCTGATGGTCGTGAAGGACTGACCTCCTTCGGCAACTACCCCGTGGTCGGCCTCGCCGATGCGCGCAAGAAGCGCCTGGAGGTCAAGCGGATGCTGGCGGAAGGCATCGACCCCATCGAGTCCAAACACCAAGCTAAGACGCAAGCCACAATCCGAGGCCGAACCTTTGAGGACGCAGCCTTGGACTGGCACAAAGCGATGTCTGCCAAATGGGCTCCGGGCCATGCCAAGACGGTCCTGAGCCGCCTCAAAACCCATGTTTTTCCTCTAATCGGTGATCGCGCTATTGTCGACCTAGACACTCACGACTTGATGCAACCTCTGGAAGCAATCCAGAAGCGTGGCACGATTGACGTCGCGTTAAGGGTACAAAACTACCTGCAAAGCATCATGCGCGAGGCGAAACGTGCTCGACAGATCGCGGCAAACCCTGCCTCCGACCTTGAAGGTTTGATCAAAGCCCCGAGGGTAGTTCACCGCCCAGCTTTACCCTTATCGCGCCTGCCTGAATTGCAGGAGCGCATCGACACCTACAAAGGACGAACGCTGACTCGGCTGACAGTCATGCTCTCGCTACATGTGTTTGTCCGCTCCAGCGAACTGCGCTTCGCCCGCTGGAGCGAGTTCGACCTCAAGCGCGGCACCTGGGAGATACCGGACACTCGACCCGCGCTGGACGGAGTACCCTTTTCAACAAGAGGTACGAAGATGGCCGGGGACATCCACCTTGTACCCTTATCACCGCAAGCCGTAACCCTGCTTGAACAGATCCGTACCCTCACCGGCGAATTCGACCTGGTATTTGCAGGCGATGCCAACCCGTCGAAACCAATGTCTGAAAACACGGTGAACAGCGCGCTTCGAAATATGGGTTACGACACCAAAACCGAAATCTGTGGCCATGGCTTCCGCTCGATGGCATGTAGCGCACTGATTGAGTCAGGACTGTGGTCCGAGACCGCCATTGAAAGGCAGATGAGCCACAAAGAACGCAACAACGTCCGCGCCGCTTACATCCACAAGGCCGAATTCATCGAGGAGCGCAGGCTGATCATGAACTGGTGGAGCCGGTACCTGGAGGCCAACCGGCAGGAGCATGTCACTCCACACGAATTCGCCAACCAGACAGGAGCGAACGTCACTCGCCTAAAAGCAAAACGTGGCGCAACTGAGTAAGCGCTCGGTCCTCATATCTCAGCGATCCGCTTGTCCACGCGGGTCCATCCAAACAGGGCTGCAAAGCCGCCCTGCTTGGATGGACCTCACTTAAAAAATCTAAAGCCCACACAACTGTCTGTGGAAAACCACTGATTTCCACCGGTGGATAATTTCACCCACAGCCGCAGAACTCCCGAAAACTGGAGCCTTGACCCGAATTATCCACAGGAGTAGAAAAGATCGGGCAAAGCGCTGTCGTTGACAGCAACCCCAGGTAGCCAGAACCTTTAAGGCTACGCCACACGGTGGTGGTTCTCCCAAAGTGCGATTAGCGTCCGGCGGCTCGCACGGTCACAGCGATGTGATGGATGCCTACTTTTACCAGTGTGCCCACTGCGGCAACTCACCCCCTTTCATAGCTGCCCTGCAGCAACCTATCCGCTTGGCCATTCATTGCGCCAACCTGCGCCCGTCTCTTTCTTCCGGAAAGAGACGGGCGCTCCTACCGCTGCTGCAGCCCAACTCGTACAAGGCATTGCGGCATTTCCCCTCGTGACAATCGGCGTGACAAACACCGAAGTCACCAGCAACAGCGATGCTGATGATGGTGCCGCAGCCCAAGGAATTGACTGCACCTGACTGACAGTCAGGCATGCCCCGGTCATCGCATCACTGCTTTTACCTAACTCAGGATCTCGCGGCGTTGGTCTCGTCAGCCAGTGCAGCCTCCACCCGCCCACTTCCTTGGAAGTGTTCAGGAGGCCAGATCATGAGATGCCCAAGCTCCCGGTCGTAAAGAGCCGCCAGTCCCGCGTTAGTGGACAACCCTCACAGGTCGCAGGGGCCTTGATCCCTGATAACACTCAACATCCATGGCGGGATGACGTGGGGCGAGGACCGGAGAACGGCAGATGAGGTGACCGACATGGCATTGGTGGGTAGACGCGGTGGCCGCAATTTCGGCTACGGCAGACAACTGAGTTACGCAGGACCGCAGGCACTGAAAGATATGTTCGGCGGCGGTCATTACGGTACGGTCAAAGCGCACTGTGATCGCTGGCAGGCGTTCGTGAAGTGGTGCCGCTCCGAACAGGGACCCGGTATCAATGATGCGCGGCAAATTGATCGGAAGGTATTGGCAGACTATGCGGCGTATCTGCGCGAAGTGGTTGGACGCGGTGACCTCGCCGTCAGCACCGTACAAAATCGGCTATCCAGCGTTAACACAACCATGGCTGCGCTTCGCGGTGATCAATACGTGAAGTCGCCAAGTCCGAGCAAGGCGTTGGGTATGCAACGCACCGGAGTTCGCCAATCGGTTCCGCAAGGGCAGGACCGCGAACAGGTTAAGCAGATCGTCGATGCGCTTTGCACCTGTGATCAGAGACGGGCTGCAGCGATCGTTCTGTTGGCGCGAGCCACCGGCATGCGCTTGCGTGAGGCTATCCTAGCCGACTTGCCACGGCTTAGCCGTGAGGCCAACGACCTGGGCAGAATTAACATTCAGGATGGCGCCAAAGGTGGCCGCGCCGGCGCCTCGGCGCCACGCTGGATTACGGTGGACGACTATGTTCGAGGTGCACTTGGGTTTGCACGGCAGGCGTCGCCTTTCGGTAGCCGCAACCTGGTTGCGCCTGATGAAAGCTACGTGAACCTTCTGCAACAAGTCATCCGCCATGCGAGGGATACCCTGCACGCACACAAGCTCAAAGGCTTTCATGAGCTACGAGCGGCGTACGCATGTGAGCGCTATGAGCAGATCACCCAACACCGCGCGCCTCTCAACGGCGGTCGATGTTTTCAGCTAGATAGAAATCTTGATCATGAGGCCCGGAGACAAATCAGCTATGAGCTGGGGCACGGTCGGATCGACGTGGTCGCGGCCTACATTGGTGGGCGAGCATGAGTAAGCCATTCGATATGGAATTGTTTCTAGCAGGGGTGCTGACTGGGTCCCACGCTACACGGCAACGTCATTTGCGGCAGGCGCAGATCATCCAGGCTGCAATTGCAGAGCGCTGGCAGCGAGAAACACCTTGGGCTTGGCAAAGAAAAAATTTGGCTTGGTTTCTCGAACATCGCATGCGTCAACACAGCGACGCTACGCGATACTACTACTTGCTGACTGTCCGGCTGCTTGCTCGACGTTTAGAAACGTCATGGATTTTCAATCTCTAAAGCAGCGAATTAGTCAAGAGAAGAAGACCCATTGACCATCGCTAGACGTGGTGATGGCGCTGAGCTATCGTCGCTACATCTTCGGTGTATGCTATGTATTATTGCTCTTAGACCTAACCTCCCAGTTATATCATAGGGAAATCCATGACTGATTGTAAGCAGCAAGGTGATGATTTGAGCAAGGTTATAGAGCAAAAGATAAAAAATCAGTTTGAGGTAATCAAACGGATAGATGTTTACATTGGCACGACCAATACCAAGTGTACAATTATCATGTCTTACTGCGCGGCAGTAATTGCACTAATATTTGCTCTGCTTGGTAAGCTGGAAGTGGCAAATACAACTCAAATTATCGTGTGCATTGGTTTATTTGGTTGTTTTAGCTTGATTGCCGCTGTTACCTGTATGCTAATGGCATGCTTTACTATATTCCCTGTGACATTTAGTAGCCCTGAAAAAAACAGAGGAGAGTCACTAATTTTTTATGGCGATATAGCAGGCGCTAAAAGCGGTTCTGATGGTTATGCTAAACGAATCAACGAAGTCTCTGATGAAGACTATCTAAATGATTTGAGTGGCCAAGTATTTACTTTGGCAAAAATTGTCGATCGAAAATTTTGGCTCATACAAAAATTATCCGTTGTTCTGTGCGTTCATTTTTTGTGTGTCTCAGTATTTCTTGTAGCTTTTGTTATTAATGCTTTTTCGTAGAGGGATCTGTGTTGAAGAGAAGTATTTCAAGAGAATCTTTTGCCCGGATGTTGGATTCGGAAATAAAGAAGAGCAATAAAAAGAAGTCTTTCGCAATGGATGCTGCGCTGGGGCGCGCATCAATGGAAAGTTTGAATGAACATGTTGAAAAGTCACTAGCGACATCAGATGCTTTTGATCAGGAAGCAATTCAGCAGGATATTCGCACTTCGTTTAGAAGGGATGGAGTTAACCAAAGTAAAATTGGCACTCATCCTGACTTTGTGCATCTCGCGGAAACTGATGACCAGGAGAATCATTACATCTGTTCGCTTTTTCTAGATATAAAAAACTCAACAAGACTTACTTTTATATATGAGCTTCATGAAGTCGTAGCTATCAAGAATACGATTTTGAAAGCTGCAGCTGAAACCGTGCGAGCCATGGATGGGCATGTTCATCGGTTTATGGGAGACGCCTTGCTAGCCTTCTTTGGAGGTAAAGCACAGGATAAAGACGACAGCATAATTAATGCTATTAATTGCGTTTCAGTTCTTGAGTCCTTGATGACGGGAACCATCATTCCTGTTCTTGAGCAGAAATATTTTCAGAATCCCAAGGCAGATTATTTGGGTTTTCGCATTGGCTTGGACTACGGCTCTCACGATGACGTGTTGTGGGCGTCTTACGGATTTAGAGGAGTTTACGAAGTAACTCCAACATCCTTCTTTGTGGATGTTGCGGCGAAGCTTCAAGGTATCGCTGGCAAGAACAAGTCGATGCTTGGTCGAAGTATCATGGAAGAAATTGATCTTCCTGAGGATTATACAAAAATCAGAACTCGCACCCAAAAAAATAAAAACGGTGAGATAGAAACTATCCCCTTGCCGAATCTCCCTAAGTCATATACGGATCGAGAAGGACGGGTTCACACATACAAGGTAAGGGAGCTGGATCATGCTAAGTATAGAGATTTGCTTCCATTTGCAACTGAGCTAAAAGAATCGCATCCAAACTCGATGGTGGTGTCATGCCCTGGCATATCTTTTAAGTGCTTCATTGCAGATGGAAATACTTTGGTTGAGTATCCGTCGATTTCAAGAATGCTCAACAAAAACCTCAGTCTTAAATTCAAAGTTATATTTGATAAGTCGGTTCATGCTAGCCAAGACTTCCCCCTCGAGCTGAAGCTGACGAAGCGAAATCATGGTACAGAAGCTCAGCTGAAAGGGCAGCGAGGGACTTTCCCTATTACAAAAACTTCAGTTATTAAAGACAACAACTATTTGACAAGTTTCTTTAGGGCTAACCCTCAGATCCATACGGATTCGACAGCGTATCGCGGGTTGCATACCATGGAAGCTGTAGTAACTGATGCTAAGGGGGCTGTTATTTTTAAAGATATTATCGGAGTATATATCAGATAGCTTTTGAGCGGCCTTTTCCCAGATAGTGTTGTTATTAGATTTTGCTTGGTATGAGACCACGATCCAAGGCAGTTTTGACCGATAGTTTCCTACGCCAAGCTCAGCGTGGGGCAGCCTGCTGCCCCCGCAACCGTCCGGTTATTTAAGAAGGGTACGCTGTCATATATCGGCCATATGTTCAAAGTTCGTCTTATGCCGCGCATGTCAAACATCAGGCGACTGCCAAAGGATAGTTTTAGAGATAGACTGAAGTACAAGTTATAAAAAATCTATAAAAATCAGATAGTTATTACAGGCTTCGACTCCTGGTGCCGCACTCTATAAAACAAGAGCCCCTGCAGAAATGCAGGAGCTTTGTTGTTTCTAGGAATATGCCCGGGCATACGCACACTTTGGCTCACCACCCGTCACCACTTGGTACGAGGTCGTTGCCGTGTGTGAAATACCCCAAGGATCTGAAGACTATCACTGCGCACTCGGTAGGGAGTGAGGTAAGACCAATTGGGCACCGCCCATTCCCAGGTGTTCTTCACTCGACCTTCACGGCCCATCGTTGGGAATTGAGCCAGATTGTCTACGCTGGCGAAGATCGCGTCGGAGAAGTCGTCAGCAGCCTTGGGATTTTCAAGGGCTATGTAACTCGCTTCGTCTTCCAGGTTTTTGAGGGCTTTTTCAAGCCACTCAACCCGCATTCCTGCTCCAACGTCGTGCGCGCATCGCTGCAACCTGATCGTCGGTGGCGAATTTCCCTTGATCCGCCTCCTCTACTGCCAGTTGTATCTGCGCTGTGAGCGTCCGCTCATGCTCGATGTAGTCGCGAAGCACGTCCATTGCCAGATAGCTAACAGTTTGGCCATTCGTCTTGGCCAGATCGGAAAGCGAGTTCGAAAGGTCTTCCGGCAGGTTCAGGGAAATCCCGGTCATGGCAGCCTCGATGATGGTGAGCGTTTACTGGGCATCTTACACCTTCAATACTTTTCAAAATTAGCAGGTCGTCGCCGGATACTTCGGGATGTCTTTCGTTTTGTTGCTTCTGGACAAATGCCACTCCCTCCAAGCCCCTTGCCTAAACACTCCACCATCACAATAATGAGAGCCATTACCATTTACCCCACAATGGCCCACCCATGTCACCCCTCGATCACTCCGCACTTCATCAGCTCTACAGCGAACACAACAGTTGGCTCAAAGGCTGGTTGCGCGTGCGTCTGGGCAATGCGGCGGATGCGTCTGACTTGGCGCAGGACACCTTCATACGCGTCATGACGGCCCGCAACGCGGAGCCGATCCGTGAGCCGCGGGGCTATCTGAGTGCGATTGCGCGCTCGTTATTGATCGATAAGTCCCGCCGGCGGGCGATCGAGCAGGCGTATCTGTTTGCGTTGGCGCAACAACCGGAACCGGTGGCCGTGTCGCCCGAGGTGCGATTGTCGATCATTGAGATGTTGTTGGCGGTCGACAGTTTGCTCGACGAGTTGGGCCCGCGTACACGCAACATTTTCCTTGCGGTGCAGCTGGAAGGGTTGAGTTATGTCGCGGTCGCCGAGCGGTTCGGGGTATCGGTGACGACGGTGAAGAATCATTTGATTCGTGCCATGACCCAATGCCTGTTGCTGGTCGAACCCTGATGGCTACGCCGCTGGATCTGAAGACGCTGGAAGCCGCCGCCACCTGGTACGTGCAATTGAATGACGGCGCGCCGGACGAAGCCCGCACCCTCGCCTGGCAGTCGTGGTTGCACGCCAGCCCGCAACATGCGGCGGCGTGGGCACGGGTGGAGGCCCTGCAACAGCAGTGGTCACGCATGCCGCAGCGGGCGGCGCTTTCCGGGTTGGGGGCGGCGCAACAGCAGCGGCGTGACGTGTTGAAGATCCTCGGCATGCTGATGGCAGTCGGCGCCGGTTCATGGCTGGCGGTGGAGCAGGTGCCGTATCGCTCGATGCTCGCCAGCCAGCGCACCGGGGCCGGTGAGCGGCGCTCGCTGCAGCTGGACGATGGCACGCGGTTAGAGATGAATGTCGATACGGCGCTGGATATTCAGTTCGACGCCCATCAACGCCTGATCACGCTGTACCAGGGCGAAATCTTCGTGCAAACCGCCAAGGACCCGGCGCAGCGCCCGTTCAGTGTGAGCACCCGCGATGGCAACGTGCGCGCCCTTGGTACGCAGTTCAGCGTTCGCCAGTGGGGCGATCACAGTCAAGTCGGCGTCTTGCAGGCCGCTGTCGAAGTCCTTCCGCACAGTAGTCACGCGCAACCGCTGAAGCTGGAAGCAAACCAGCAGGTCAGCTTCGACCACAACGCCATCGGCCGCCCTCGCCCCTTGCCGCAGGGCTCGACCGCGTGGGTCCAGGGCATGCTGAGCGTGGACGACTGGCGCCTGGGGGATTTCATCACGCAGTTGAACCGCTACCGTCCCGGCGTTTTGCGCTGTGCGCCTGAGGTAAAGAACCTCAGTATTTCTGGCGCCTTTCGGATTGATGATACCGACACAGTCCTACAAAACCTCGGCAAATCCCTACCCGTGAAAGTGACGTACCTGACGCGCTACTGGGTCAACGTCGAAGCGCTGTAAATAAAGCGGCGAGCAGCCTTGCTGATTTCGATTCTCATCCGTCAATGACACAAGCCGCGCACACAGCGGCTCTCTGCCAAGACTACGCAAGGACAATCGAATGCTCCCGCTTCCGCTTACCGCCAAGACGGCAATGGCCCGTGCCGTGCGCCTGGCGCTCTTTGGCTTGACCCTTGCCAGCCTTCCCGCACTGGCGCTGAAATCGACTGCCGCACACGCCCAAAGCCAAGCCACATACGAGATTGCGCCGGGCTCGCTGGGCAACGCCCTGAGCCAATTTGGCGTGCAAGCGGGGGTGACGATTTCGTTCGATACCCAACAGACGCGCAACCTCACCAGCGCAGGGCTCAAAGGTTCGTTCACCGTAGAAGAGGGTCTCGCACGCTTGCTGGCCAACAGCGGGCTGACCGCGCAACGCCAGAGCAACGGCGGATATGTGCTAGTCGCGAACACCAGTGAAACCACCCTGCAACTGCGCGCCACCGAAGTCACCACCAACCAGCTCGGCACCGTGACCGAAGGCAGCGGCTCCTACACCCCGGGCACCATCGCCACCGCAACCAAATTGGTGCTCACGCCAAGGGAGACGCCACAGTCGATCTCCGTGGTGACCCGCCAGGCCATGGATGACTTCAATCTCAAGTCCCTCGACGACGTGATGCGCCACACACCAGGCATCACGGTCGCGGCTTACGACAGTGAACGCACGTCCTACTACTCCCGTGGCTTTGCCATCCGCAACTTTCAGTACGACGGCATTCCGATCCTGCAGGATGCGCAGTACTCCTCCGGCCACACCCTCACCGATACGGTGATCTACGACCGCGTCGAGATTCTCAAGGGCGCCACCGGCCTGCTCACCGGCGCTGGTGGCCTGGGTGGCACGATCAATATGGTGCGCAAGAAACCTACCTCCGAATTCAAAGGCTATATCGACCTGGGCGCAGGCACCTGGGACAACTATCGCTCGGAAGTCGATGTCAGCGGCCCGCTGACCGAGTCGGGCAACGTCCGTGGACGTGCGGTCGCGGCCTATCAGGACAAACACTCGTTCCTCGACCATTACCAGCGCCAGACCGCCGTGTACTACGGCATCCTGGAGTTCGACCTGTCGCCCGACACGCTACTGACCGTCGGCGCCGACTACCAGGACAGCAACCCGCAGGGCTCCAGCTGGTCCGGCTCGGCCGCGCTGTACGATTCGGCGGGCAACCGCATCAACACGCCGCGTTCATTCAACAACGGCGCCAAGTTCAGCGAGTGGGCGCAGTACACCCGAACCGGCTTCGCCACACTCGAACACGAATTCGCCAACGGCTGGGTAGGCAAGGCCCAATACAACCACCAGATCAACGGCTACGACGCACCGCTGTCCGCCCTGCTGAGTCCGAACGCAACCACCGGCAAAGCCAAGCTGCTGACCCGCGCCTACTACGGTGAAACCACCAGCGACACCGGCGATCTGTACGCCACCGGCCCGTTCAGCCTGTTTGGCCGCGAACATGAACTGGTGGTCGGCACCTCGGTGTCGCGCTCGCGCTGGACCGGCAAAGACTACACCGCCGCCGTCTACGCCAACGGCAACAGCCACGACTATTTCCCCTGGGATGGCGACGCCGAAGAACCCGGCCGTGGCCCGATGACTAATTACAACGACGAAACCACCCGCCAGAGCGCCGGTTACGTCACCGCCCGCTTCAACGTCACGGACGCCATGCACCTGATGCTCGGCACCCGGGTCAACAACTTCGAAGTCACCGGCACCAGCCAGGTCAAGGACACCGGCAAGGTCGTGCCCTACGCCGGTCTCACCTACGACCTCAACGACAACCTGTCGGCATACGCCAGCTACACCGAGATCTACCTGCCGCAACGCGAATACCGCGACCTCAATAACAAACCGGTCGAGCCGGATGAAGGCCAGAACTACGAGATCGGGCTCAAGGGCGCATTCTTCGACGGCCGCCTGAACGCCAGCCTCGCCTACTTTGAAATCCACGAGGACAACCGTGCGGTCACCGACGACAGCTACGTCGCCGGCACCATTCCCGGGCTGGACGGCGCTTATAAAGGCGTGGAATCCAAGACCAAGGGCTACGAAGCGGAAATCTCCGGCGAGCTGGCACCCGGCTGGCAATTGCAGGCGGGGTACACCCACAAAGTCATGCGCGACAAACAGGGTGAGAAGCTGTCCACCTGGGAGCCGGAAGACCAGTTCAACCTCTACACCAGCTACAAGCTGACCGGCGCGCTGGACAAACTCACCCTGGGCAGCGGCGTGCGCTGGCAAGGCACGGGCTGGAAGCTGTTGACCAACAACTACACCACCGGCACCCAGGACAATTTCTCTCAGGACCCGCTGTGGCTGGTGGACCTGATGGCCCGCTACCAGATCACCGACAACGTCTCGGCGACGCTCAACGTCAACAACGTGTTCGACAAGACCTACTACACCAACATCGGCTTCTATAACTCGGCCTACTACGGCGACCCGCGCAACGTGATGCTCAGCACCCGCTGGAATTTCTGATCGCGGCACCTGAACGCCTCGGCCGCTGATCAGCCGAGGCGTTTTGCATCACATCACGGCAAATTTTGGCCTCCCGCCCGCGCGTTTTTCGGTATAACCCAAATTTAACGCGTCGCGAACGGACTCCCATGAACGCCCTGAAACTCATCTTTCTGCTGGTCATTTTCCCGCTGCTGCTGGCCGCCCTCGGCGGCTGGGAGTTGCAGCGGGCTGACCGCGCCACAACGGCGATGATCGACCAGCACATCAGTACCGACCTCTACAAACAAACCCTGCAAGCCGTGGCGGCCAGGCAACCCGAGGCCGATGTCGCGCCGCCGGAAGGCATGATCACCGTCCAGGCCGCCCTCGCGCGTCTGGAGAAGGTCGAAGCCGAGTTTCCCACCGCCCACCGCATCAACCGCGTCTTGCGCGCACTGGCCCCCTGGGTGATCGGCCTCGGGCTGCTCGCGACGTTGATCGGCCTGGCCGCACTCGCTGGTACGCATTGGGCCGGGCGCCGCGCGCAGCAGTCCCGCGAACAGTTGCTGCGCGTGTTCAGCCTGGGCAGCCGCCTGTTGCCCTACGTGTTGGTGAGTCATGTGGTGGCAATGGCCGCGACGGTAGCGCTGGTGCTGGTCTTCGAGGGGCTGGCGCTGTGGCATGTGGGCAAGCTCGGCAGCGGCGTAATGAAGCTGATGGGCATGCTGGGAATGGTCGCGGCGTTGTGCCTGTATTCGATCTGGCTGCTGCTCAAGCAATTGCGCCCGATGCTGGCGATGTTCGAGCCCACGCCGCTGGAGATGTTTGGCCAGCGCGTGACGCCCGAGCAGGCGCCGGGGTTGTGGCGCCATGTCGATGAGTTGGCCGCCAGGTTGGGTGCATTGCCACCGGAGCATATCGTGGCGAGCCTGACCCAGGACTTTTACGTGACCTCCAGCGCAGCCCTGGTGATGCCCGCCGAAACCCTCTTGCACGGCCGCACCCTGCATGTCCCGCTGCTGTACCTGGGGCTGCTGGACCGTGAAGAAATCGGCGCGGTGATCGGGCACGAACTGGCGCACTTTGCCGGTGAAGACACCGAGTACAGCCTGCGTTTTTTGCCGATCTACGATGGGGTCAGCCGCAGCCTTGGCGCATTGGCTGACACGATACTGGCCAGCGATCCGCTCCAGGGTCGCCTGATGCGCCCGTCGTTCATGCTTGGCGTGTTTTTCATGGAGCGTTTCGACCACGCCGTAAACCATTGGCGCCGCGAGCGCGAGTTGCTTGCCGACGCCGCCGGCGCGCGGCTGGTGGGCAGTGCCGCCATGGCATCGGCGTTGTTGCGGGTGTCGGTGTTGCACGTGGCGCTGGACGATACCTTGATGGACAAGGGCGCAAACGCCGCTGAACGCGATCTGCCAAACGCCGTCCTCATGGCGCTGCAAGTCATGGAGTTGCAACTGCCACCCGAGGCATTGGAGAGCCAGCAGCCGCACCCCACCGATACCCACCCGTCCAATGGCGAGCGCCTGCAGGCATTGCAAGTGACCGTCGATGACAGCGTGCGCAGCGCCACACGTGCCGTGGATGCAGGGGCAGCCAACACACAGATCGACGCGTGCTTCAGCGCGCCGCAGGCCCTGCGTGAAGCCCTGTCCCGCGACCTGACCGCCGTGATGGTGTCTGAAGAGTTGGCACATATGCAGTTGCTGGAAACCATGGTGGACTCGGTCGAGGGCGAACGGACCTTCCATGAAGGCGGTCGCTGGCGCGGCGCGCTGATGGCGCTGGCGTCGACACCTTTTGTACTCGCCGGGTTGTTCGCCATCAGCCGTCCCTGGCTCGCCCCGGAACGCTTGAAGGGCACGCCGCTGTCGGCGCTTGGCGCAGGTGCGTGCCTCAGTCTGATCGGGCTGGCCCTGCTGTGGCTGGGCATCCGCCGCTTCAAGCGTGCACCCCAGACTGCGTTGCGCCTGACGCCGGAACATTTTGTGTTCAACAACCTCGCGCAACTGCTGCCGATCGAGCATATCGACGAGGTCAGCTTGCAGTTCGTCCAGGGCATCTGGGTAACCGTGCAGCTCACACCCGAAGCGCCGCTGCCGGCAACGCGCAAAACCGCGTTCGGCGTACCCGGCGCACGGGTCAACAGGAAGAAGCGCCAGGTGCTGCTGCACATGGCGCAGCTGTGTGTCGACAATAAGAAGATCGAACCCTATGAAGGGCTGTCGATGATGCTCAACTACAAAAACGCGGCACTGGCGCGCAGGATCTTGCAACAGCGCGAGGACTGATCCGGCGGCATAAAAAAACCCCGAACCAGTCGGGGTTTTTTATCGCCTTGAATCAGGCGCTACACACGATCACTTAGAAAACGTTGATCGGGTAGTCAGCGAACAGACGCAGTTCGTTACCGCCAATGTTGTAGTTGCTGGCGTTGTTCGAAACGCGCAGCCACGAGGCGCGAGCGCGCAGGCTCAGGTCTTTGGCCGGGCCGCTCTGAACCACGTATTTGAACTGGTTGAAGATCTCCCGCTCGGTGCCATTGCCGCGGTTGGAACCGTCGTCGATGTTGGTGCCGCGCACGTACGCCACGTTGTAGCTCAGGCCAGGCACGCCGTAGGCGCTGAAGTCCAGGCCGTAGCCAACCTGCCAGGAACGCTCGTCCTTGCCGTTGAAGTCAGACCAGTAGGAGTTGGCCAGCAGGATGGTGTTGCCACCGTCGCCGATGCCGCTGTTCTTGTTGTCCTGGTGGTAGCCGCTGTACAGGTAGCCGGTGTCGCCGGTGCTGCGCTGATGAGCGAGGGTGAAGCTGTGTGCGCCAACAGCCCAAGTGGCGGCCAGGCTCCAGATTTTGTTGTCGCGGGCGTCTTGGTCGCCTTGGGTCAGCTGGGCGAAATCTTTGTCCAGCTTGGTTTTGTAGCCGTTGAAGTCAAAGGTCAACGATTGCTTTTCTGGCAGGGCCAGCACGTAGTTGACGTTGACGTATTGCTTCTTCAGCACGTCCTGCATATCGGAAGCGTACAGCGCGGCCGACAGGCTTTCGGTGAACTTGTAGCTACCGCCGACGTAGTCGATGCTCTTCAGGTGACCGCTGTCGCTGCCTTCGGCGCTCTTGCGACCTTGCTTGGTGAAGTGACCAGCGTCCAGTTGCAGACCGGCGATTTCCTTGGAAACAATCGAGGTGCCCTCGTAGGTTTCCGCCAACAGACGGCCACTGTCGTAGGCCAGGACCGGTACGTTCGGCAGCTGCTGACCGTATTTCAACACGGTGTTGGAGATACGTGCCTTGACCGCTGCGCCGCCTTTGGCCAGGTCATTGGCGGCCGAGCCGCTGTCGCCTTGCTTGAAGAAGTCGATACCGCCACCGCCGCTGCGACCTTTACCACCGTCCAGACGGATAGCGTATTGGCCCAGCACGTCCACACCCACACCGACGGTGCCTTGGGTGAAACCGGACTCGAACTTGCCGATGAAGCCTTGGCCCCATTCCGCTTTGTCCTGGTTGTGGTCTTTGTAATCACGGCTGATGTACGCGTTACGTGCAGCGATGTTCAGGTGGCTGTCTTCAACGAAACCCTTCGATTCCGCTTGATCGTTAGCCATTGCTGTCGATGCGCTCAAAATCCCCAGAGCGATCAGACTCATCCGTTGCTTCAACATTTCTTATATTCCTTATTACTGGTTGAGTACGCGCTATGACACCAGGCTCCGTATTGCTTTCTGGCGTCGACTTTTCCCGGGAAAAAGAAGGCCCGCGGACGACGAGTCTGCCGCGGGCCTTTTTTTATTAGAGGAGTCATGGCTGTTAGCCACAGGCGTTGGACGCAATCCTAGTCGCGCCCGGAACTATGTGTCAATTTCGCGAATCGTCTGTATTTAAGCGAAAAAATTCTAAGCAAAGGCCTACAGCCTTTCTGAAAACGACCAAAAAACCCTTCCAACGACGAAAAACACACATTTCGTAACATATTTCAAAGCCGATACATTTGGTATTGGATAACGCGCGCAAATGCAAAGCATTACCATTAACGCGCAGTTTTCCTCCCCAATAATCCGGATACATTTCCCCCATGCCTGCCCCACGCCTGTCGCCCATCACCCTTGGGCTTTCCGTCTTGCTGTCTGCCGGTTTTGCCTGTGCCACCACCACCTTGCCTGCCACCTCGATCAGCGCCGAAGCGGATGAAGACGACCCGCGCATCAAGCAAACCAGCACCGCCACACGCACTGCCACCCCGGTGCGGTATGTGCCCCAAGCCATCGACTCGGTAAAGACTGAAAGCCTGCGTTCCTACGGCACCAACGACCTGGGCCAGGCCTTGAGCGGTATCCCCAACGTCAGCAGCGGCGCCGACACACGCTTCGACAGCCTGCGCATTCGCGGTTTCGACGCGAGCAACGATTTCTACCTCGATGGCATTCGCGACGACAGCCAATATGTACGCGACCTGCACAACATCGAGCGCATCGAAGTGCTCAAGGGCCCGGCGGCCGTACTCTACGGGCGAGGCGGTCAGGGAGGGATCGTCAACCGTGTGAGCAAGCTGCCGATCGCCGGGCACAAGTCCAGCATCGAAGCCCAGGGCGGCAGCAACGACCTGCGCAGTCTGTATGCCGACCTGAGCACCGACCCCAGCGATAACATCAGCCTGCGCCTGAACATGGGCAACCAGGACAACAACAGTTTTCGCGACGGTGTCAGTGGCAACCGCCAACTGTTTGCGCCGTCCATGAGCTGGCAGCTCACGCCGGACCTGAACTGGCTGGTGCAATACGAATACAGCCGCTACAACCGCACACCGGATCGCGGCATTCCCGGCGTCAACGGCCGCCCGGCCGATGTGAGCCGCGGCACCACCTACGGTGACAACCGCGACTACATCGACGACAAGTCCCAGTCGCTGCGCTCCAAGCTGAGCTATGAACTCAACGACAACTGGCAGCTGCGCCAGACCCTGGGCGTGTTCAAGCTCGACAGCGATTTCGACAACACCTATCAAACCGCCTACGTTCCGGCGACCAACAGCGTCACGCGCCAGCGCTGGCAGCAGGACCTGACCACCCGCAACGTCTTCAACAACGTCGAACTGGAAGGTGGCTTCAGCACCTACGGCCTGGAACACCGCTTGCTGACAGGCCTTGAACTGGGCAACCAGCGCCGGGACCCGAAGCTGTACACCGCGGCGGTCAGTCGCACCGTGCCGAGCCTCGACCTCAACCAGCCCAATCGCAACCAGCGCCACACCGGGCGAATGAACGTGTGGAGCAACGCCCACACCGAAGTCGAAAGCCGCGCCGTCTACGTGCAGGACCAACTGCGCCTGAACGATCAATGGCAAGTGCTCGCCGGCCTGCGCTACGACCGGTTTGAAGTGGACTCCAAGAACAAGCTGCTCAACCGCCAGCAAGCTGTCGAAAGCCACAGCACCAGCCCGCGTTTCGGCCTGGTCTGGACGCCGCTGGAAAACCACTCGTTCTACGCCTCGTGGAGCAAGACCTTCTCGCCAGCGGGCGGCGGCGTGATCGGCATCACCCCGAATGCCGCAGGCAGCGTCAACGACCTGAGCCCCGAGCTGACCAAGCAAAAAGAAATCGGCGTCAAAAGCGACTGGTTCGACGACCGCCTGAGCACCACCCTGGCGGTATACGAACTGGAACTCTACAACCGCCGCACCGCCGACCCGCAGGACCGCTCCATCACCCTGCTCAGCGGCCTGCAACGCTCGCGCGGCGTGGAACTGACCGCCAGCGGCAAGATCGTCGGCAACTGGTACGTGCGCGGTGGTATCGGCCTGCAGGACGCCACGGTCGTGAAGGACAACAACGGCTTCGAAGGCAAGCGGGTCAGCGACGTGGCCAAGCGCAATGGCAGCCTGTTCATCACCTGGAAACCGGAAATGGGCTGGTACGCGGAAACCGGCTTGACCCTGGTGGGCGATCGTTATGCCGACAGCTTGAACACCGTGGTCCTACCGGGATATGGCCGCTGGGATGCGCTGGCCGGGTTCCGTCAGAAGGAATGGGATGTGCGTGCGGCGCTGAACAACATCGCCGACAAGACCTACTACGCCTCGGCGACGAGTGTGGCGCAGATCCAGCCGGGGGAGCCGCGTAGCCTGGTCGTAACCGGCACCTACAGCTTCTAAGACAGAACACCATCCCAATGTGGGAGCGGGCTTGCTCGCGAATACGGAGTGCCAGTCACCAGATGTATTGACTGATTCACCGTATTCGCGAGCAAGCCCGCTCCCACATTTTTTTGAATGCAGTGTTCTTTTAATTTTTCAGCAAATCACACAACGCGTGCACTTCATCTTCACTGAACAGCCCCACCGGATACCGTTGGCTCATCATGCTGCGCAAATCCGGCAGCCTGCTCTTCCGTGAGCCGTTTTCCTTCAACCAGAGCCCCAGTGCTTGGATCGCGTCGCCGTCAACCCGCATAGGGTGAAACGTGCGCGTGTACATCAGGTTGATTTGAGGACTCATTTCAGCGCTCTCTCCTACTGCGTGAGCGGCCAACTTACTCAAGGTTTATGACAGAACTGCACAGCCATAAACCTGGATCACTGTCGCAACAGCGATACAAGAGCTATGCCAATGTCGGCGTTTTATCGCCAGGCGCACACAAAAAAGCCCGCGGCCTTGCTGGGCCGCGGGCTTGCTGTGGGTGATGGCCGCGTTGGGGCGCCAGTCACCGTCACGCTGCTGTTACAACTGCACTCAGTTTTTCTGTGGAGCCGGCTGCTGTTGGGTAAGGCAATGAATATTCCCGCCGCCCAGTAACAGTTCGCGGCCCGGCACCATCACCACTTCATGCTGTGGGAACAGGTTCTGCAGGATGACCCTGGCCTGGCCGTCCAGTGGGTCGTCGAAACTTGGCGCGATGATGCCGCCGTTGACGATCAGGAAGTTCACGTAGGAACCGGCCAGGCGCACGCTCGGATTACGTTCCTGCGAACCGTCCACCGGGTCGACACCGGCGCACTCTTCCTCGGTGGCGTACAACGGCCCCGGGATCGGCATTTTGTGCACTGTGAACGGGCGGCCCTTGGCGTCGGTGCTGCTTTGCAGCACGTCCAGGGCGGCGTGGCAGCGCGCGTAGTTGGGGTCTTGCGGGTCGTCGGTCCAGGCCAGCAGCACTTCGCCCGGGCGCACGTAGCAGCAGAAGTTATCCACATGGCCGTCGGTTTCATCGTTGAACAGGCCATCCGGCAACCAGATGATCTTATCCACAGCCAGGTTGGCGCTGAGCACCGCTTCGATTGCCGTGCGATCCAGATGTGGGTTGCGATTGCGGTTGAGCAGGCACTCTTCGGTGGTGATCAACGTGCCTTCGCCGTCGACGTGAATCGAACCGCCTTCCAACACAAAACCCTCGGTGCGGTAGCGCGGCGCGCGTTCAATCTCGAGGATCTTGCCGCCCACTTGCGAATCGCGGTTCCACGGCGCGTACAGGCCACCATCAAAGCCGCCCCAGGCGTTGAAGTCCCAGTTCACACCGCGCACTTCGCCGCTGTCGTTGATCACGAAGGTCGGCCCGGTGTCACGCACCCAGGCGTCGTCGCTGGACATTTCCACCACACGGATATTCGGCACATCCAGGCGTGCACGGGCGTTTTCGTACTGGCCGGCGGACACCGCCACCGTCACCGGTTCAAAACGCGCAATGGCCTTGGCCACCGCCACATGCGCCGCTTGCGCCGGCTTGCCGCCCAGGCGCCAGTTGTCCGGGCGCTCGGGCCAGATCATCCAGGTCTGGGTCTGTGGCGCCCATTCGGCAGGCATGTAGAAGCCATCGGCGCGAGGTGTGCTGTGCAGGGTGGTCATGGCGATCAGGACTCCGAATGGGGCAAAGGCCGACTTTATAACGGATAAAAATCGGCTTTAAAAGCAAGCAATGATGCTAGCCAATAAATATGACAAGAAATAACCGATAACAATCGATTAACTACAGTTGCTCATCGAGCACCTTCGACAGCATGTCGACAAAAAAATCCACGCTGCGCCTGGACGTGACCATCGGCGGTTTGATCTTGAGGATGTTCAGATAGTCGCCGGTTGGCTGCATGAAAATCCCCAGCTCGCGCAGGCGATCACACAGCAACGTGGTTTCTTCGGTGGCCGGCTCCAGAGTCTGACGGTCGCGAACCAGCTCCAGCCCCAGGTAAAAGCCGGAACCGTGAACCGCCCCGACCAGTGGATGCCGCTCGATCAATTCCTCCAGGCGTGCCTTGAAATGCCCGCCAACCACCTGGGCGTTTTCCCACAGCTTTTCTTCCTCCATCACATCCAGCACCGCCATGCCGATCCGGCAACTCACCGGGCTGCCCCCCGACGACGAGAAGAAATACCCCTCGGCCTCCAGCGCCTCGGCAATCTCCCGCCGGGTGATCACCGCGCCCAGCGGCTGGCCGTTACCCATGCCCTTGGCCATGGTGATGATGTCCGGCACCACGCCCTGCTCTTCAAAGCCCCAGAAGAAGCGGCCCATGCGCCCGTAACCCACCTGCACCTCGTCGGCGATGCATACGCCACCCTGGGCGCGGACCAGCCCATACACTTGCTGCAAATACCCCGCGGGCAACGAGATGCCACCGGCATTGCCGTACACCGGCTCGCAGATGAAACCCGCCAGCTGGCGCTGATTAGCGGCGATTTTCGCCAGGTTGTGCTCCACACTTCGTACGTAGTCCGGCGCACTGTCCGGGCCGCGAAACTCGCCTCGATAGGTGTTCGGCGCAGTCACCGGATGCACCCAATCCGGGCGGCTGCTCAGCGCCTGGGGGTTGTCGGCAATCGAGGTGGACACCGCATCCGCCGCCACCGACCAGCCGTGATACGCCTCCAGCACGCTGAGCATGTCGCGCCCGCCGCTGTAGGCCCAGGCCAGGCGGATCGCCAAATCATTGGCCTCGGTGCCGCTGTTGACCAGGAACACCCGGTCCATCCCCTTGGGCGCCAGCGCCAGCAAGCGCTCGGAAAATTCGGCAATCGCCGCGTAATGGAAGCGCGAGTTGGTATTGAGCAGCGACCACTGCCGCGCCGCCACCGCCGCCATGCGCGGGTGGCCGTGGCCGAGGACTGCGACGTTGTTGAGCATGTCCAGGTAGGAGCGGCCCTGCATGTCGATCAGGTGGTTGCGCCAGCCGCGTTCGATACGCGGCGGGTCGACGTAATAGTGTTTTTGCGAACGGGCGAAACTGGCGTCGCGTCGGGCCAGCAATACCTTGGGGTCCAGCTCGGGTTCGGCATCACAGGCCAGCCCCAGCAACGCCGCTGGCGACGGGCACAGGGCCTGCCAGGCCATGGCGCGCGACGGCGTGCAGAACAGCGGTGGCGTAACGTCCGCCCGGCACAGTTGCACGATCAACGGCGCATGCACCTCGCCGAGCACCTGGCCCTCAACCAGCAGCGCCCCCGGTTTCAACCCGGTTGTCAGCCCCCACAACCGCAGGCTCAACTCGACGCCCTGCACACTCACAAGACCGTCGGCGTCGTGATGCAGCGTCCCGGCGAAAGGCGCTTCCAACAGCGTGCCGTGGGGCAGATGCAGCTCAACATGCAGCGCGAATGTCTCAGGCTCCGCGGCACTGTCCGGGTTGGTGCGCGAAAGCCGATATTGGCCGTAGCGGCTGGCCGCCAACCCATGCACCGCCGCCGCTTCGTCCAGCAGCCGGCGATCAATACCGGGCTGCTCCCAATTGCCCGCCTCGAAATGCGGGCTGAGCACGCCCAGGTCGATCAACGCAAACTCACGCCCCACCAGCTCCGGCAACAACGGCGCGAAATCCTGGCTGGCAAACGGCAGCAGGTTCTCGCCGACGCTGCGCAAGATCGCCGCGTCCATCAACGCGAACGGCACCGACGTTGCCACGTGGAAAATTTCCCACTCATGTTCAGCGTTCTTCAGCAGGTAAGCGTTATCCGGGTCCAGCCGCTGTTGCTGCTCACTGCTCAGTACCAGCACCGCCGCCCGCGCCACGATCAGCGGCCATAGCGCCTGCAACTCTTCACGGCGCAGCGGCGTAACCGCATGAAACGCCTGCACTGCCGGCAAGATCGCAAAGGGGTCGCCCTCGGCGTGATGCAGCAGCGCCGCGCAGGTCACCGACAGGTCGGCAATGCGCCAGGTGTGCACCAGATCACCGAAATCAATCACGCCCTCAACCCGCCAATGCCGCTGGGCGTCACGCTGCCAGACCACATTGTCGTCGGTGATGTCCATGTGCACGGCCTGCCACGGCAGGTGCTCCGCCAGCGGCCGGATATGCGCCTCGACCTGCTCGGCGACCCGCTCCAGTTCGGCGCGGTACGGCAGGTTTTCCAGGGTTGCCAACAAGTGCGTGATCAACTCAGGCGCGTGGCGCGGGTCCCATTGCAGCGTGCGGTCCAGGCCCGGGTGCCCGAACGGCGCCAGGGCCAGGCTCATGCGCCCGCACAGGTCGCCGAAGCCTGCGATCACCTCGCGGCCCAGGTGCGGCAGATGGGTCAGCGGCTGGCCATCGATGTAGTCCAGCACGCGCAGGTGCAGGGTTTGCCCGGCGTGGGTGATGGTCAGCAACTCTTCGCCATTGAGCGCCTTTATCACCTGTGGTACGCGTACGGCGTGCAGGCTGTTGAGTGCGGCATGCTGGGCCTGCAACTCCACAGCGGCGTAGTCGCCCCGGCAGATTTTCAGAACGAACCGGCCACGGGCGCTGTCGACCTTGTAATTGAGGTCTTGTTGGCTGCCCAGTGATTGCAAGGTGCCAGTTAGCCCGTAATGCTGCTCAAGTAATTGTGCCGCCTGGTCGAGGCCCACTTGCGGGCAGGGTAGACTGGCGCGGTGAATCAACGTGGCGAGCAGCATGGGGGCATCCTCTATTTTTTAGACGTGTATCTCGCCACTGTTCGGGGGGTTTAGGCAACCCCCTGCGCATACCGTGCTTGCGCCGCCCGGCTCCACAACTCAAGCTATGCTCCATTCGCAAAACACCCGTCTTAGAAAAAGGCCCTCCGACATGCGCATTCTCATCACCGGCGGAGCGGGTTTTATTGGCTCCGCCCTGATCCGCCACCTGATTCAACACACCGAGCACGAAGTGCTCAACCTGGACAAGCTGACGTACGCTGGCAATCTGGAATCACTGACCAGTATTGCCACCAACAGCCGCTATGAGTTCGTCCAGGCCGACATCATTGACCAAGCCACAGTCAGCGCCGTGCTCGCACGTTTCGAGCCACAGGCAATCATGCACCTAGCTGCCGAGTCCCATGTCGACCGTTCGATTGACGGCCCATCGGACTTTATCCAGACCAATATCGTCGGCACCTACAGCCTGCTGGAGGCCACCCGCGCCTACTGGCAGACGCTGACCGAGCCGGCCCGCAGTGCGTTCCGTTTCCACCACATTTCCACCGACGAAGTGTACGGCGACCTGCACGGCGTGGACGATCTGTTCACCGAAACCACGCCCTACGCCCCCAGCTCGCCTTACTCCGCGAGCAAGGCAGCGTCCGACCACCTGGTCCGCGCCTGGCAGCGCACCTATGGCCTGCCGGTATTGCTGACCAACTGCTCGAACAACTACGGCCCCTTCCACTTTCCCGAAAAGCTCATCCCGCTGGTGATCCTCAACGCCCTTGCGGGCAAGCCGCTGCCGGTCTATGGCGATGGTTTGCAGGTGCGCGACTGGCTGTTCGTCGAAGATCACGCCCGTGCGCTGCTCAAGGTCGTGACTGAAGGTGCGGTGGGCGAGACCTACAACATCGGCGGGCATAACGAGCAAAAGAACATCGACGTGGTACGCGGTATCTGTGGCCTGCTGGAAGAACTGGCGCCTCAACGCCCGGCGGGTGTCGAAAAATTCACCGACCTGATCACCTTCGTCAAGGATCGTCCAGGCCACGATCAGCGCTACGCGATCGATGCCGGCAAGATCGAACGCGAATTGGGCTGGACCCCCGAAGAAACCTTCGAAACCGGCCTGCGCAAAACCGTACAGTGGTATCTCGATAACCTGGAATGGTGCCGCAGGGTCCAGGACGGCAGCTATCAAGGTGAACGACTCGGCAACACCAATCTAAAGGATCTGATCGCATGATGAAGGGAATCGTATTGGCCGGCGGCTCCGGCACCCGCCTTCACCCCATCACCCTGGGTGTCTCCAAGCAACTGCTGCCGGTGTATGACAAGCCGATGATCTACTACCCGATCTCGGTGCTGATGCTGGCGGGGATCAAGGAAATCCTGGTGATCTCCACGCCGGTGGATTTGCCGCAGTACCGCAACCTGCTCGGCGATGGCAGCCAGTTCGGCGTGCGCTTCAGCTATGCCGAGCAGCCGTCGCCGGACGGCCTGGCCCAGGCCTTCATCATCGGCGAGGAGTTCATCGGTGATGACCCGGTCTGCCTGATCCTGGGCGACAACATCTTCCACGGCCAACACTTCGGCGACCAGTTGCGTGCCGCCGCGCAGCGCCCTTCGGGTGCCACCGTCTTCGGCTACTGGGTCAAGGACCCGGAGCGCTTCGGTGTCATCGACTTCGACAAAGACGGTCGCGCCCTGTCCATCGAGGAAAAACCGGCCAAGCCCAAATCATCGTATGCCGTGACCGGCCTGTACTTCTACGACAACGACGTAATCAGCATCGCCAAGGCCGTCAAGCCTTCGCCCCGTGGCGAGTTGGAGATTACCGACGTCAACAACGCCTACCTCAAGCGTGGCGACCTGCACGTAGAGCGTTTCGGTCGTGGCTTTGCCTGGCTCGATACCGGCACCCATGACAGCCTGCTCGAAGCCTCCACCTACGTGCAGACCATCGAACATCGCCAGGGCCTGAAGGTGGCCTGCCTGGAAGAAATCGCCTACGAGAATAGCTGGATCAACCGGGATCACTTGCTGGCGCGTGCCAAATACTTCGGCAAGACCGGCTATGGCCAATACCTCTACTCTCTTGCCGGGGAAAACCTATGAATGTAACCGCCACTGAGTTGCCCGGTGTATTGATCATCGAGCCAAAGGTTTTTGGCGATGAACGCGGTTTTTTCTATGAGAGTTTCAATGCCCGGGCGTTTGCCCAGGCCACCGGGCTGCAACAGCATTTCGTGCAGGACAACCACTCTCGCTCGCAAAAAGGCGTATTGCGCGGCCTGCACTACCAAGTCGAGCACGCCCAGGGAAAACTGGTCCGCGTGACGGCCGGTGAAGTGCTGGACGTGGCCGTGGACATTCGCCGCAGCTCGCCTCATTTCGGCCAATGGGCCAGCGTACGGCTATCTGCCGACAATAATCGCCAACTGTGGATTCCACCGGGATTTGCCCACGGTTTTGTGGTGCTCAGTGAGCACGCGGAGTTCCTGTACAAGACAACGGATTACTACACACCGTCGGCAGAGCGCTGCATCCGCTGGGACGATCCAGACCTCAATATCGATTGGCAGTTGACCGCAACCCCGACCCTGTCCGCCAAGGACCAGAATGGCAAAAGCCTGAAAGAAGCCGACCTGTTCCCATGACCAGCCCTCTGAAAATCCTCATCACCGGCCAACACGGCCAAGTCTCCCAGGCCCTGCAACAGCAGCTCCTGGGCCTCGGCGAACTGATTGTGCTGGGCCGCGACAGACTCGACCTGGCCAACCCCGAGCAAATCCGTCAGCAGGTGCGCGCCCAGCGTCCCGACCTGATCATCAACGCCGCCGCCCACACCGCCGTCGACCTGGCCGAAAGCGAACCGGACGTCGCGTTCGCGATCAACGCCAGCGCCTCCGGCATCCTCGCCGAAGAGGCCAAGGCCCTGGGCATCCCGTTGATCCACTACTCCACCGACTACGTGTTCGACGGCCGCAAACCGGCGCCCTACACCGAAGCCGACACGCCGAACCCGCTCGGTGTCTACGGCCAGAGCAAGCTGGCCGGCGAGCAGGCGATTGCGGCGGTGGGTGGCGAATACCTGATCCTGCGTACCAGTTGGGTGTACTCCAACCATGGCAAGAACTTCCTGCTGACCATGCAACGCCTGCTGCAGGAGAAGCCGCAGATGCGCATTGTCGCCGACCAGATCGGCGCACCCACCTGGGCCGGCAGCATTGCCAGCAGCACCCGCGCCTTGATCGAGCGCTGGCAGGCCGGTGATGCGGGGCAATGGGGCGTCTATCACCTGACGGCCCAGGGCGAAACCTCGTGGTTCGGCTTCGCCCAAGCGATTGGCGAACATTTGCGCGCCGAGGGCAAAGCCTGTGCCGAGCTGGAAGCGATCCCCTCCAGCGCCTACCCGACGCCCGCGCAGCGCCCGTTGAACTCGCGCCTCGATTGCCGCCGCCTGCAACAGCAATGGCAGGTCAGCCAGCCGCAGTGGCAAGACGCATTGCGCGAGTGTCTTGCACAGCAGCACTAGGCATAATGCGCCTGTACTCACAGGCGCCCGACTCCCATGACTCCACCTCTCCCGCGAAGACCCCGCTGGCGCAGCCTCGCCCTGTTGGCGTTGTGCCTGGCACCGCTGCTGTGGCCGCTGGAGCACCTGGCCGAGCGCTACTACCGCAGCGAACTGGCCGGGCAGAACCGCCAGACCCTCGACCTGTACGTCGCCAACCTGCTCGGCACCCTGCACCGCTTCGAAGTACTGCCGCAGATCCTCGGCGACCTGCCGGCCCTGCGCACCGCATTGGCGGCGCCCCAGGTCAGCACCAACCTGGCCAATGCCAACCAGCTGCTCAAGGACGTCGCCGCCCAGGCCGGGGTGGAAGTGATGTACCTGATGGACACCCACGGCAAGACCCTCGCCGCGTCGAACTGGGATAAACAGGACAGCTTCGTCGGGCGCAATTTCTCGTTCCGTCCCTATTTCAGCGAAGCCATGGCCGGGCGCCTGGGGCGTTTCTTCGGCCTGGGCACCACCTCGGCCAAGCGCGGCTACTTCTTCGCCGCCGCCGTGCGCGATGGCGAAAACATCATCGGCGTGCTGGTGGTCAAGGTCGACCTGGACCACACCGAAAGCCTCTGGGGCAAGACCCCGGAACAACTGCTGGTGACCGACCACAACGGCGTGGTGATCCTCACCTCACGCCCGCAATGGCGCTTCCGCGCCACCCGCCCGCTGACCGCCGAAGAGCGCCAGGCAATCACCGCCATCCAGCCCTACCCGACCCGCGACCCGCAGCCACTGACCCTCAGCTCCACCGCGTGGCTGCGCCAATCCACGGCCATTGCCGAAACCGGCTGGAACGTGGAGATCCTCGCGCCACAATCCCTGATCAACCGCCCGGTGCGCACCGTGGTCGCCGTCGGCGGCGCGACGTTGCTGGTGCTGATGCTGTTGCTCGGCCTGATGATGCAGCGCCGTCGCCACTACCTGGAGCGCATCGCCTTTGAAGCCAAGGCGCGTCGCGAGCTGGAAGCCCGCGTGATCGAGCGCACCAGCGATCTGGAAGGCCTCAACCGGCGCCTGAAACAGGAAGTGCTGGAGCGCGAACACGCGCAGCAGGAATTGGTGCGTGCCCAGGATGACCTGGTGCAGGCCGGCAAACTGTCAGCGCTGGGCACCATGTCGGCGAGCATCAGCCACGAGCTCAACCAGCCCTTGGCAGCGATTCGCAGCTATGCGGAAAACGCCGAGATCCTGCTCGACCACCAGCGCACCGACGACGCCCGCGGCAACCTCAAGCTGATCAGCGAACTGACCGGGCGCATGGCCTCGATCATCGCCCACCTGCGCGCCTTCGCCCGTCGCGACCGGCATGCGCCGGAGAGCGTCGGCCTGCAACCGGCGCTGGACGATGCACTGGCGTTGCTGGCCAAGCGACGCCGCTCGATGGAAGTCGAGCTGATCCGCGATTTGCCGGAAGCGACGTTGTGGGTAGAAGCCGGCGAAACCCGGCTGCGCCAGGTGCTCGGCAACCTGCTGGCCAACGCGCTCGACGCCCTCACCGAAAAAGGCCCGCCGCGCAAGCTCTGGCTGAGTGCCGAAACCACCGAACAGGGCGTCAACCTGTACATCCGCGACAACGGCCCGGGCTTTTGCATGGAAGCCCTGGGCCGCGCCAGCGAGCCGTTCTACACCACCAAGACGCGCACCCAGGGCCTGGGGCTCGGCCTGGCGATCTGTGACACCCTGATGCGGGCGTTTGGTGGCGAGTTGCTGTTCGCCAACCACAAGGAAGGCGGCGCGTTGTTAACCTTGAAATTGCGTGCCGGCTCGCCGGGCGTCAGTCTGCAACCGTCCGAGGACCGCAGTGTATGAGTATCGAGAACGGCATTCAGGTGGTGTTGATCGACGACGATCCACACCTGCGCCAGGCCCTGTGCCAGACCCTGGACCTGGCCGGGCTGAAAGTCCTGCCCCTGGGCGAAGCCAACGGCCTCACCGCACGCCTGTCGCGGGATTGGCCAGGGGTGGTGGTCAGCGACATCCGCATGCCTGGCATGGACGGCCTGGAGCTGCTCACCGAACTGCACGGCCAGGACCCGGACCTGCCAGTGCTGCTGATCACCGGCCACGGCGATGTGCCGCTGGCGGTGCAGGCCATGCGTGCCGGGGCCTATGACTTCCTCGAAAAACCCTTCGCCAGCGACGCCCTGCTCGACAGCGTGCGCCGCGCCCTGGCCCTGCGCCGCCTGGTACTGGACAACCGCAGCCTGCGCCTGGCCCTCAGCGATCGCCAGCAATTGAGTACCCGACTGGTCGGCCACTCGCCCCAGATGCTGCGCCTGCGCGAGCAGATCGGTGCCCTGGCGGCGACCAAGGCCGATGTGCTGATCCTGGGCGAAACCGGTGCCGGCAAAGAGGTGGTGGCCCGTGCACTGCACGATTTGTCGAGCCGCCGCAGCGGGCCGTTCGTGGCGATCAACGCCGGTGCCCTGGCCGAATCGGTGGTGGAAAGCGAGCTGTTCGGCCACGAGCCGGGCGCGTTCACCGGCGCGCAGAAGCGCCGCATCGGCAAGTTCGAATTCGCCAACGGCGGCACGCTGTTCCTCGATGAAATCGAGAGCATGAGCCTGGACGTACAGGTCAAGTTGCTGCGCCTGCTGCAAGAACGCGTGGTGGAACGCCTGGGCGGCAATCAGTTGATCCCGCTGGACATCCGCATCATCGCCGCCACCAAGGAAGACCTGCGCCAGTCCGCCGACCAGGGCCGTTTCCGCGCCGACTTGTATTACCGCCTCAACGTCGCCTCGCTACGCATTCCGCCACTGCGCGAGCGCGGCGAAGATGCGTTGATGCTGTTCCAGCACTTCGCCGACGAAGCCAGCAGCCGCCATGGCCTGCCCCTGCACGAACTGCAACCAGGCCAGCGCGCCCTGCTGTTGCGCCACAACTGGCCAGGCAACGTGCGCGAACTGCAGAACGCCGCCGAACGCTTCGCCCTGGGGCTTGAGCTGGCCCTGGACGCCACGCCCGACAACCCGTTCGCCAGCGTACTGACCTCCACCCCGGGCGGCTTGAGCGAGCAGGTCGAACAGTTTGAAAAAAGCCTGATCGCCGCCGAACTGACGCGCCCCCACGGTTCCATGCGCAGCCTCGCCGAAGCCCTCGGCGTGCCGCGCAAGACCCTGCACGACAAACTGCGCAAGCACGGCCTGAACTTCGCCAACCAAAGCGGCGACGACGAATGACCCACGCCAAAGAGACCGCCATGAGCCGCGACAGCCAATACCTCGAATCCGTCCTGCACCACGACATCCCCCTGACCCGGGAAATGGGCCTCAAGGTGCGCGGCTGGCAGCACGGGCGGCTGGAATTGCACCTGCCGTTGCAGGCCAATATCAACCACAAGAGCACCATGTTTGGCGGCAGCCTGTACTGCGGCGCGGTACTGGCGGGTTGGGGTTGGCTGCACTTGCAGTTGCGTGAAGAAGGGATTGAGGACGGGCACATCGTGATTCAGGAGGGGCAGATCAGTTATCCGCTGCCCGTCACCCGCGACGCGACCGTGGTGTGCCAGGCGCCGGAGGAGAAGGTGTGGAAGCGGTTTGTGGCGACCTACAAGCGCTATGGTCGTGCACGGTTGACGCTGCAGACGTGGATTGTGAATGAGGGTAGCGAGGACTGCGCCGTTGCCTTTACCGGTCAATACGTCCTGCACCGCTAACCGCAACAACACCAAACAATTGTGGGAGCGGGCTTGCTCGCGAATGCGGAGTGTCAGCTAGAACATTTCTGACTGATCTACCGCTTTCGCGAGCAAGCCCGCTCCCACACTTTTGATCTGCTGTAGTTCTAAGACCGAGCCAGGCTCAGCAAGCGTTCGCGCCACGGCGCTTTGGCCGGCAATGCCAAAAAGAACGGATTCAACAACGACGCCCGCGCCGGATAACTGAACGGCACGCCGCTCAACTCCAACACTTCGCCACCCGCGCCTTCCAGCACGCCTTGGGCCGCGGCGGTGTCCCACTGCGATGTCGGCGCCAGTCGTGGATAACAGTCGGCACTGCCTTCGGCCAACAGGCAGAACTTCAGCGAACTGCCGATATTCGCCAGCTTCAGCGCTCCCAAGCCTTCACTCAAACCGTCCAGCAGACGCTCCTGCTCCGGGCTGGTATGCCGACGGCTGGCGACCACGGTAAACGCCTCGCCGGCCGCCGGGGCCGTGCGCACCTGGATCGGCTTGTGCGCTTCATTCACATCCGAACGCCATGCGCCCAGGCCCGCACCACCGAAGTAGCAACGCCCGTTGGTCGGCATCGACACCACGCCAAACACCACGCGGCCCTGCTCGATCAAGGCGATGTTGACGGTGAACTCTTCGCTGCCGGCGATAAATTCCTTGGTGCCGTCCAGCGGGTCCACCAACCACCAGCGCTGCCAAGCGGCGCGTACGCTTTGGTCAATGTCGGCATCCTCTTCGGACAGGACCGGGATGCTCGGGTCCAGCGCGGTCAGGCCCGCGAGGATGAGGTGGTGAGCGGCAAGGTCGGCCGCCGTCACCGGCGAATCATCGGCCTTGGACGTCACGGCCACCCCGGCGCGCCAGTACGGCAGGATCACTTCACCGGCCTGGCGAGCCAGCTCGATAACGGGGGCGATAAACGGGTGGCCTAAAAACAATTCGCTCATGCGTTAAACGCTCCTCGCTGGGTCAACAGGTCTCGTACCAGGTACAGCGCGGCCAGGGCGCGGCCTTCGCTGAATTGCTCGTTTTGCGCCAGCATCGACAGCTCACGCAGGTTGACCTTGTCCACCCGCATCGGCTCGGGCTCATCACCTTCAAGACGCTCTTCGTAGAGATCGGTGGCCAGCACCACCTGGATTTTCTGGCTCATGTAGCCGGGCGACAGCGACAGCTCGGTAATCAGTTCCAACTGCCGTGCGCCATAGCCCGCCTCTTCCTTGAGCTCACGGTCGGCAGCCGCCAGAACATCTTCGCCGGGTTCGATCAGGCCCTTGGGCAAGGACAGTTCATATTCATCGGTGCCGCCGCAATACTCTTCCACCAGCACCGCGTGCTCGTCATCGAGCATCGCCACGATCATCACCGCGCCGTAGCCGGCACCGCGACCCACCAGGCGCTCGTAGGTCCGTTCAACGCCATTGGTGAAGCGCAATTGCACTTCCTCCACGCGGAACAAACGGCTACTGGCGACTATTTCGCGGGCGAGGACGGTGGGTTTCTGGCGCATAAGCGGCTCCTTGGCGTGATCGGGTTACTATACCGTGGCTTTTCCGATTGTCTGTGTCGGATATTTCAACTTACAAGAGACCGCCCCATGCCCTCTTTGCCCTGGCACGCCATCGACACCGTCCTGCTGGACATGGACGGCACCCTGCTCGACCTGCATTACGACAACCATTTCTGGATGGAGCACCTGCCCCAACGCTACGCCGAACTGCACGGCGTGAGCCGGGCCATGGCCGAGATGGAGTTGCAGCCCCTGTTCGAGCGTAACGCCGGGCAGTTGCAATGGTATTGCCTGGATTTCTGGAGCGCCGAACTCAAGCTCCCGGTACGCGAACTCAAGCTGGAAACCGCCCACCTGATAGCGCTGCGCGCGGATGCAGACACCTTCCTCGCGGCGATCAAACGGGCCGGCAAGCGTGTGATCCTGATCACCAACGCGCACCGTGATTCGCTGTCACTGAAATTGGAACGGATTGAACTGGCACCGTACTTCGAACGCCTGATCAGCTCCCACGACTACGGTTTTGCCAAGGAAAACCCGCAGTTCTGGGATGCGCTGCAAGCCGACATCGGCTTCGACCCGGCGCGCAGCCTGTTTATCGACGATACCTTGCCGATTTTGCGCAGTGCGCGGGCGTTTGGTGTGGGGCATTTGTTGGCGGTCAAAGAGCCGGACAGTAAAAAAGGGGCCAAAGACACAGGGGAATTCGAGGCCGTCGACGACTACCGCGATCTCATTGCCGGACTCTAAACCCTATGTGGGAGCGGGCTTGCCCGCGAAGGCGGTGTATCAGAAACACATTCAGTGACTGACACTCCGCTTTCGCGGGCAAGCCCGCTCCCACATTTTGCTGTGCGTATTACTCAGGGATACGCAGTGTCTGGCCTGGATAGATCTTGTCCGGGTGCGACAACAGCGGCTTGTTCGCCTCGAAAATCTTGTTGTACTGATTGGCGTTGCCATATACCGCCAGGGAAATCGCGCTCAGCGTGTCGCCCTTCTTCACCACGACAAAACGGGCGGCAGCCACTACCGGACCGGTTACCTTGATCTGATCATCCACACTGGCCACACCGGCAATATTGCCCAGCGCCAGCAGGATCTTCTCTTTCTCTTCCTGGGTGGCCACTTCACCGGTCACGGTCACCTTGTCGCCGTCCACCGTGGTCTGCACATTCGGATTCCCCAGACCGACTTTGGACACGTGGTCCTTCAACTGCTCACTGGCGTTTGCATTACCCGGCGTCAACAGGTCGACAATCTTTTCGCCGGCTTCCTTGATAAAGCTGAAAATGCTCATAGTGCGCTCTCCTTGGGATTTGAGTTCCAGATGCCCAAGACTAGACCAGTCCCGAGGATTTGGGTTCCAGCCCGGCCAAAGACCCAAACGCGCTAGAATCCCCCCGCCATTGGAATAAGCCCGGAGCGAAGATGGACATCAAACAGCTGAAATTCCTCATCGCCCTCGACGAAACCCGGCACTTTGGCCAGGCGGCGGCGCGTTGCCACATTACCCAGCCGACCCTGTCGATGCGCCTGCGCAGTCTTGAAGAAGAGTTGGACCTGCCGTTGGTCAATCGCGGCCAGCGCTTCGAAGGCTTTACCGCCCCCGGTGAACGCGTCCTGGCCTGGGCCCGAACAGTCCTGGCCGCCTATGACGGCTTGCAGGCTGAAGCCGCCGCCTGTCGCGGCAACCTGGTCGGTACGTTGCGCCTGGGCGTGGTGCCACTGTCGAGCTTTGATCCGTTGGCCTTGATGCAGCAACTGCACAAGGAGCACCCGAGCCTGCGCTTCGAGCTGTCGGCACTCAGCTCCGAACAGATCCTCGAACAGCTGGCCAGCAACCGCCTGGACCTCGGCGTGTCCTATCTGGAGCGCCTGGACACCGAGCGTTTCGACTCCCTGGCCCTGGGCGAAACCCGCATGGGCCTACTCTATGACCAACGCTTCTTCAGCTTCGGCGACAAACCGTTGAGCTGGGAAGCGCTGACCGAACTGCCCCTGGGCATGCTCACCAGCGGCATGCACTTTCGCCAATCCATCGACCATAACTTCCACAGCCGTGGGCTCAACCCGCAGCCGCTGCTGCAAACCGATGCCGTCCATCAGTTGTTGCAAGCGGTGCATGGCGGTTTGTGTTGCGCGGTGATGCCGCTCGATGGCGGCCTCGATGCGCTCACCGAGCACCTGCGTCTGCAACCCATCGAAGACGCGCATACCCTGGCGCGCCTGGGGTTGATCATGCGCCGTAGCGCGCCGCGTTCGGCGTTGGCCGAGGCGTGCTTCGCGCTGTTTCAGAAATCGCAAATCGAGTCTTGATCGACGTCATCTATCGGCGGATCAGTACTGGCAATTAGACGCGACGCTTTGTCGCGCCTAGTCTAAACACTGATCAATCCGCCGGTGGTATTGCCCCATGAACGCCAAGCGCCCAGTCTGCGCGGCGCCCGCCCTTGATACGCCCGCGCCGGCCGCCAGCCAGAGCTACCAGTTTTGCAATCTCGAACACACCGAAGTCGCCAGCACCGCGCTGGCGGAAGAAGTGGCGTTGGCAATTGCCTACAACGACATCAGCCAGGCGGTGATGCTGGTAACGCCCACCGACCTGCAAGATTTTATCGTCGGCTTCAGTATTGGCAGCGGCATTATCGCCGACGTTAGCGACATTTATGATCTTAAACTCAGCGGATCTGGCTCAGCGCAGTACGCTCAGGTGCAGATCTCCAGTCGCGCGTTCTGGAACCTCAAGCAGCAGCGCCGCCAATTGGCCGGCACCAGCGGCTGTGGCCTGTGCGGCGTTGAGGCGGTGGAACAAGCCCTGCCCGACCTGCCAGTGCTGCCCGGCGCACCCTTGCCGCCTGCCGCATGGCTTGATGGCCTGCGCCAACGCATCAGCGCGTTCCAGCCGTTGGGGCAGTACAGCGGCGCGGTGCATGCCGCCGTATTCATGAACAGCCAGGGCGAGTTGCTGCTGGGCCGCGAAGACATCGGCCGGCATAACGCCCTGGATAAATTGATCGGCGCCTTGATCCGCCAAAAGATTCCGACCGAAGGCGGCCTGGCGATTGTCACCAGTCGTTGCAGCCTGGAGCTGATCCAGAAAGTCCTGCGCGCGGGCATCCAGACCCTGGTCAGCCTGTCGTCGCCCACCGGCCTGGCCCTGCAATGGGCGCGCCGGCATAACCTCAATCTCATTCACCTGCCGCAGAAAAGTGCGCCGCGGGTCTACAGCCCCGCGATGGAGAACCAGCCGTGAGCAACCATAATCAAGCCGACCAAACCCCAACCCCGCGCTACAAGCCCTACAAGGGCGCAGCCGGCGGCTGGGGCGCACTGATCAGCGTGGCCCAGGCCTGGCTGACCAGCGACAACGCGCTGAAAAACCTGCGCATGATGCTCAAGACCAACCAGAACGGCGGCTTCGACTGCCCAGGCTGCGCCTGGGGCGACTCGCCGGAAAGCGGCATGGTCAAGTTCTGCGAGAACGGCGCCAAGGCGGTGAACTGGGAAGCCACCAAGCGCCGTGTCGATGCGGCGTTCTTCGCCAAGCACAGCGTCACCTCGCTGCTGGCGCAAAGCGACTACTGGCTGGAATACCAGGGCCGCCTGACCGAGCCGATGCGCTACGACGCCGACACCGACCGCTACCAGCCCATCAGCTGGGAAGCCGCGTTCGACCTGGTGGGCAAGCACCTCAACGCCCTGCCCAGCCCGGATATGGCCGAGTTCTACACCTCGGGCCGCGCCAGCAACGAAGCGGCATACCTGTATCAACTGTTTGTGCGCGCCTACGGCACCAACAACTTCCCGGACTGTTCGAACATGTGCCACGAGGCCAGCGGCGTCGCGCTGGCGCAAAGCGTGGGCGTGGGCAAAGGCACCGTGACCTTTGACGACTTTGAACATGCCGACGCGATTTTCGTCTGGGGCCAGAACCCTGGCACCAACCACCCACGCATGCTTGAACCCCTGCGCGAAGCGGTGACCCGTGGTGCCCAGGTGGTGTGTATCAACCCGCTCAAAGAGCGCGGCCTGGAACGCTTCCAGCACCCGCAACACCCGCTGGAAATGCTCACCAACGGCGACAAACCGACCAACACCGCCTACTTCCGCCCGGCCCTGGGTGGCGACATGGCCATTTTGCGCGGCATGGCCAAGTTCCTGCTGCTGTGGGAACGCCAGGCCCAGGCCGAAGGCAAGGAAGCGGTGTTCGACCACGACTTCCTCAACGAACACACCGCCAACGTGCTGGACTACCTGGCCAGGATCGACGACACCTCGTGGGATGAAATCACCGAGCAATCGGGCCTGACGCTGGTCGAGATCGAGCAGGCGGCGCGCATGTACGCCAAAGGCAAGAACGTGATCATGTGCTGGGCCATGGGCATTACCCAGCACCGTCACTCGGTGCCGACCATCCAGGAAATCGCCAACCTGATGCTGCTGCGCGGCAACATCGGCCGCCCCGGCGCCGGCCTGTGTCCGGTGCGTGGCCACAGCAACGTGCAGGGCGACCGCACCATGGGCATCAACGAACGCCCACCGGTGGCGTTCCTCGACGCCCTGGAACGGCGCTTCCAGTTCCAGGTGCCACGCACCAACGGCCACAACGTGGTCGAAGCGATCCACGCCATGCTCGAAGGCCGCTCCAAGGTGTTTATCGGCCTGGGCGGCAACTTCGCCCAAGCCACCCCAGACAGCCCGCGCACCTTTGAAGCGCTGCGCAACTGCGACCTGACCGTGCAGATCAGCACCAAGCTCAACCGCAGCCACCTCATGCACGGCAAAGACGCGCTGATCCTGCCGTGCCTGGGCCGTACCGACATCGACATCCAGGCCGACGGCCCGCAAGCGGTGACGGTGGAAGATTCGTTCAGCATGGTCCACGGCTCCAACGGCCAACTGCAACCGCTGTCGAAACTGATGAAATCCGAGCCGGCGATCCTTGCCGGTATCGCTGCCGCCACCCTGGGCAGCAAACCAGTGGACTGGAACTGGCTGGTGGCCGACTACGGGCGCATCCGTGAACTGATCGCCGACACCATCCCGGGCTTCAAGGACTTCAACGAGAAGATCAAGCACCCGGGCGGTTTCTACCTCGGCAACTCCGCCGGCTCACGGCGCTGGAACACTCCGTCGGGCCGCGCCAACTTCCGCGCTAATATCCTGCCCAAGGACCTGATCCACGAACGCACCCACGCCACCGGCAAGGTGCCGGACCTGATCATGCAGTCGATGCGCTCCCACGATCAGTACAACACCACCATTTATGGCCTGGACGACCGCTACCGTGGGGTCAAGGGCCAGCGCGACGTGCTGTTTGTCAACGAAGCCGACATCATCCGCCTGGGCTTCAAGCCGGGGCAGAAGGCCGACATCGTGTCGCTGTGGGAGGACGGCCGTGAACGCCGTGTGAAAGGCTTTACCTTGCTGGCGTTCGATATTCCGGCAGGACAGGCGGCGGCCTACTACCCGGAAGTGAACCCACTGGTGCCACTGGAAAGCACTGGGGATGGCAGCCATACGCCGACGTCGAAATTCGTGGCGATCCGGCTGGAAGCCGCGAGCGACAACGGCCTGATCATGGCCCGCAGCGCCTGACCATCACCTCGTAGTGAGCGGGCTTGCCCGCGCTGGGCGGCGCAGCCGCCCCAAACGGTACGCCGCGGTGCATCAGAAAGACTCAGGTGTATGGATTTGGGGCGGCTTCGCCACCCAGCGCGGGCGAGCCCGCTCACTACAATTGCGGGCACAAAAAAAGGCCGCTTTTGCATAAAAGCGGCCGTTCCGAAGTAGCTAAAGACCCATAAAACCAGCTTAAGTTCCCTAGTCAAAACAGTAACTTAGCGAATTGTGCACAACTCGTGTTACTGGTCGGATTTCTATTGTCACAATACCGATACAGCCTCAGGATCGCGCCGTCATCCCCTTGAGGTTTCCCTGAATGAAGTTCTCCTCGATTCTCTTGTTGTCCCTTGGCCTGGTCAGTGGCGCAGCCATGGCCGGTGGCACCACCGAAGCCGGTGTAGGCGGCGCATTGGGCGGGGTTCTAGGTTCGGTTGTTGGCCAGCAGCTTGGCGGCAACACCGGCTCGACCATTGGCGCAGCCCTGGGTGGCGCCGGTGGTAGTGCGGTCGGCGCCGACAAACGCAGCCGTGGCGAAGCCGCCATCGGCGGTGCGTTGGGCGCAGCGGGCGGCAACGTTGTGGGCCGCAGTGTCGGCGGCAGCACCGGCAGCCTGATCGGCGCAGCCGCCGGCGGTGGCGCGGGTGGTGCGCTGGGCAACTACATGGGCAACAAGAGCGATGACGATGATCGTCGTTCGCGTGACAACCGTCGTTATGATCGTGATGACCATCGTGGCCGTGGGCATGCTTACGGGCATCGCAAGAACAAGCATCACTACCGTCACCGCTAAGCCCGCGACCTAGAGCACACAGCACGATTCATGTGGGAGCGGGCTTGCCCGCGATAGCAAACAGTCAGGCAATACGGCTTGACTTGACCCACCGCTATCGCAGGCAAGCCAGCTCCCACATTTGATTTCCACGGATCGCGAGATTGCGATCAGGCCACCAACCGTTGCAACGCCTCGCGCAACACCCCCGCAATCGGCACCGGCTGGTTCGACCCACGCTCCACAAACACATGCACAAAGCGCCCCGCCGCACAGGCTTCGTCCTCGCCTGCCTTGAACACCGCCAACTCGTACTGCACCGAACTGTTGCCCAACTTGCCCACCCGCAAGCCAATGTCGATGCGCTCGGGAAAGGCAATCGACGCGAAGTAATCACACGCCGAACTCACCACGAACCCCACCACTTCGCCGTCGTGAATATCCAACCCACCCTGTTCGATCAGGTAGGTATTCACCGCCGTGTCGAAAAAGCTGTAGTAGGTCACGTTGTTCACATGGCCATACACATCGTTGTCGTGCCAGCGCGTGATGATCGGCTGGAAGTGAAGGTAATCGGCACGTTGTGGCACGGAATCAGGCATAGGGCTCACCTCTAAAGAAGGGTTCAAAGCGCATTCAAATGGACCTCGGCCCACTCGCGTACCTCGGCATACGAATAATCTTCCAGCGCAGCAAAGCCCGGAATACCCCGCGCCTTCAACTTGGTAAACAACGGCACGCTGATCCCGCCGAGGAACCGCGTCAGGCGTTCCGCTTCGGGCAATTGGCCGGTGTGCTGATGATGCCTGTGGATAAAATCACCGCACAGCCCCATGAAGTTTTTATCCACAAGCGGCGGCAAGGCCGGCGGCGGCGGTAAGTGCGCCACATCACCGTGGCAGACCGAACAATGCCCACAGCGCTGCGGCGCGTTTTCATCGCCAAAATACTGCGCCAGGCGCTGCCCCAGGCAGCGTTCGGTGGCGAACAGATCAAGCATGGCGTGAATCCGTGCCACCTCACCGATCTCGTGCTGCTTGAAGCCTGTGTATAACTCGGCGCTCAAGGCCTGTGGGTCGAAATCCGTATCGAGCAGGCTGTAGACCTCGGTCATCTGCTTGCTTTCCAGCTCGACCAAGCCCTGTTCCTGGAAGTAATCCAGCGCCTTCACCACGCGGTCGCGCCCGGCGTTGTGCTGTTGATAAAGCGCGTCGAAGTCCACCGTCGCCCAAGTCCTGGCCCGCTTGCACACCTGGATAATCGCCGCGACAAACTGCTGCCGCTCGCCGGAAAAACGCGCCAGCAGGGCTTCGGGTTCGATCAGGTACTTGAAGCGGTATTCGGCATAAAACGCATAGCGCGGCGCGATCACGCCCTTGAGTTCCAACTGCACCAGCAACGTTTTCAGCGGCAGCTCGCGGATGTTGCTGTGGTCCGACAGCGAGCGCAGCAGGAACTCCCACTGCCCGTCACCCCGCGCGGCCTGCAGCTCGTCGAGCACACGGCGAATGCCGTCCCGCTCCGGCGTGTCGCCATAGACGAAGTTTTCCAACACGTTGAGGCTGTCGCGGTTGGCCAGTACCAGGCAATCGGACGGTTGACCATCACGCCCGGCGCGGCCGATTTCCTGGCTGTAGTTCTCGATGGACTTGGGCAGGTCGAAATGCACCACATTGCGGATGTCGCTCTTGTCGATGCCCATGCCAAACGCGATGGTGGCGACGATGCAATTGGAGCGCCCGCCCATGAAGCGCTGCTGGATACCCTCGCGCTTATCGTGGGGCAAACCGGCGTGATACGCCTCGGCCTGGATACCATGGCGATTGAGATGCTCGGCAATCTGTTCGGCGGTTTTTTGCAAGGTGACGTAAACGATGCTCGGCTGGCCCACCCGCTCGCTCATCCACTGCACCAGTCGGCGGCGCTTGTCTGCACCACTGACGGGTTCCACCAACAGGTTGAGGTTGGGCCGGTAGAAGCCCCTGGTGACCACATCGTCCGCAGCAATGGCGAACTTCGCCTGCATGTCGGCAATCACCTTGGGCGTCGCCGTAGCCGTCAACAGCAGGGCTTGTGGGATATTGAACTGACGCTGGTAGTCCGGCAGCTTCAAATAGTCCGGACGGAAGTTATGGCCCCATTCGGAAATACAGTGCGCCTCATCCACCACCAACAGCGAGATCTGCACGCTTTGCAGGAAGTTGCGAAAACGCTCGTTCTTCAAGCGCTCCACGGAAATCATCAGGATCTTCAACTCACCCGAACGCGCACGCGCCATCACATCATTCGCGTCTTCGCGGCTCTGGGCCGAATCGATGCTGCCCGCCGAAATGCCATGGCGTTGCAGGAAACCCAGCTGGTCCTGCATCAGCGCCAGCAGCGGCGACACCACCAGCGTCAGGTGCGGCAACAGCACTGCCGACAGCTGATAACAAAGGGATTTGCCGGAACCCGTGGGGAAAATCGCGGCAGCAGAACGGCCGGCCAGCACGGCGCTGACCGTTTGTTCCTGGCCCAAACGAAACTGTGGATAACCAAAGACCTGCTGGAGGGTGTCGTGCATAAGCTGTCACTCCATTGACCGCTGAGTAGGCTCAAAAACATAGCCCGCAAATCTCAGCGCATCGAGAAAGGTCGCATGGAAAAAAGAGACAGGATGATACACAGGGCGGGGATGGCGCAGGGCCGAAGTGGGATGTTTCACCAGGTTTTGCAGGAGCACCGCAAACCAAATGTGGGAGGGGGCCAGCCCCTTCCCACATTGTTTAGATCTGTATTTCTGTATTACCGGTGAATCAGCGGTTTTTCACCCGCTCAATCGCCGTGTCATACACCGGATTGGCTTTCTGTTCCTTGGCCAACTGGTAGTGACGCAACGCATCCTGGAACTGCCCGGCCGCTTCATAGATCCGCGCAATGTTGTAGTAAGACCCTGCACGCACGGTAGGGGCATTCGCACCAGTCGCCAAAGCGATGGCCTTGCGGTTGGCCCAGATCGACTCGGCGGTGTTGCCAGCCTTCTGATAGGCCAGGCCCAGGTTGCCGTAGGCCTTGCCGAAGCCATTGTCCAGCTCGATGGCTTGGCGGAACAGGTCGATCGCCTGGTCCAGCTTGCCTGCCTGGTAGGCCGCTTCACCTTGCAGGTTAAGACGTTTCGCATCGGTTTGTGCGGAGGAGCTGACCGCCACTGCCGAGACCGCCACGCTGTCATCCAGCAACGGCTTGACTTCGTTCAGCACGTTCGCCGCGTCCACAGTCACGCCGGTGAAGGTGTTGATGTCCTGGAAGTCGCCGCTGCCGGTCATGCGGAATACTGTCCACAGGTTGCCGGTGCGGTTCTGCGGCACGTAGTAGGTACGTACCAGCGATTGGCCCATATACACAAACACCTTGGCCTCGCTGTTGGACAGCTGGCGCGAGCTTGGATTGCTGCCGTTGGTGAAGTCATGCACCGCATACACGTAGCTTTCGCCGTAGTGTTTTTTCTGCAGGGTGATGGTTTCCGGGCCGTAGCTGTCAACGTCGTCCACGTCCAGCTCGGCGTCGGTACCTTGCTTGTTTTCGAAGTAGATATTGTTGCCGGGGAAGATCATGTGGGAATCGAGGTCTTCCGGGGTCTTGCCCCACGTCAGCACCACACGCAGGCCGTCGAGGTTTTCCATCACCGGGCTGACCGCATAGGTCATGCCCTTGCACGGGCACTTCACCACCAGGTTGGAATAGCCAGGCTTCTTGATGATCAGCAGGCTGCTGCCATCATCGGCGCCTTCGCTGGTGAGCGTCACCTGGCCTTGCGCGTTGGTACGACCCACCACGTTCTGTGTGCCGTTGCGTTGCAGCAGCACTTCGGCGTCAGCGATTTTCTGATCCTTGACCACCGCGCTGAGCACTTCGATCGGCAACTGTTCGGCCTGGACGGAAAACGCTACCGCACACAATGACATCGCCGAAGCGACACGCAGCAAACCCATGCTTAACTCCCTTTAAGTAGTGGGCGGAATCGCCCTACAAGATTTTGCGCTGCAACATACGCTGAATTCAGCGAGCTGGCAGTTTATTTGTACAAAATGTGACGTGGTTTTTATCGCGCCTGCCCTCGGAAGCATTGCGCTACAATCAAGCCTTGCTACCCAGGAGTACGCTGCGATGAGCGAACTGACGTTTGAGCAAAAACAGGATCATTACCACAAGATCCGCCGTTCCAATTACCTGGCCAGCCTGCGCCTGGAAGGGTTCGACACCCAACCGGCCGACGTCGACAAACCCCTGCCGACCCGCGAAGCCGTCCTTGCCAAGTACCGCGACACCCCACGCTGATGCTCGACAAATATGGCGTCGGCCAGGACCCGTACTGCTATCCCGGTAGCAGCGTGCTGCGCAACCGCCTCGATTTGCACGACGAAGCCCGCCTGCACCAGGCTGAGCGGGAACTCTCCGAAATCGCCGTAGGCAACCTCCCGCTCTTCCCTCCGCCCTACGACCTCGATCGCCTGCAGCACATCCACCACATCCTGTTCGACGACCTCTACGACTGGGCCGGCGAGTTGCGCAGCGTCAACATCCAGAAAGGCGACACCCTGTTCTGCACCCCGGAACGTATCCCACCGGAAGCGGCGAAAATCATCCGGCATATGGAAGCGGCCAACTGGTACGTGGGCGCGACTCAGTCCGAGCTGGTGACGCAGATTGCCGAGGCGTACGGCGACCTCAACGTTATTCACCCCTTCCGCGAAGGCAACGGGCGGGCGCAGCGGATTTTGTTTGAACAGATCATCGTGAATGCGGGGTTTTCAGTGAACTGGTGGCTGGTGAAACATGCCGCATGGGTGCCGGCGAATATTGATGCGGTGGCGTGTGATTACCGGGGGTTGGAGGCGATTTTTGAGCGGTGTATCAGCAGGCCTGTTGGCGCCTGATCGAACCCCGCCCAGTTAAACCATCTGTTTATTGCCCGGAAACTGACTCACTTCTAAGGTTCGCTTCGTCGCTGCCAAATCAGCGACCGGGTTTGGTCACCCGAAAAACAGCACACATAAGTGCCATTACTTACTCTTCGAACGTCTATCGTCTCGTATCGCAGTGCTATGGCGGCTGTGTGGGGGACGTCTTCGGACGTGTCGGAGTGCTGTTTCCGGCTGGCCAACCCGCGCACAGTCCGCCACCCACCGTTTGGCCACGGTGATGTCGGTTACCCAACAGCAAACCGAGTACCTTCAAATGCAAATAATTGAAACGATGGACCGCTATCGTCAGTTGCGTACCAATTTCACAGATACTCATCCGCTACTCATAGACACCCAAGCTACCGCTGAAGACATTCAGTCCGCCGCCCACCAACGCATCCGCGCTGCCACCGACTTGCTGGAAACCTTCTCCTGCATGACCTTCGAACACGCCGACCTCAAAGACATATCCCACATCACAAACGCGCTATACCTCCTCGTCCAGGATGGCTGTGATTTGCTGGAAGCTGCACAGCATGTACAGCTGCAACCGGCGGCCGAAACACCAAAGCAACCTAACCAGCCACACAGCTAAATCTGTGGGAGCTGGCTTGCCTGCGATGGCGGTGTATCGGTCCGTATTTCCCCAACTGTCCCACCGTCATCGTGGACAAACTCGGCTCCCACAAATAACCAATTTCGTCCAAACGATTCACGTCAAACCATGCAATCGGAAACACCTGTAAGAAACCGCCAAATGCCGTGCCATCCTCCTCCGAAACTGCTTAAAACACCCTTCCTTAGCTCTACAAAAATCACCTTTGCCTGACCGAAACTAGCGCCTTATAAAGTTTCGGGGCAAGGCCTCATGCACATCGAAAAGACTCAACACATCGGTCACTATGGCGTCATTTTCAAGGTGATTCGCTTCACTGTTTTGCCTGGCAATCGACACGCTTTAGCCAACCTTTGCCTACCGGAAGCCAAAACAGCAGCCCAGCAAGTTCGCGATCAAATACGCAATCTGTACGAAAAAATGCTGGCTAAGGATTTTCCATGCGAGATCACAGTCGCAATTTCGAATCCGTTGAGACGAAATCAAGCTGATCGGTTAAACGACCAAAACATCCTCATCAAACAAATAATTTCCGGAGCTATTTCAACGCCAGGAATTGTCATTTCAGCGGTAACTGCTGGCTTTGTTGGCGATACGATTTCGAACAAGCTTCGCAAATATCACACGGGTGACATCATCATAGGTCTTGAGGCCAGCGTGAAAGGAGGGATAGGCCCTCAGCACTCAACACTCTCGATGCATATCTACTCGGAAGAGCCTTAGTTGCATGGCCATGTACCTTCAATCCGTATTTTTTTTCATCACGTATTTGGTGCTGCATTACCAAATCACAGACCCCACCCTCAGAAAGCGTTTCGCACTCACATTTCTCGTGACCGGGCTCACTTTAACGTTCCTACTACCCTACGTAGCGGTGATCCTCAGAATGCCCTTCCTACCTGTCTTCGTATTCTTGATAGGCTTGGCCCTCTTCATCACCCGAAACAAATACCGCCTGCAACGCGACCATCCCCCTCACCCACTCCTGCGTGCCCCCACCATGAACCTCGCCCCCGACTTCCCCGAAGACCTCGCGATGCAGCAACTCCTGCAACTGCTGCACGAAGAAATCGGCTTGCCGAAACACAAGACCCTGCGCCTGCAAACCGCGATCAACTTCGACCTCGGTTGCGACGGTGCGGAGGCCAAGCAGTTCATGGAAGCCGTTGAAGAGGAATTTGCTCTCGATATGGGCGACTACGACGCCTATCGCTACTTCAACCCGCCGGTGTTCGATGTATTCCTGAAGCATCGCGCCAAGGGTCGCGGCGACAAAATCCCGCTGACCATCGGCATGTTGTACCTGGCGATCAAGACGCAAAGATGGGACACACAGACCTTGGAAAACCTGAGCTGATTGAGCGCAGACCCAAAGCACAACAACGTTCCAATGTGGGAGCGGGCTTGCCCGCGAATACGGAGTGTCAGCCGATACACCTCCAACTGAAATACAGCATTCGCGAGCAAGCCCGCTCCCACATTCGATCTGCGCTAATCTGGCAAGCCGCGCACGAACCAACAAGGACCGTACATGGACGTAACAATGGGCCTGCTGGCCGCCCTGCTCTGGGGCGGCACGGACTTTCTCGTGGGCCTCAACGCCCGTGCCGTCGGGGTCAAGCGCGCGGTGTACTTCGGCCAGGCCCTGGGCTTTTTGATCATGACCCTGTTGCTGGTCATCTTCCCGACCTTCCTCGTCAAATCCCTCGATGCAGCGCTGAGCGTCTGGCTACTGGGCATCACCGCCGCCCTGCTCACCGTCTCCGGCGCTCTCGCACTGTCCAAGGCGTTCGCCCTGGGCAAGGCTGCCATCGTCGCACCGCTGGTGACGTCCTACGGCGTAGTCACCACGCTGCTGTCCTGGGCCAGCGGTGAACACATCAGCCTGACGCAACTGGGCTGCATCGCGCTGTGCGTGATTGGCGTGATCCTCTCCAGCATCCACAAGGGCAACGACGTCCCTCACAACAACCCGCGGCTGTCCATCATCTACGCCATGCTCGCGGCAACGCTGTACGGCACCAGCTTCTGGCTGCAAGGCCGCTATACATTGCCGGCGCTGGGACCGATCACCATGTTGTGGTTGGGTTACCTGGTGGGCCTGTGCGTGCTGGTGGTGATGGTGCTGAAGATCAAGGACGGCCTGAAAATCCCGCCGCTGAAAAACTGTGCGACGCTGACCGGCGCGAGCTTGATGAACCTGGGTGGGTTCTCGGCGTTTTCGTGGGGGGCGATGGCAGGGTCGGTGTCGGTGGTGACGGTGATCAGTACGTTGTCGGGGGGGATTGCGGCGGTTTTGGGGTTTGTGTTTTTCAAGGAGCGCTTGTCGGCCGTGCAAATTCTGGGGGTCTTGCTGGTGCTGGTCGGGGCCGTGGTTTTGCACATCGCCGACTGACCTGTCGCGCACAAAAAAGCCGCCTACAAGAGGCGGCTTTTTCACAACTACCGAATCTTACAACTGAGGACCGGCAGCCTTGATCGCATCGCTCACGTCAAACTTCTTGAAGTTCTCGATGAACAGGCCAGCCAGCGCCTTCGCTGCTTCGTCGTAGGCAGCCTTGTCAGCCCAGGTGTTACGTGGATTCAACAGGCCAGTCTCAACGCCCGGTACGGCCAGTGGCACGTCGAGGTTGATGGTGTCGAGGTGTTCGGTTTGTGCACCGACCAACGCGCCGCTCTGGATCGCTGCGATCACGCCACGAGTGGTCGGGATGTTGAAGCGGTTGCCAACGCCGTAGCCGCCGCCGGTCCAGCCGGTGTTGACCAGGTAGACCTTGGAGCCGAAGCCGCGGATGCGCTTGATCAGCAGCTCGGCGTATTCACCAGCCGGACGCGGGAAGAACGGCGCGCCGAAGCAGGTGGAGAAGGTCGACTTGATGCCGCCGCCGGAACCCATTTCGGTCGAGCCCACCAGTGCGGTGTAGCCGGACAGGAAGTGGTAGGCCGCTTGTTCTTCACTGAGGATCGACACGGGCGGCAGAACGCCGGTCAGGTCGCAGGTCAGGAAGATCACCGCGTTTGGCTCGCCGCCCAGGTTTTTCTCGGAACGCTTGGCAACGTGCTCCAGCGGGTAGGCTGCGCGGCTGTTCTGGGTCAGGCTGACATTGGTGTAGTCCGCGTGCTTGGCGTCGTCGATGACAACGTTTTCCAGCACGGCGCCGTGCTTGATGGCTTTCCAGATGACCGGCTCGTTCTTCTCGGACAGGTCGATGCACTTGGCATAGCAACCGCCTTCGATGTTGAACACCACGCCTTCGCCCCAGCCGTGTTCGTCGTCACCGATCAGGTAACGGCTTTCGTCGGCGGACAGGGTGGTTTTACCCGTGCCCGACAGACCGAAGAACAGGGTTACGTCGCCCGCTTCGCCGATGTTGGCGGCGCAGTGCATAGGCAGCACGTCGGAAGCCGGCAGCAGGAAGTTCTGCACCGAGAACATGGCTTTTTTCATCTCACCGGCGTAACGCATGCCGGCGATCAGCACTTTCTTCTGTGCGAAGTTGAGGATCACGCAACCGTCGGAGTTGGTGCCGTCACGCTCTGGCACGCACTCGAAGTTGGCCACGTTGAGCACTTGCCATTCATCGCGACCGGCAGGGTTGTACTGGGCCGGGTTGATGAACAGGCAACGACCGAACAGGTTCTGCCAGGCAGTCTGGGTGGTCATTTTCACGGCCAGGTAGTGGTCTTCGGCAGCCCCTACGTGAACGTGGGAAACGAAATGCTCTTGCGCATTGTTGAAGGCCTCGACGCGAGCCCACAGCGCATCGAACTTGTCGGCCGGGAACTTGCGGTTGATCGGGCCCCAGGCGATGGCGTCCTGGGTGGTTGGCTCTTCAACGATGAAACGATCGACTGGCGAACGACCGGTGCGGTGACCGGTTTCTACGACCAGCGCGCCAGTATCGGCAAGCACGCCTTCACCGCGCTGCAGGGCTTCTTTGACCAGATCGTCAACACTCAGATCGGTGTATACGGCGTTATTGGCTTGCGTCATGAGGTTCCCCGTCGGCCTATGGCCGAGTGCTCCAAACGTTTTGTAGTAGAAAGTTGCGCACTACTACCGCGAAAAAAGTGGGCCGGATTATGCCAGAAAAGCCCAAAAAAAGTAGGGCCCTCCCGTCAGAACTGCGCTAATCCGGCGTTTGTCAGGTGATTTACCTGTGCTTAAACGTTTTAGTGGCGGGTATCGGAAGGGGTGTCGATGCCTGCGCCAGCGAACAATTGGGCTACATCGGCGGCATCAAACAGGTAACGTTCATTGCAGAACTGGCAGTCGATCTCGATATTGCCGCCGTGTTCCACCACCAGATTCTGTGCATCTTCCAGGCCCAGGCTGACCAGCGCATTGGCCGAGCGCTCGCGTGAGCAGCTGCAATTGAAGCGCAGGGACTGTGCGTCGAACAGGCGCACAGCTTCTTCGTGGTACAGGCGGTGCAGGATGGTTTCGTTGCTCAGGCCCAGCAGTTCCTCAGCCGTGAGCGTACCGGCCAGGGCGGTGAGGCCGCGCCAGCTTTCGGCGCGATCGTCGTCGTCCTTGATGCGGTCAGCCGGCAGTTGTTGCAGCAGCAGGCCACGGGCGCGATGGCCGTCGGCGTTGAGCCAGAACTTGGTGCCCACTTGCTGGGACATCACGAAATAGTTGGTGAAGCAGTCCGACAGGGTCTCACCATCGAGGTCGACGATACCCTGGTAGCGCTGGCCTTCGGTCGGATCGACGGTGAGCGCCAATACGCCGTTGGGCATCAGGTCGGACAGGGTCGCGTCCGGGGCGATCTGGTCGGCCTCGTAACGGGCCAGGCCACGGATGTCGCGCTCACTGGAGCATTCGATCATCAGCAATGGGACAGGGCCTTCGGAACGGGCCTGCAGGATCAACAAACCGTCGAACTTCATGGTGCCCACCAGCAGCGCAGCCGCCGCCATCAGCTCACCGAGCAATTGCGCGACCGGCTCCGGATAGGGGTGCTTGGCGAGGACTTCGGCGTAGCTGCGCTCCAGCGAGACCAGTTCGCCACGGGCGTCGGTCTCGTCGAAGATGAAGCGTTGGGTGAAGTCGGTATCCGGTAGATCAGTCATAGGTCTGGGTATCTGAATTGATGACAAATTGATTACAAGGTTTATAGAATTAAACGCTTTAGCACCAATTTGGTGCGGTTTTTAGAGCGATGGGGGACAGTTTATGAACAATCCGGGTTTGTTCCAAGCCAAGTGGAACCTCGGGCGATGGGCCGTTTGCAATCTACTCGCAATCGGACTGCTGTGTTTTTGGCTGTGGCCCACGGGCCAGATGCTGTGTGTGGTTTTCGACGAATGGCTGTTTCATCTGCTCAATGATCCGCTGGCAACCCACTCAAGCTGGCTGCACGTATGGGCCGTGGCCAGTCTGCGACCGTTTGATGCAGTGGTCGGCGTGATTCTGCTGATGCTGCTGATTCGCGGCGACTGGGTCTTCAACGCCGTGCAGGTACGCCAGGCGCTGTTAGGTTTTGTCGGCATTTTGTTGCTGTTGCTGTTTATCCGCATGCTGTTTTCCAAACTCGCGGCACACATGGGCTGGCAACACAGTAGCCCGTCGATGGTGATCAGCGGGGCCATTCAGATGAGCGACTACTTTCCCGGGCTGGAGAAGACCTGGGAGCTCAAAGACCGTTCGAGCCAGAGTTTTCCGGGGGACCATGCCTCGGTACTGTTGATCTGGGCGATGTTCATGACGGTGTTCACCAAGCGTATCGGCCAGCTGCTGGTGATCTGGGGCCTGGCGCTGCTGTTCATGATGCCGCGCCTGGTGGCGGGCGCGCATTGGGGGCAGGACGATTACATCGGTGGTGTATTGCTGGCGCTGTTGGCTTTGGGGTGGGGGTATTACACACCGTTTGCGGCGAAAGTATCGCAGGGGTTGCTACGGGTGACGGCGCCGGTTTTCAGACTGTTTCAGCGCGTGCCACTGATCAGCCGCCTGAGCGTCATGCACCCGTAATACGTAGGATTGCCCGAGCCGGGGTTAGTCGTCATTGCCGCTGCCGCGAAACTTGAACAGATCGCGGCGCTGCTTCTTGCTCGGCTTGCCATCGGTGCTCAGGCCCATGGCCCCGGCCTTGCGCATCGCCGCCGCATTCTCGCGCTTGGCGATGCTGGCTTCGGTCTCGACGTAGAGCGTCTGCGCTTGCGGCGCGCCACGGCGCACGATGGACAGCGCCTGGACCACCACGGTCTTTTCATCAAACCCCGTACGAATCTGGAATTCGTCGCCGACGCGCGGTTCCTTGCCCGGCTTGCAGCGTTCACCGCGATGGTGCACCTTGCCACTCTCGATGGCGGCCTTGGCCAGGGCGCGGGTTTTATAGAAACGCGCGGCCCACAACCACTTGTCCAGACGGACCTTCTCTTCCTCTTCCTGCTTTTGAGCCACTTGAATTCCCCGCTCTGAAAAATGTCGCAACTTTACCGTTGAACCCCTTCGACGCATAAACCCTTGGGCTCACCTAAGATACGCCAGGTAGCAACCTGTATTGCGAGGATTATGCCGTGACCGATTTCCCCATTTCACTCACCTCGCCCAACCAGCGCTGCACGGGTTGCCAGGAAAGCGAGCCCCTGGGCTTCGATTTTTCCTTCGCCTACCAACCGATTGTCGACCTTCGCGACCGCTCGATTTTCGCCAACGAAGCGCTGGTGCGCGGGGTTAATGGTGAAGGTGCGCTTTCGGTGCTGGAGCAAGTCAACGAGACCAACCGCTACCGCTTCGACCAGCGTTGCCGGACCCAGGCCATTGCCGGCGCCGCGGCCCTGGGGATGCAAACCCACCTTTCGATCAACTTCATGCCTAACGCCGTCTATCGCCCGGAGCTGTGTATTCGCAGCACCCTGGAGGCCGCACGTGCGCATAATTTCCCGCTGGATCGGCTGGTTTTCGAGACGCTGGAAAGCGAGCATGTAGATAACTATCGCCATTTGACGAATATTCTGCGTGAATACCGCGAATTCGGCTTCAAGACCGCCATTGACGATTTCGGTGCGGGCTATTCGGGGCTGAATCTGCTGGCCGATTTCCAACCTGACCTGATCAAACTCGACATGGCGTTGATTCGCGATGTCGATCAGGACCGTGTCCGTCAGGTGATCGTCCGGGGGATTGTCACAATCTGTGAGCAGTTGGGGGTTACTGTCATCGCCGAAGGCATCGAAAGTGCCGGCGAGCGTGACTTCCTTTCCGACTGTGGAATATTTCTGATGCAGGGATACTGGTTCGCCAAGCCCGCATTCAAAGCCTTGGCTGAGGTTTCCCCTCATGCCTGGGCGAATCGATCGGTTACCCATATTGAAGACATTTGACCATTTGACCGTTGTCGGTCTGCGTGAGTGGGTGGCACTTCCCGACCTGGGAGTGGCAGGCCTGCGCGCAAAGATCGACACCGGCGCCAGCACCTCAAGCCTGCACGCCACCGACATCGAGCCGTTTGAGCGCGACGGTGAGCAGTGGGTGCGCTTTACCGCGCACCTGGGCAGTGTGGTGCAACTGCGTCACCGCCGCTGCGAAGCGCCGCTGGTGACGATGAAAACCATCAAGAGCTCCAACGGTCATGCGCAGGTGCGCTATGTGATCAGCACCACCCTGGCGCTGGGTGATCGGGTCTGGCGGGTGGAGTTCACCCTGGCCTGCCGTAAAGCCATGCGTTACCGCCTGTTGCTCGGTTCCAAGGCGCTGATTGACGGCCAGTTGGTGGTCAATCCAAGCGTCAAGTACGTTCAAGACAAGCCGGTGTTCCCGGTCTCTACTATTTCTGCCCCAGGTGCTGCATGAAGATTGCTGTGCTGTCGCGAAACCCGCGTCTGTATTCCACCCGCCGCCTGGTTGAGGCCGGCACCGAACGTGGCCACGAAATGGTGGTGATCGACACGTTGCGTGCCTATATGAACATTGCCAGCCACAAGCCGCAGATCCACTACCGGGGCAAGCCGCTGGAGGGTTTTGATGCGGTGATCCCGCGCATTGGCGCATCGGTGACGTTCTATGGCTGCGCAGTGTTGCGCCAGTTTGAAATGATGGGGGTGTTCCCCCTCAATGAATCGGTCGCCATAGCGCGCTCGCGCGACAAGCTGCGTTCACTGCAATTGCTCTCGCGCCGGGGCATCGGCCTGCCGGTCACCGGCTTTGCCCACTCCCCCGACGACATCCCCGACCTGATCGAAATGGTCAACGGCGCGCCGCTGGTGATCAAGGTATTGGAAGGCACTCAGGGTATCGGCGTGGTGCTGTGTGAAACCGCAACGGCGGCCGAGTCGGTGATCGAAGCCTTTATGGGCCTCAAGCAGAACATCATGGTGCAGGAATACATCAAAGAAGCCGGCGGTGCGGATATTCGCTGCTTCGTGGTCGGCGACAAGGTGATTGCGGCGATGAAGCGCCAGGCCAAACCGGGTGAGTTCCGTTCCAACCTGCACCGTGGCGGCAGTGCCAGCCTGATCAAGATCACTCCGGAAGAACGCATGACTGCGCTGCGGGCTGCCAAGGTCATGGGGTTGAGCGTGGCGGGTGTGGATATATTGCGCTCCAACCACGGGCCACTGGTGATGGAGGTAAATTCATCCCCAGGGTTGGAAGGGATCGAGACCACCACGGGCAAGGACGTGGCGGGGATCATCATTCAGCACCTGGAGAAGAATAGTGGCCCGAACATGACGCGGACCAAGGGCAAGGGCTGATCAAATACGGCGGTTGAAACGCCGCAAACCAATGTGGAAGCGGGCTTGTGTGGGAGCGGGCTTGCTCGCGAATGCGGTGGATCAGCTTGCACATGTATTGGCTGATCTATCGCATTCGCGAGCAAGCCCGCTCCCACATTTGAATGGTGTTGCTGCCTAGACCGCATCCCGGGGCAACATCAGCCCCAACGGCAAGCGCACCCGCGCTTCCAGGCCACCCTCTTCACGGTTGCGCAACTCAACATTGCCGCCATGCATCGAAGCAATCCGCCGCACAATCGCCAGCCCCAGGCCAGTGCCTTTGCCACCGCGGGCACGGTCGCCACGGGTGAACGGGTTGAAAATGCCTTCCAACTCGTCCGGGTCGATGCCCGCTCCCCGGTCCATCACACTCAGCACCACGTAAGGCGCCGCGCTGTCGCCGGAAACGTACGCCGCCACTTCCACATCCGAACCGGCGTGATGCAAGGCGTTGCCGATCAGGTTGTTCAACAGGCGCTTCATCGACACCCGGCGCAACGCAAACGGCTGGATCGGCTCAAGGCGCATGCGGACCTGTTCGCCATTCTGGTTATAGGGCGCCACGACTTCACGTACCAGATCCGTCAGGTCGACCTCCTCCAACACTTCATCACGGCCATCCCGGATAAACGCCAGGAACTGGTCGAGAATCGCGTCCATGTCTTCGATGTCACGGACCATGTCATCGGTCAGGTCGTTATGGTTGCCCATCAGCTCCAGTGACAGCCGCAATCGCGTCAGCGGCGTACGCAGGTCATGGGACACCCCCGCCAGCATCAGCTCGCGTTCGCGCCCGGCCTGTTCGACATCCTCCGCCATCTGGTTGAACGCGCTGTAGACCTCGGTCATCTCACTGGGCGTGTCGCTGACCGGCAGGCGCACACTGCGCCCCTGGCCCAGTTGCCGGGCGGCAAACACCAGGCGTTTGAGCGGCTGGTTGAGCTGGCGCACGAAAATCCACGCAGACGCGGTTGAAAGCAGCCCGATCGCCAGGAACCAGCCCAGCACGTTCCAGATCTTCTGCCCCCGCAGCGGATGCGGATACAGCGGCACTTTCAGCCAATCCTCACCCAGGCTCGGCGCCCTCACCCATAACGCCGGCGATACATGCATGCGCAGCCGCACCTCGGTGTCATCACCCAGTTCGGCCTGCATCTGGCGCTGGTAGATCTCACTGTAGGGCCAGTGCTGCTCGCCCTCGGGCACACCTGCGCCCGCCACACGGACCAGAGTGGCAGCCTTGGCGATCTTCTCGCGGTTTTCGGGGTCGGCGGCCCAGTAGGCGCGCAGCGTCAGGGCCACCCCGTGGCTGTATTGTCGGTCCACTAGCACGTCTTCGTTCATCAACAGATAAACCAGCGTGAGCGCCTTGGAAAACAGAACGACGATCAGCACCAGCCAAAGGGTGCGGGAGAAGAAACTTTGCGGGAACCACAGCGGGGTTTTCATAGGAAACAGCTAGATACCTTGCAGGAACGAGCGGCGCTCGCAGAATTGCAGACGCCGGGCACCCCGTCGACTCTCATGAAGCCGAACGCCAGGATGCCCGCCCCTGCAAATCATCGGTCACTTGGTTGCAGTGCCATCCGGCACAAACACATATCCCACGCCCCACACCGTCTGGATGTATCGCGGCTTGGACGGGTCCGGCTCGATCATCCGACGCAGACGGGAGATCTGCACATCGATGGAGCGCTCCAGGGCGTCCCATTCTCGGCCACGGGCCAGGTTCATCAGCTTGTCGCGGGTCAGCGGTTGGCGCGCGTTCATCACCAGCGCCTTGAGCACGGCGAACTCGCCGGTGGTCAGCATGTGAACTTCATCGCCACGCTTGAGCTCACGGGTCGCCAGCGACAGTTCATAGTCGCCAAAGGTGACGCTTTCGTCTTCACTGCCCGGCGCGCCTGGAACCGGCGGAGCCTGGCGACGCAATACGGCCTTGACCCGCGCCATCAGCTCGTCGGGGTTGAACGGCTTGGCCAAATAGTCATCGGCGCCCAGTTCGAGGCCCTTGATGCGGCTCAGCTCATCGCCCTTGGCGGTCAGCATGATGATAGGAATCTGATTGTTCGCGCTGCGCAGGCGTTTGCAGGCGGTCAGGCCGTCTTCGCCGGGCAACATCAGGTCGAGCACGACCAGGTTGAATACTTCACGCCCCAACAGGCGGTCCATCTGCTCGGTGTTCGGCACCGCGCGGGCACGATAGCCCTTGGAGTTGAAGAAACGCTCCAGCAGGCTGCTCAGCCCCGGATCGTCGTCAACGATGAGAATTTTTTCGCCTTCAGCAGTTTGTGCAGTGCTGCTCATTGGATGCTCCTCTTATCTCGGCGCGCATTATGGCCTAGCTGCCGTTATACGCACCGTGTGCATTGTTAGCAGATTTTTCCTCTACCGACAGCGAACCCGCGCCCTGCAACCTCCAGGCGCAGTACCCCCCAAGGGCAGAACGCTGGTTATAATGCGGCGCCTTTGTGCAGGGCAACGTCAGATCGTTACCGTTTACTGCCAGGCTTTTTTTACCCGCTTGTCGTGATTTTTTCGATTTCGAGGGTCAATAGGCTGCCTCTTGACCCAGGTAGCGGCGCCAGTCGGGCCGCTCAACCAGCCTTGCCGGGCCTTGTTTTCCGGGCCTGCGAGCTGCTTTTCAGAATTTCAGGTGGTTTTATGGACAGCATCAACAGCCGCATCGCCGAGGAACTCGGCGTACGCCCACAACAGGTCGAAGCGGCCGTCGCTCTACTGGATGAGGGCTCCACCGTGCCCTTCATCGCCCGTTACCGTAAAGAAGTGACCGGCAGCCTCGACGACACCCAACTGCGTCACCTGGAAGAGCGCCTGCGCTACCTGCGAGAACTCGACGAACGGCGCATCAGCATCCTCGCCAGCATCGAGGAACAGGGCAAGCTGACCCCGCAGCTGGAGCGCGACATCAAGCTCGCCGACACCAAGACCCGCCTCGAAGACCTCTACCTGCCGTACAAGCAGAAGCGTCGCACCAAGGGCCAGATCGCCTTGGAAGCCGGCCTGGGCGAACTGGCCGACGGCCTGTTCAACGACCCGACACTGACCCCGGACAGCGAAGCCGCACGCTTCATCAATGCCGAAAAAGGCGTCGCCGACGTCAAGGCCGCCCTCGAAGGCGCCAAGTACATCCTCATGGAGCGCTTCGCCGAAGACGCCAGCCTGCTGGAAAAACTGCGCACCTACCTCAAGCAGGAAGCGATCCTCAGCGCCCGCGTCATCGCCGGCAAAGAGGAAGAAGGCGCCAAGTTCCGCGACTACTTCGAACACGACGAACCGCTCAAGAGCATGCCGTCCCACCGTGCGCTCGCCATTTTCCGTGGCCGCAACGAAGGCATTCTCAGCTCCGCGCTGAAAGTCGGCGACGAGCTGCCGGGCACGATGCACCCGTGCGAAGGCATGATCGGTCAACAATTCGGCATCCAGAATCAGAATCGTCCTGCGGACAAGTGGCTCGGTGAAGTCGTGCGCTGGACCTGGAAGGTCAAGCTCTACACCCACCTCGAAACCGACCTGCTCGGCGAACTGCGCGACGGCGCGGAAACCGAGGCGATCAACGTGTTCGCCCACAACCTGCACGACCTGCTGCTGGCCGCCCCGGCCGGCCCGCGTGCCACACTGGGCCTCGACCCGGGCCTGCGTACCGGCTGCAAGGTCGCGGTGGTCGACTCCACCGGCAAGCTGCTGGACCACGCCACCGTGTACCCGCACGTGCCGCACAACAAGTGGGACCAGACCCTCGCGATCCTGGCCGCGCTGTGCGCCAAGCACGCGGTAGACCTGATCGCCATCGGCAACGGCACCGCCAGCCGCGAGACCGACAAGCTGGCCGCCGAACTGATCAAAAAATACCCAGCCATGAAGATGACCAAGGTCATGGTCTCCGAAGCCGGCGCATCGGTGTACTCGGCGTCGGAACTGGCTTCCAAGGAATTCCCGGACCTCGACGTGTCGATCCGTGGCGCGGTGTCGATCGCTCGCCGTTTGCAGGACCCGCTGGCCGAACTGGTGAAGATCGACCCTAAATCCATCGGCGTCGGCCAGTACCAGCACGACGTGTCGCAGCTCAAATTGGCACGCGGCCTGGATGCGGTGGTGGAAGACTGCGTAAACGCCGTGGGCGTGGACGTGAACACCGCCTCCGTAGCCCTGCTGGCGCGTATTTCCGGCCTCAACGCGACCCTGGCGCAGAACATCGTCACCCACCGTGACGAAAACGGCGCGTTCAAAACCCGCGCCGCGCTGAAAAAAGTCGCACGCCTGGGCGAGAAAACCTTCGAGCAAGCCGCTGGTTTCCTACGCGTAATGAACGGCGACAACCCGCTGGATTCCTCCGCCGTCCACCCGGAAGCCTACCCGCTGGTGCAACGCATCGCCGCCGAGACCGACCGCGACATCCGCTCGCTGATCGGCGACGCCGCGTTCCTCAAGCGCCTGGACCCGAAGAAGTACACCGATGAAACCTTCGGCGTACCGACCATCACCGACATCCTGCAAGAGCTGGAAAAACCTGGCCGCGACCCACGCCCCGAGTTCAAGACCGCCGAGTTCCAGGACGGCGTCGAAGACCTCAAGGACCTGGAGCTGGGCATGATCCTCGAAGGCGTCGTCACCAACGTGACCAACTTCGGAGCCTTCGTGGACATCGGCGTGCATCAGGACGGTTTGGTGCATATCTCTGCGCTTTCGGAGAAGTTCATCAAGGACCCACGCGAAGCGGTAAAAGCCGGTGACGTGGTCAAGGTCAAGGTCATGGAAGTCGACATCCCGCGCAAACGCGTCGGCCTGTCGATGCGCATGAGCGACACCCCTGGCGAAAAAATCGACGGTGCCCGTGGCGCCCGCCCAGGCTCGGCGCCACGCCAGTCTCAAAACAGCGCACCACGCAAGGAAACCGCCACCGCCGCGCCAAGCAACAACGCCATGGCCTCGCTGTTCGCCAACGCCAAGCAGTTGAAGAAACGTTGATGCAAATCCCGGCCGGGTTGACCCAGAGCGCCTTCAGCGAACTGATCGGCTGCCGCCTGCAACGCCTTGAAGAGGGCGTTGCCGAGGTGGCCCTGACCCTGGAGCCGCACCTGCGCAACCGCGCGGGCAAGCTCCACGGCGGGGCGATTTTCAGCCTGGTGGACATCACCATGGGGCTGGCCTGTTCCAGCAGCCATGGTTTCGACCAGCAGAGCGCGACCATTGAGTGCAAGATCAACTACATCCGCGCCGTCGAAGACGGTGAGGTGCTGTGCACCAGCCGGGTGATTCATGCCGGCCGACGCACGTTGGTGGTCGAAGCGGATGTGTACCAGAGCGACAGACTTGTCGCAAAAGCACAGGGCACCTTCGCTGTCCTATAGCTCCCCACCCTCGATTTGAGTTAATTTCGGCGCTGCACTAAACAGCGTCGGAATTTTCTTGCTGCGCTATAGCCAAATTCATGGAGTGAAGTCGGCTTTTTCAGAGCGGGTCAAATCGACTCTAGACCAGGCGATAACGCCAGTTTTAACTTCACCCTTGTAGACCGTCTTGCCCACCCCCATATTGGGGCGACTGACGCGTGAAGGAATCCAACTTGAGCGAACTTCTCAACCGCCGCCTGGCTCTGCTCGGCAAGCGCGAACACCTCTCCCTGCTGGAGCAGTGCCTGCACGGCATCGAGCGTGAATGCCTACGCGTCACCGGCGAGGGTCGCCTGGCACAAACGCCGCACCCCGAAGCCCTGGGCGCCGCGCTGACCCATGAACAGATCACCACCGACTACTCGGAATCGCTGCTGGAGTTCATCACTCCCGCCCTGCCAGACCCGGCCGATACCCTGAGCAGCCTGGACAAGATCCACCGCTTCGCCTACACCAAGCTCGGCAGCGAATACCTGTGGAGCCCTTCGATGCCGTGCCCGTTGCCGGCCGAAGAAGACATTCCGATTGCCTACTACGGCACCTCCAATATCGGACAGCTCAAGTACGTGTATCGCAAGGGCCTGGCCCTGCGCTACGGCAAGACCATGCAGTGCATCGCCGGTATCCACTACAACTTTTCCCTGCCGGAACAGTTGTGGCCGTTGCTCAAGGAGGCTGAAGGATTTGTCGGCACCGACCGCGATTACCAGTCCACGGCCTACATCGCGCTGATCCGTAATTTCCGGCGCTACAGCTGGCTGCTGATGTACCTGTTCGGCGCGTCGCCGGCCCTGGACGCCGGTTTCCTGCGCGGTCGCTCGCACCAGCTCGAAGTGCTGGACGCCGACACCCTGTACCTGCCCTACGCCACCAGCCTGCGCATGAGCGACCTGGGTTACCAGAGCAACGCCCAGGCCGGCCTCACGCCGTGCTACAACGATTTGAACAGCTACACCGACAGCCTGCGCGAAGCGGTGGCAACGCCCTACCCGCCCTACGTCGAAATCGGCACGCACAAGGACGGTGAGTGGGTCCAGCTCAACACCAACATCCTGCAGATCGAAAACGAGTACTACTCCAACATCCGCCCAAAACGTGTGACCTACACCGGCGAGCGGCCGATCCAGGCACTGATGGCCCGTGGCATCCAGTACATCGAAGTGCGTTGCCTGGACATCAACCCGTTCCTGCCGATGGGCATCGACCTGCCGGAGTCGCGTTTCCTCGACGCATTCCTGCTGTACTGCGCGCTGAACGACAGCCCGCTGTTCGCCAGCAACGAGTGTGGCAACGCCACGTCCAACTTCCTCAGCGTGGTCAAGGAAGGTCGCCGTCCGGGCCTGCAATTGCAGCGTGAAGGTGCGCTGGTGGACATGAAGGAATGGGCCACCGAGCTGCTGGAGAAGATCGCCCCGTTGGCCGCGCTGCTGGATCAGAGCCACGGCATCAACGAGCACAGCCAGGCGTTGGACGCCCAGTTGGCGAAGGTCCAGGACCCGTCCCTGACCCCGTCGGCCCAGGTGTTGGCGGCGATGGCCGAGCGTAAAGAGAGCTTTGCGCAGTTTTCCCTGCACCAGAGCCAGGTGCATGCCGAGCATTTCCGCAGCGAACCGCTGCCGGCCGCAGAGCAAGCACACTTTGAAGAACTGGCGCGCACGTCGCTGGCACAGCAGGCAGAGCTGGAGCAGAACGAAGTGGGTGACTTTGACGTGTTTGTGGGCTCGTACCAGGCGAGCATTTTGGCGATCAGTAACTAAAGGTCGCACCCAAAACCCTGTGGGAGCCCGCTTGTGTGGGAGCGGGCTTGCTCGCGAATGCGTTGTATCAGTCGATGACTCTGTTAACTGACACTCCGTCTTCGCGAGCAAGCCCGCTCCCACATTTGGCTTGTGCCCACTCAAGATTGACGCTGCATTCTCCTCATAAGCTAATTCGAAAATGTTATTTATTTTCGGATTCTTAGATCATTTAGTCTCCTCACACGCCGACCCTCGGCCGCCTGATTGAGGAGCTTCCCCTTGAAACTATTGACCCCTCTGCGCCTGTTGGCCGCACTGTCCCTGGCCGGCGCCAGCCTGTTTGCCCAGGCGGCGGATGTGACCATCGCGTACCAAACCACCGTGGACCCGGCCAAAGTCGCCCAGGCCGACGGTGCGTACGAAAAAGCCACCAACGCCAAGATCGACTGGCGCAAGTTCGACAATGGCGCCGACATCATCGCCGCCATCGCCTCCGGCGACGTGCAGATCGGCTACCTCGGTTCCAGCCCGCTGACCGCTGCCATTACCCGCAAAGTGCCGGTGGAAACCTTCCTTGTCGCCACCCAGATTGGCGGCGCCGAAGCCCTGGTGGCGCGCAACGGTGCAGGGATCAACAGCCCGCAGGACCTGATCGGCAAGAAAATCGCCGTACCCTTCGTCTCCACCGGCCACTACAGCCTGCTGGCCGCGCTGAAGCACTGGAACATCGACCCGTCGAAAGTGACCATTCTCAACCTCGCGCCACCGGCGATCATCGCCGCCTGGAAGCGTGGTGACATCGACGCCACCTACGTGTGGGACCCAGCCCTGGGCGTGGCCAAGGAAAACGGCAAGGTGCTGATCACCTCCGGCGAACTGGCCAAGTTTGGCGCACCGACCTTCGATGCCTGGATCGTGCGTAAGGATTTCGCCGCCAAGCACCCGGAAATCGTCACAGCCTTCGCCAAAGTCACTCTGGATGCCTACGCCGCCTACCGCAAAGACCCACAAGCCTGGCTCGCCGACAAAGGCAACGTCGACAAGCTGGTGAAACTCTCCGGCGCCAAGGCCAGCGACATCCCGCTGCTGCTGCAAGGCAACGTCTACCCGCTGGCGGCCGACCAGGTGACGCTGCTGGGCGCGCCGACCACCAAGGCCGTGACCGATACCGCTGCGTTCCTCAAGGAGCAAGGCAAGGTCGACGCCGTACTGCCGGACTACGCCCCGTACGTCAGCGCCAAGTTCATCACCAACTGATTCAGGGAGTTCATTGCGATGGCCTTGCTACAACTGGAGCGCATCAGCGCACAGTACCCAGGCGCCACACACCCGGTACTGTCTGACATTTCAATCGACCTGGGGCCCCAGCAATTGCTGGTGGCCCTCGGCCCGTCCGGCAGTGGCAAGACTTCGCTGTTGAACCTGATTGCCGGCTTTGTCGAACCGTCCGCCGGGCGCATCAGCCTGGATGGCGTGCCGGTCAAAGGCCCCAGCGCCGAACGCGGCGTGGTGTTCCAGGACGACGCCCTGCTGCCCTGGCAGAACGTGCTGGCCAACGTCGGCTTCGGCCTGGAGTTGGCCGGTGTGCCCAAGGCGCAACGTGAAGTGCGCGCCCGGGAAATGCTCGCGCTGGTGGACCTGGCCGGCTTTGACAGCCGCCGCATCTGGCAGCTGTCCGGCGGCCAGAAGCAGCGTGTCGGCCTGGCCCGCGCGCTCGCCGCCGACCCACGCGTGTTGCTGATGGACGAACCTTTCGGCGCCCTTGATGCGTTCACCCGCGAACAGATGCAAGAGCTGCTGCTACAGGTCTGGCGGCGCACGGCCAAGCCGGTGTTCTTGATTACCCACGACATCGAAGAAGCGGTGTTCCTCGCCACCGACCTGATCCTGCTGGCGCCCAACCCCGGCCAGATCGTCGAACGCCTGCGCCTGGACTTCGGCCAACGCTACGCCGCCGGTGAATCGGCGCGGGCGATCAAGTCCGACCCACGCTTTATCGAAACCCGCGAGCACGTGCTGGGCAAAGTATTCTCGCAACGGCAGGTGTCCGCATGAGCAGCTACGAACTCGCCGCCAAGCCACTGGCGCAAACGGCTATCCCGCTGCGCCGCAGCTTGAGCACCCGCTGGATCAGCGTGCTGACCCTGATCGCCCTGCTCACCCTCTGGTGGGCCGTGACCGCCAGCGGCCTGATCGAACCGCTGTTCCTGCCGCCGCCGTCCGCCGTGCTGCAAAAAGGCTGGCTGCTGGCGACCAGCGGCTATATGGACTCCACCTTGTGGCAGCACCTGGGCGCGAGCCTCAGCCGTATCGGCCTGGGTCTTGGCTTCGCGGTGCTGACCGCCGTGCCGGTGGGCATTGCCATCGGCTCCAACCGTATCGCCCGGGGCATTCTCGACCCGCTGATCGAGTTCTACCGGCCGATCCCGCCACTGGCCTACCTGCCGTTGATCGTGATCTGGTGCGGCATTGGCGAGCTGTCCAAGGTGCTGCTGATTTACCTGGCGATCTTTGCCCCGATTGCCATCGCGACTGCCACCGGCGTACGCACGGTCGACCCGGCCAAGCTGCGGGCAGCGCAGTCGCTGGGCGCAACCCGTGCCCAGCTGATTCGCCACGTGATCCTGCCCAGCGCCCTGCCCGACATCCTCACCGGCGTGCGTATCGGCCTGGGTGTGGGCTGGTCCACGCTGGTCGCCGCCGAGCTGATCGCGGCCACTAGCGGCCTGGGCTTCATGGTGCAGTCGGCGGCGCAGTTTCTGGTCACCGACGTGGTGGTGCTGGGCATCCTGGTCATCGCCCTGATCGCCTTCGCCATGGAAATGGGCCTGCGTGCCCTGCAGCGTAAACTGGTGCCGTGGCATGGCCAGGCACATTGAGTGAGAACAGCATGAGCAGCCTGACCGTTACCCCATTAAGCATCGCCCTCGGCGCCCAGATCAGTGGCGTCGATATCACTCAACCGCTGAACCTCGAACAGCGCGACGCCATCGAACAGGCGTTGCTCACGCACTCGGTGCTGTTCTTGCGCGGCCAAGCCATCACCCCGCAACAGCAAGCGCGGTTCGCGGCGAATTTCGGCGACCTGCACATTCACCCGATCTACCCCAACGTGCCGGAGCAACCTGAAGTACTGATCCTCGACACCGCCGTCACCGACGTGCGCGACAACGCCGTGTGGCACACCGACGTGACCTTCCTGCCCACCCCGGCGCTCGGCGCGGTACTCAGCGCCAAGCTGCTGCCGGCGTTTGGCGGCGACACGTTATGGGCCAGTGGGATTGCGGCGTATGAGGCCCTGTCGCAACCGTTGAAGGTCTTGCTCGACGGGCTGACCGCGACCCACGACTTCACCAAATCCTTCCCGCTGGAGCGCTTTGGCAACAGCGCCGAAGACCTGGCGCGCTGGGAAGAAACCCGCAAGAAGAACCCACCGCTGTCCCACCCGGTGGTGCGTACGCATCCGGTGAGCGGGCGTAAATCGTTGTTTGTCAGCGAAGGGTTCACCACTCGCATCAATGAACTGGAACCGGCGGAAAGCGAGGCGATCCTCAAACTGCTGTTCGCCCACGCCACCCGCCCGGAGTTCACCATCCGCTGGCGCTGGCAGGAAAACGACGTGGCGTTCTGGGACAACCGCGTGACCCAGCATTACGCGGTGGACGACTACCGGCCGCAACGGCGGGTGATGCACCGGGCGACGATTTTGGGCGACGTCCCGTTCTAGAAACTGGCGACGTTCAAATGTGGCAGCTGGCTTGCCTGCGATAGCGGTGGGTCAGCCAGCACTTTCATCAACTGATCCACCGCCTTCGCGGGCAAGCCCGCTCCCACACGGATCGGGTTGTGACCGCATTCTTCGCAACGCTGTAAAACCAATGTGGGAGCTGGCTTGCCTGCGATAGCGGTAGGTCAGCCAGCGCTTTCATCGACTGACACGCCGCCTTCGCGGGCAAGCCCGCTCCCACACGGATCGGGTTGTGACCGCATTCTTCGCAATGCTGTAAAACCAATGTGGGAGCTGGCTTGCCTGCGATAGCGGTGGGTCAGTCAGCACTTTCATCGACTGACACGCCGCCTTCGCGGGCAAGCCCGCTCCCACGCGGATCGGGTTGTAACCGCGTTCTTCACAACGCTGTAAAACCAATGTGGGAGCTGGCTTGCCTGCTCCCACATTGACCGCGTACTGCCGGCCGCTTATTCAGCGGTGGATGGTTTTTCCCACAGGTTGATCCCGCCTTCCTGGGCAAACCGGTCGATCTCTGCCAACTCCTCAGCACTGAAGCTCAAGTTTTTCAACGCGCCGACGTTCTCGATGATCTGCTCTGGCCGGCTCGCGCCGATCAGCGCGCTGGTCACCCGTGGATCACGCAGGGTCCACGCCAGCGCCAGTTGCGCCAGGCTCTGGCCACGACCCTTGGCGATCTCATTCAACGCACGCACGTGGGCGATGTTGGTTTCGGACAAGTGCTTGGCCTGCAACGAACCACCGCCCGGGCGATTCACCCGTGCATCCGCCGGTACGCCGTTGAGGTATTTGTCGGTCAGCAGGCCCTGGGCCAGCGGCGTGAATGCGATCACCCCGGCGCCGAGCTCTTCGGTGGTGTCCAGCAGGTCTTTTTCTACCCAGCGGTTGAGCAGGTTGTAGGCCGGTTGGTGAATCAACAGCGGCACTTTCCATTCTTTGAGCAAGGCAGCGATCTCGCGGGTTTTCACCCCGGAATACGAAGAGATGCCGATGTATAACGCCTTGCCTTGTTGCACGGCAGTGGCAAGGGCGCTGGCGGTTTCTTCCAGCGGGGTGTCGGCGTCAAAACGGTGGGAGTAGAAAATGTCCACGTAGTCGACGCCCAAGCGTTGCAGGCTCTGGTCCAGGCTCGCCAGGATGTATTTGCGCGAACCGCCGCCCTGGCCATAAGGGCCTGGCCACATGTCCCAACCGGCCTTGCTGGAGATGATCAGTTCGTCGCGGTAATGCTTGAAGTCTTCGCGCAGCAAACGGCCGAAGTTGATCTCGGCGCTGCCATACGGCGGGCCGTAGTTGTTGGCCAGGTCGAAGTGGTTGATCCCCAGGTCGAACGCGGTGCGCAACAGGGCGCGCTGGGTGTCGATCGGGGTGCTGTCGCCAAAGTTGTGCCACAGCCCCAGGGACAGTGCAGGCAGCACCAATCCACTGCGGCCTACGCGGCGATACGGGATAGATTCATAGCGGTTTTCGGCAGCAATGTACGTCATCGAATCCTCTCTGGGCTTAGGGCAAATAAGGCCTGGGAATAACCTTATTCCCAGGCCTTTTAACCAGCTGAATCGCTTAAGTCTGCCCTTTCGTTTTACAGCAATTTCCTACCAGAGTGGAACGACATAGCTGACATAAAAGCGGTTTTCATCCTGCACGGTGGCACCGGAAATATCCGGGCTGGCGTGGGCATTTTTCCAGGTCACACCGAGGCCCTTGAGGGTGCCTGTAGGCACTTGATACGCCACGGCAACGTCACGCTCCCATTCGCTGGTGGTGCCCTGTGCCGTGCGGATGTCATCGCCGTGGGCATAGGCGGCAGAAAAGGTCACGCCGGTGAGGCCGAGCTTGCCCAGATCGTATTTGTACTGGGCCAGCCAGGTGCGCTCACCGGCATGCTGGAATTTGTTCAACTGCAGGTTGGTCAGCGCCGGCGTGTCCGCACCTGAGCCGGGACCTTGGCGGGCATCACCGCTGTTGAGGCCGGAGTCGAGGTAAGGGAAGTCGCTTTCACCGCTGTTTTTCTGGATGCCCAGGCCGACGGTATGACCGTCCAGGCTGTAGCTTTCAAGCAGGCTGGCGGTGGTCTGGTTGATACGGCCTTTGTTCACGCCATCGCCGTAGACACCACTGGCTGCATAGTCCTTGTCGCCATCGGCATTGCCGCCCACACCGAGGCTGCGGAACACACGCACATCGGTATCGAGCGCACCCACCGACAACGCATCATGGCGCTTGGAGCCCACGAAAAACTGCTGGTAGTAATCCTCAAGGTTCGAATACCACAGGCTGACCGTCGTATTCCGGATGCCGGTGTAATCGGCGCCGCCGAACAGGAAGCGCTCGCTTTCCTTGGTACCGCCGGCGGTGATCATGCCCTGGTCGCCGGTTTCGTTGCGGATCTTGGTCTTGAAAATATCGCCGCCGGTGAAGGTGAAATCGCTGAGATCCTTGGACACCCACTGCACCCCGGTATTGGTCTGCTGGTACAGGCGGCCATCGGTGTTGGCCAGCACCGGGTTGTTGCCGTACAGCGTGCCGATGCGCAGCTCATCCTTGGCTAGGCGCATCTTGAACGTCGGGCTGAGTACGCCGAACTGGTCGGCGGACTTGCCGTTGTCCAACGGGAACATGCTGCCGGGGTAGCGGCTCTGGTGGTCCTTGTCGTTGAGGTCACCGCCGGAGTCCAGCTTCAACCCGTAGAACGCCTGCAGATCGAGGCCAAAACCCACCGGCCCGTCGGTGTAGCCCGACTTGAAGTTGAACTCGAACCCCTGCCCCCAATCGCGGATGCTGTGGGCCTTGGCGTTGCTGTTCACCACATCGCGCCCCTGCTGGTTGAGATAGCGATTGAGCAGGGTCACGTCGGCGTGGCTGTCATCGATAAAATCGGCATGGGCGGACAGCATAAAGCTCGCCATGGCGGCTCCCACCATGGGGCTCAATAACCTCTTCATTGTTACCGGTCTCCGTCACTGTTCTGAAATGAAAGCGTCAAACGCTTCACACAATTACGCAGTGGACAGATGACAGTTGCGCGTCAAAACCGGGGCGTTACGGATGAAATTAAATTCATGAAAGCCCTGTAGATCAGGGCTTTGCGAGGTTTTTTTGTGGGAGCGGGCTTGTGTGGGAGCGGGCTTGCTCGCGAAGGCGTCGTGTCAGTCGATACCTGTGTGACTGATACACCGCATTCGCGAGCAAGCCCGCTCCCACATAAAGCAGGGGCTTCACAAGCCAGCTATCAACGCACCAAGTGCAGGAACTGCAAATGCCGCTCGTACTGGTCAAGGATGTCGTTGATGATCTGCTCCTTGGTGTAGCCGACCAGATCGTAGTCCTGGCTGCCCTCGGCCAAATGCACTTCCGCCCGGTAGTAGCGGCGGTTGTTGAGCTCTTTGGAACCCATGCCGCCACGGGCAAACGACGGCGTGAAGTAGCCGCGCATCTGCACCTGGTAGATGAACGGATGCTCCTCGCCATGCCCGATTTCCAGGCTGACACTGTCGTTGGACGGGTCGGGCTGAGTCGTCACATTCAGGCCCTTCTCGACAAACACCGCCGTCACTTCTTCAATCGCCGGTCGCACCGTCGATTCAAGGAAGCGGTACACCTCATCCCGCGACGGGAAGTGCACGGCCTGGCTTAAACGCTGACGCCAACCGCCACGGCCTCTGCGCGACGCCGACACCGGCGCCAGGGAATGCAACTGCGCAATCTGCTTTTGCGATTCGAGGTAGAACGCCTTGTGCAGGCCCCACATCATCAGCAGCAGGATCAACGAGAACGGCAGCGAGGTCAGCACCACGGCTGACTTCAGCGAGTCGATGCTGCCGGCAAACAGTAGCGCACTGGTGACCAACCCGGTCATCACACCCCAAAACACCCGCAGCCACTTCGGCCCGTCTTCATCGGCGTTGCCGCCCTTGGACGACAGGGTCGACAGCACCACCGTGCCGGAGTCGGCCGAGGTAACGAAGAACACAAAGCTGATAAACACCGTGACCGCGATCACCACCTTGCTCCACGGGTAAGTTTCCAGCAGCAGGTAGAGGCTCATCGACGGGTTGTCGACGGCCGACTGACCGAGCGCCGCCATGCCGTGGTTGAGCACCTGGTCGATGGCGCTGTTGCCGAAGATCGACATCCACGCCAGGGTGAAACCCAGCGGGATCAGCAGCACGCCAAACACGAATTCGCGGATAGTGCGGCCACGGGAAATCCGCGCGATAAACAGCCCTACGAACGGCGACCACGCGATCCACCAGGCCCAGTAGAACACTGTCCAACCGCCCAGCCAGTCGCTCGGCTTGTCATAGGCGTACACGTCGAAACTCTTGGTCGGCAATGCGCCCAGGTAGTCGCCGAGGTTCTGGATCAGGGTGTTGAGCAAATGCTGGGTAGGCCCGGCAAACAACACGAACAGCAGCAGCGCACAGGCCAGCAGCATGTTGATGTCGGACATCACCCGCACACCCTTGTCGACCCCCGCCACCGCGACAATGATCGCGGCGCCCATCATCAAGGTGATCAGGCCGACCTGGATCCACTGGGTGTGGGCGATGCCAAACAAGTAGTCCAGGCCCGAGTTGAGGTGCAGCACCCCAAAGCCCATGTCCGCGCCCAGGCCAAACACCGTGGCGATGATGCCGAAGCCATCCACCGCATAACCGATGGGGCCGTTGATGCGCTTGCCGATCAGCGGGTACAGCGCCGAACGCAACGCCAGCGGCAGGTTATGTCGATAGGCGAAATATGCCAGGGCCATGCCGACAAAGGCGAACACGCCCCAGCCATGCAGGCCCCAGTGCAGAAACAGGATCTGCATGGCCTGGCGCGCGGCATCGGCGTTCATTGGCGCGCCTTGGGGTGGCTGCACCAAGTGGGTCAGCGGCTCGGACACGCAGAAGAAAAACAGCGTGATGCTGATCCCGGCAGCGAACAGCATGCCGGCCCAGGACAGATAACTGAACTCGGGCTCGTCGTGGTCGGCACCGAGTTTTATCTTGCCGTAGCCCGATAACGCGGTGACCACCACGAAGACCAGATACAGGGTCATCGCCAGCATGTAGTACCAGCCAACCGTATTGGCCGCCCAGTTTTGCGCGGCCAGCAACCAGGCACCGGCCTGTTGCGGGATGGCGATGACAATCAGGCCGAACAGCAGAATGAACGTGGCGGCAAAGTAGAAGACCGGCGCATTCATGCGCACCAGGCCGCTGGATGGGGTGGACGATGCACTCATGAGCGATGCACCCCGAGGGTGGGGGATGTGGCTGTATAAAACGGACTCAGCAAAGGTAAGCCTCCTGTTGTGAGCGGGCAGCGAACCACCGGATTTAACTTGAACGAGTGTTCAAGTTAAACATGGATAGGTGCTCCGGGACTAATCGCAGGGCTGAGTGGTAGGTCATTCCTACACTAGCTCAGGGAAGGCTATGACGAGCGGGGATGGCAAATCGTTCAGCAATTTGGGTGTGAAATGTGCACAAAACTGTGGGAGCGGGCTTGCTCGCGAATACGGAGTGTCAGCCAATACATGTGCTGACTGATCCACCGCTTTCGCGAGCAAGCCCGCTCCCACACAAGCCCGCTCCCCCAGGGGATGCGTGCAGGTGCGCTATTTCTGCGCACCGTCATCGTGCTGCAGGTTCGCCTGGGTAATGTTCGCCCCCGCCGGCACGCTGCGCGTCAGCCACACATTACCGCCGATGGTCGAGCCCTGGCCGATGGTGATGCGCCCCAGGATCGTCGCGCCGGCGTAGATCACCACGTCATCCTCGACAATCGGGTGGCGTGGGTGGCCTTTCTGCAACTGCCCGTCTTCATCCGCCGGGAAGCGTTTGGCCCCCAGGGTCACAGCCTGGTAGATGCGCACGCGCTCGCCGATGATCGCGGTCTCGCCGATCACCACGCCGGTCCCGTGGTCGATGAAGAAACTCGGGCCGATCTGCGCGCCGGGATGGATGTCGATGCCGGTGGCCGAGTGCGCGATTTCTGCGCTGATCCGCGCCAGCAACGGCAGCCCGGCGCGGTACAGATGGTGGGCCAGGCGATGGTGAATCACCGCCAGGATGCCGGGGTAGCACAGCAGCACTTCATCTACGCTGCGCGCCGCCGGGTCGCCGTGGTAGGCGGCGAGGACATCGGTGTCCAATAGGCTGCGCAGGGAGGGCAGGGCCAGGGCGAAATCCTGGATCAGGCGGATCGCCCGCGCATCGACCTCGCGGTCATCCTGGCCGCCTTGGCGGGCGGCGTAGCGCAGTTCCAGGCGCGCCTGGCCGAGCAAGGCGTTGAGTGCGACGTCGAGGGTATGGCCGACGTAGAAATCTTCACTTTCCTCGCGCAAATCCACCGGGCCCAGGCGCATCGGGAACAGCGCCCCGCACAACGCCTCAAGAATTTGCGCCACCGCCTCGCGCGACGGCAACTCGCGCCCGCCATGCTCGCCACTCAAACGGCCATTGCGCGTTCGCCACTGGTCCCGGGCGCCGCGCAGTTGGCTGACGATGGTCTGTAATTGCCAATGACTGGAACGCTCACTCACGGTCTTCACTCCTGACGAAATGCCCACCACTTTACGGTATGCACCCTGGCCGTCATTAAGAACCAATGGTGTGATGCTAAGAACTGGCCGATATAAGCGATTGGCGGTTGCCCGATGAAAAGTGCCTGCCTATAGTCGCTTCATCCTTTATCAACCGTGCGCAGCCATGATCAAACAACAGCTCGACCGCTTTAGCCGCCTGGAACTGCTGGGCGGCGCCACCGCCCTGGAAAAACTCGAACGGCTGTCGGCCTGGTTGGGCCGCGACATCTACGTCAAGCGCGACGACACCACGCCCCTGGCCATGGGCGGCAACAAGCTGCGCAAGCTCGAATACCTCGCCGCCGACGCCATCGCCCAGGGCGCCGACACCCTGGTCACCGCCGGTGCGATCCAGTCCAACCACGTGCGCCAGACCGCCGCGCTGGCCGCCAAGCTCGGCCTGGGCTGCGTCGCGCTGCTGGAAAACCCCACCGACACCAAAGACCCGAACTACCTGGGCAACGGCAACCGTCTGTTGCTGGACCTGTTCGACGCCAAAGTCGAACTGGTCGAGAACCTCGACAACGCCGACGACCAACTCAACGCCCTCGCCGACCGTCTGCGCAGCAACGGCAAGAAGCCCTACCTGGTGCCCATCGGCGGCTCCAACGCCCTCGGCGCCCTGGGTTACGTGCGCGCCGGCCTGGAACTGGCCGCGCAGATCGAAGACAGCGGGATCAGATTTGCCGCCGTGGTGCTGGCCTCCGGCAGCGCTGGCACCCACAGCGGCCTGGCGTTGGCGCTGAGCGAAGCGTTGCCGGACTTGCCAGTGGTGGGCGTCACCGTTTCGCGCACCGACGAAGCCCAGCGCCCGAAAGTCGAAGGCCTGGCCGCACGCACCGCCGAGTTGCTCGGCGTGGCGATTCCCGAGGCGTTCAAAGTGATCCTGTGGGACGAATACTTCGGCCCGCGCTACGGCGAACCGAACGCCGGCACCCTTTCGGCGGTCAAGCTATTGGCGAGCCAGGAAGGCCTGCTGCTGGACCCGGTCTACACTGGCAAGGCCATGGCCGGATTGTTGGACGGGATCGGGCGCCAGCGGTTTGAGGATGGCCCGATCATTTTCCTGCACACCGGCGGGGCGCCGGCGTTGTTTGCTTATGGCGCCGCCTTTAGCTGAAGGAACAAGGATCAAAATGTGGGAGCGGGCTTGCTCGCGAAAGCGGTGTGTCATTCAGCCTATGCGTTGACTGATGCACCGCATTCGCGAGCAAGCCCGCTCCCACATTAGAATAGCCACTTATTCCACAATAGAATATCAAACAAGATTTATATTATTTTCAAGTCTTAAAAACCCGCTCTATCATCGCGCCGCAGGCGAAGACGCGCTACGCGCTTTAAGGCAGGATACGACCACTGCGTCACCTGCTTCGCTCAACACAAAAAACACAGGGGCATTTCATGACTATTTCTGTATTCCGTCGCACGTTGTTGGTTGGCACTTTGGGCCTGGCACTCGGCGCTGGCCTGATCGGCCAAGCCGTCGCGGGTGAACAGCTGGACAACATCAAGAAGGCTGGCGAGATCAAGATCGGCCTGGAAGGCACCTACCCACCGTTCAGCTTCGTCGATGAAAGCGGCAAGCTCAGCGGCTTCGAAGTGGAGCTGTCCGAAGCCCTGGCCAAAGAGCTGGGCGTCAAGGTCAAACTGCAAGCCACGCCATGGGACGGCATCCTCGCCGCCCTGGAATCCAAGCGCCTCGACGCGGTGGTCAACCAAGTGACCATCTCCGAAGAACGCAAGAAGAAGTATGACTTCTCCAAGCCGTACACCGTCTCCGGCATTCAAGCGCTGACCCTGGCGAAAAACGTCGACACCATCAAGACCGCCGATGACCTGGCCGGCAAGAAAGTCGGTGTGGGCCTGGGCACCAACTACGAGCAATGGCTCAAGGACAATCAGCCTAAAGCCATTATCAAGACCTATAACGATGACCCGACCAAGTTCCAGGACCTGCGCATCGGCCGTACCGACGCCATCCTGATCGACCGCCTGGCCGCCCTCGAATATGCGAAGAAAGCCACCGACACCGCCGCTGCCGGCGCTGCTTTCTCGCGCCAGGAAGCCGGGGTTGCCCTGCGTAAAGGCGAGCCCGAACTGCTCGACGCGGTAAACAAGGCCCTCGACAAGCTGCGCGCCGATGGCACCTTGAAGAAGCTGTCCGAGAAGTACTTCGCCGCTGACGTCACTCAATAATGGAAGCAGGTTTCCAACTCGCGCTGGACTCCGCGCCCTTTCTGCTCAAGGGCGCGTATTACACGGTGATTCTCAGCCTCGGCGGGATGTTCTTCGGTTTGCTGCTGGGCTTCGGCCTGGCCTTGATGCGCCTGTCGCGCTTCAAGCTATTGAGCTGGACCGCCCGAGTCTACGTGTCGTTCTTTCGCGGCACGCCCTTGCTGGTGCAGCTGTTTTTGATCTACTACGGCTTGCCGCAAGTGGGCATCGAGCTGGATCCGATCCCGGCGGCCATGATCGGCTTTTCGCTGAACATGGCCGCCTACGCCTGTGAAATCCTGCGCGCCGCCATCAGCTCCATCGAGCGCGGCCAGTGGGAAGCCGCGGCCAGTATCGGCATGACCCGCGCGCAGACCCTGCGCCGGGCCATCCTGCCGCAGGCCATGCGCACGGCCTTGCCGCCGCTGGGCAACAGCTTTATTTCACTGGTCAAGGACACCGCGCTGGCCGCCACCATCCAGGTGCCCGAACTGTTCCGCCAGGCACAACTGGTGTCGGCACGCACCTTTGAAATCTTCACCATGTACCTGTCCGCCGCCCTGATCTACTGGATCCTGGCGAGCATCCTGGCGCATTTGCAAAATCGTCTGGAAGACCGGGTCAACCGGCATGACCTGGAGTCTTGACCCATGATCGTGGTTGAAAAACTGACCAAACAATTCAAGGGCCAGGTGGTACTCAACGGCATCGACCTCGAGGTCAAGGAAGGCGAAGTCATCGCCATCATCGGCCCCAGCGGTTCCGGCAAGACCACCTTCCTGCGCTGCCTGAATCTCCTCGAACAACCCACCAGCGGTCGCATCAAGGTGGGTGACATCGAGATCGACAGCAGCAAATCCATCAACCAGCAACAAGGCCTGGTGCGGCGCTTGCGCCAGCACGTGGGTTTCGTGTTCCAGAACTTCAACCTGTTCCCCCACCGCACCGCGTTGGAAAACGTCATCGAAGGCCCTACCGTGGTCAAGAAGATGCCTCGCGACGCGGCGGTTGCCCTGGGGCGCAAGCTGCTGGAACGGGTCGGCCTGGCGGGCAAGGAAGACGCCTACCCGCGGCGCCTGTCCGGCGGCCAGCAGCAGCGCGTGGCAATTGCCCGGGCGCTGGCCATGGAACCGGAGGTGATTCTGTTCGACGAACCCACTTCCGCCCTCGACCCGGAACTGGTGGGCGAAGTGCTGGCGACCATCCGCAGCCTGGCCGAAGAGAACCGCACCATGGTCATCGTCACCCACGAGATGAGCTTTGCGCGGGACGTGGCCAACCGGGTGATCTTCTTCGACAAGGGCGTGATCGTCGAGCAAGGCGAAGCCAAGGCCCTGTTCGCCAACCCCAAGGAAGAACGCACCAAACAGTTCCTGAGCAAATTCCTCGCCCACTGACACCCCGACACTCATCTTCTGTGGCGAGGGAGCTTGCTCCCGCTGGGCTGCGAAGCGGCCCCAGGATTTTTGGGAGCGCTGCGCACTCCAGCGCGGGGCAAGCCCGCTCACTACCCACTGCGAGGCCTACAAAAAGTCCTCGCACGTGTGCCTCTTAAAATCCCCCCGCCAGTCAGACCCTTCTGAATATCTCCCTGCCCGCCGTTTAGCCTTTTGCCGCCATTGACGCTCCTTGGCCAACCCTCTTATCTAGCTCCCTGAGGATTGGATCCTATCCCGGCTATTCACTGCACCGTGCTTTTCAGCCCCCTGCACACCTGTGTGCAAAGGGCCGGAACGATTGCTGCTGGCTGCATCAAGGAGATGACTTATGACGCACACCCTGCTCACCGCGCCAACACTGCCCCAGGCCCTGGGAAACGGCATCAATGCCCTGGCCGCCGCATATTTGCAGGTCGACATTGCGCCCTACCCCGGCATGGAAGAAGGCGACCTGATCGAGCTGTTCTGGAACAACTGCTTTGCCGCCTCACGGCGCGTGACCACGTGCAAGATCGGCACGCCAACCCACTTGCGGGTGCCGGAAAGTTTCGTGCTCGATGGCCCGGCCCAGGTGCATTACCAAGTCATGCAAGTCGGCCACGCACCGGCGCGCTCGGCGGTGACGCGGGTACGGGTCAAGACCAACTACCCCGGCGGCCTGCCCTCGCCGCTGTACAGCGACGAAAACCTCAACCTCGCCCCCGTGGGCCTGCCCGACACCATTCGCCGCTACGGCATCAACCCCAGCCAGGTGCGGCGCGGTGTTCCCCTGACCATCGAGCCGTACCTGAACATGACCCGCGGCGACGCCATCACCCTGCGCTGGGGCGATGTACGCCTGGACCTGCCCAAGCTCCAGACCAGGGACGTCGGCCAGCCCCTGCACGTGTGGGTGCCTTCGGCCGTGATTGTCGAAGCCGGCGACGACAGCCGCCTGGACATCACCTACTGCATTCTCGATCGCGTGGGCAACAATTCGCGCTGGGCGCCAACACGCACTTTGCGCATCGCCGCCGGGGCGCCAGCCCGCCCGGCCGGCACGGCGTCGATCTATCAACCACGGCCCCTCGGCTCGCCCTGCGAACCGGGGTGACAGACCTTCTATGCTTATTCCAAAAAGCGCGTTTATTTAAATATTTAACACGCTTAGGGTATATGCACCGGACCACCGGACATCTTTGATTTTTCTGTTTTCATTTCATTGAATGCGAGGTCGGTATGGTCAGAATTACCCCGGTGCATAACGCCAGGGCATTGCGTGCAGCCAAGGAGCGGCGCTGATGTCTAACTTGGCTCTAACACCCCCCCAGAGTGATCTGGACGTCGCCCCCCTGCTGTTGCCGGCCGCCGTGCTGCGCAACGATGCAGAGGCACTCAACGCCGCCCACGAGTTGGCCCAGGCGGCACGCCTGCAAGCCGCCACGCGCGATCAGCAACGCAAGCTGCCGTGGGCACAGCTCGAACAGTTCACCCGCAGTGGCCTGGGCAGTATTTCCATTCCCCGCGAATACGGCGGCCCGCAGGTGTCATTCGTGACCCTGGCCGAGGTGTTCGCGATCATCAGCGCGGCCGATCCCGCCCTCGGCCAGATCCCGCAGAACCATTTCGGCATCCTGCACCTGTTGCAGGGCGCGGCCACCGAGCGCCAGAAAAAGCAGCTATTCCAGAGCGTCCTCGACGGTTGGCGCATCGGCAATGGCGGCCCGGAACGCGGCACCAAGAACACCCTGGAACTCAAGGCGCGCATCACCGCCAAGGGCGACGGCTACGTGATCAGCGGCCAGAAGTTCTATTCCACTGGCGCACTGTTCGCTCACTGGGTGGCGATCAAGGCACTCAACGATGACGGCAAACAGGTCATGGCCTTTGTACGCCGCGGCACCGAGGGGCTGCGCATCGTGGACGATTGGTCGGGCTTCGGCCAACGCACCACCGCCAGCGGCACGGTGCTGCTCGATCACGTGCCGGTGGACGCCGAGCTGGTGGTCGACAACTGGCGCATCGGCGACACCCCGAATATCCAGGGCGCCGTGTCGCAACTGATCCAGGCCGCCATCGACGCCGGCATCGCCCGCGGCGCCCTCGACGACAGCATCGCCTTCGTGCGCGAACGCTCGCGCCCGTGGATCGATGCCAAGGTCGAACGCGCCAGCGACGACCTGTATGTGATCGCCGACATCGGCAGGCTGAAGATCGAACTGCATGCCGCCGAGGCCCTGCTGCGCAAGGCCGGCCAGGTACTCGACCAGGTCAGTGCCGCGCCGATCACCGCGCAATCCGCCGCCCGTGCCTCGATTGCCGTGGCCGAAGCGAAAGTGCTGACCACCGAAGTGTCGCTGCTGGTCAGCGAAAAGCTCTTCGAACTGGCCGGCAGCCGCGCGACCCTCGCCGAATTCAACCTCGACCGTCACTGGCGCAACGCCCGCGTGCATACCCTGCACGACCCGGTGCGCTGGAAGTATCACGCGGTGGGCGCCTACCGATTGAACGGCACCTTGCCGGCTCGGCATTCCTGGATCTGACCGACCAGACCTCTGGAGCAACTATGACTTTCTCTGCAAACGTCGCGGTCATTACCAGCGACGAACAAGCACTCGTGGTCGCCAGCGACCTGGCTGAAGACTTCCGTCGCGACAGCGCCCAGCGCGACCGCGAACGCCGCCTGCCCCTGCCCGAACTGGACGTGTTCTCACGCTCCGGCCTGTGGGGCATCAGCGTGCCGAAAGAATACGGCGGCGCCGGCGTGTCCAACGTCACCCTGGCCAAGGTCATCGCGCTGATCGCCCAGGCGGACGCCTCCCTCGGCCAGATCCCGCAAAACCATTTCTACGCCCTGGAAGTGCTGCGCGTGAACGGCAGCCCGGCGCAGCAACAACGCCTGTATGCCGAAGTCTTGGCCGGCCAGCGCTTCGGCAATGCCCTGGCCGAACTGGGCACCAAGACCGCCCACGACCGCGTCACCGCGCTCACCCGCGACGGCGACGGTTTTCGCATCAGCGGCCGCAAGTTCTATTCCACCGGCGCGATCTACGCCCAGCGCATCCCCACTTCGGTGGTGGATGAACACGGCGTGCAGCAACTGGCCTTTGTCCCGCGTGACAGCGAGGGCCTGACGGTGATCGACGACTGGAGCGGCTTCGGCCAACGCACCACCGGCAGCGGTTCGGTGGTGTTCGACAACGTGTGGGTCGCCGCCGCCGACGTGATTCCGTTCCAGAGCGCGTTCGAACGCCCGACCACGGTTGGCCCGCTGGCGCAGATCCTGCACGCTGCCATCGACACCGGCATCGCCCGCGCCGCATTCGAGGATGCGCTGCACTTCGTGCGCACCAAGACCCGTCCGTGGATCGATGCCGGCAACGACAAAGCCAGCGAAGACCCCTTGACCCTGAAAAGCTTCGGCCACCTGAGCATCCGCCTGCACGCCAGCGAAGCCCTGCTGGAACGCGCAGGCGAATACCTCGACCGCGCCCAGGCCGAGAGCAACGCCCAGACCGTGGCGGCCGCCTCGATTGCCGTCGCCGAAGTGCGCGCCTTGAGCACCGAGATTTCCCTGGCCGCCGGCAGCACCCTGTTCGAACTGGCCGGCAGCCAGGCGACCCTGGCCGAGCACGGCCTCGACCGCCACTGGCGCAACGCCCGGGTGCACACCCTGCACGACCCGGTGCGCTGGAAGTACCACGCGGTGGGCAATTACTACCTCAACGATGCAAACCCGCCACTGCGGGGGACCATCTAAATGGCCAAGAAAAAAATCCTCCTCAATGCCTTCAACATGAACTGCATCGGGCATATCAACCACGGCATGTGGACCCACCCACGGGACACCTCGACCCAGTACAAGACCCTCGAGTACTGGACCGAGTTGGCGCAAACCCTCGAACGCGGGTTGTTCGACGGTTTGTTCATTGCCGACATCGTCGGCGTGTACGACGTGTATCAACACTCCATCGACGTGCCGCTCAAAGAGTCGATCCAATTGCCGGTGAATGACCCGCTGCTGCTGGTCTCGGCGATGGCTGCGGTGACGAAAAACCTCGGCTTCGGCCTCACCGCCAACCTCACCTACGAGCCGCCCTACCTGTTCGCCCGGCGCATGTCCACGCTGGACCACCTGAGCCGTGGCCGGGTCGGTTGGAACATCGTCACCGGCTACCTCGACAGCGCCGCCAAGGCCATGGGCCTCACCGAGCAGGTCGAGCATGACCGCCGCTACGACCAGGCCGACGAATACCTGGAAGTGCTCTACAAACTCTGGGAGGGCAGCTGGGAAGACGACGCCGTGCTCAACGATCCGCAGGCACGGGTGTATGCCCAGCCGGGCAAGGTGCACAAGGTCGAGCACCACGGCGAGTTCTATCAGGTGGACGGTTATCACCTGTGCGAGCCGTCGCCGCAACGCACGCCAGTGCTGTTCCAGGCCGGCAGTTCGGAACGTGGCTTGCTGTTCGCCGGGCGCCATGCCGAGTGTGTGTTCATCAGCGGGCAGAACAAGGCGTCGACCAAGGTCCAGGTGGACAAGGTCCGCGCCAGCGCCGTGGAAGCCGGGCGCAACCCGGACGACATCAAGGTGTTCATGGGCCTCAACGTGATCGTCGGCGCCACCGAGGAACTTGCCTGGCAGAAGCACGCCGAGTACCTCGGCTACGCCAGCGCAGAAGCCGGTGTGGCGCATTTTTCGGCGTCCACCGCGATTGATTTCTCCCAATACGCACTGGACGAACCGATCCAGTACGTGAAGAGCAACGCGATCCAGTCGGCCACCAAGAACCTGCAGAACAACGACTGGACCCGGCGCAAATTGCTCGAGCAGCACGCGTTGGGCGGACGCTATATCACCCTGGTCGGCTCGCCCGAACAGGTGGCGGATGAGCTGGAAGCGTGGATCAGCGAGACCGGGCTGGATGGCTTCAACCTGACGCGGATTGTCACGCCGGAAAGCTATGTGGACTTCATTGATCTGGTGGTGCCGGAGTTGCAGAAGCGGGGGTCGTACAAGACTGCTTATGAGACCGGCACGCTGCGCGAAAAAGTCTTCAACGCCAGCGCCAGACTTCCCCAACAGCACACCGGATCGACCTACCGACACTAACCCCTGTGGGAGCGGGCTTGCTCGCGAATGCGGTGTGTCAGTCGGCACATTCGCCAGCTGACACAGCGCATTCGCGAGCAAGCCCGCTCCCACATTTGAATCTCCATTGTTTGTACCAATACCTTATGACTGGACAATCACTATGAAAAAAACACTGCTCTCCCACCCAGTCAAAGCACTGGCCCTGGCCCTTGGCCTGTTCAGCTCGGCGGTCTTCGCCAGCGACGCACCGCTGAAAGTCGGCACCACCGCCGCCTTCGCCATCCCGCTGGAAGCCGCCGTCGCCGAAGCCGGCAAGCAAGGCCTGAAAGTCGAGCTGGTGGAGTTCACCGACTGGATCGCGCCCAACGTCAGCCTGGCCGCCGGTGACATCGACGTGAACTACTTCCAGCACATCCCGTTCCTGGAAAACGCCAAGGCCGCCGCCGGTTTTGACCTGGTGCCGTACGCGCCGGGGATCATCAACAACGTCGGCCTGTACTCGAAGCAATTCAAAAGCATCAACGACCTGCCCCAGGGCGCCAGCGTGGCCATCGCCAACGACCCGATCAACAGCGGCCGCGGCCTGCAATTGCTGGCCAAGGCGGGCTTGATCACCCTCAAGCCGGGCGTGGGCTACAAGGCCACCGAAGAAGACATCGTCAGCAACCCGAAAAAGCTCAAGATCCTGCAAGTCGAGGCGGTGCAACTGGTGCGCGCGTATGACGATGCCGACCTGGTGCAGGGCTACCCGGCGTACATCCGCCTGTCCAAGACCTTCGATGCCGAGTCGGCGCTGCTGTTCGACGGCCTCGACCACCCGGAATACGTGATCCAGTTCGTCACCCAGCCCAAGGGCACGAGCGACCCACGGGTGATCAAGTTCGTCGACATCTACCAGCACTCGCCGGTGGTGCGCGCCGCGTTGGATAAATCCCTGGGCAAGCTCTACCAGGTCGGTTGGGAAGCCAAGAAATGACCGCCGCCCACTCTCGACTGCGCGACCTGGGCACACCGCCCAGGGACGCCGAGCAGACCGAACTGCACCCGGCGCTGAACCGTGCCCATGTGCGCTTCATCAACCTGGGCAAGAGCTATGACGGCAAGGTGCATGCCTTGCAGGGTATCGACCTGGCGATCCAGCGCGGGGAAGTGTTCGGCATCATCGGCCGCAGCGGCGCGGGCAAGTCCTCGCTGATCCGCACCATCAACCGCCTGGAGCAACCCAGCAGCGGGCGGGTGCTGATCGATCAGGTGGACATCGGCGACTTCGACGAAGATCGCCTGGTGGCGCTGCGTCGGCGCATCGGCATGATCTTCCAGCACTTCAATTTGATGTCGGCCAAGACCGTGTGGCAGAACGTCGAATTGCCGCTCAAAGTCGCCGGTGTGCCCAAGCCCCAACGCGAACAGAAGGTGCGCGAGCTGCTGGAGTTGGTGGGTTTGCAGGACAAACACAAGGCTTACCCGGCGCAGCTCTCCGGCGGGCAGAAACAGCGGGTGGGCATCGCCCGTTCGCTGGTGCACGACCCCGAGATCCTGCTGTGCGACGAAGCCACTTCGGCCCTCGACCCGGAGACCACCCAGTCGATCCTCGGCCTGCTGCGCGAGATCAATCAGCGCCTGGGCCTGACCATCGTATTGATCACCCACGAGATGGCGGTGATCCGCGAGATCTGCGACCGCGTGGTGGTGCTGGAACACGGGCATATCGTCGAACAAGGCCCGGTGTGGCAGGTGTTCGGCGACCCGCAGCATGAGGTCAGCAAGACGCTGCTGGCGCCGCTGCAACACGGGCTGCCGCCAGAGCTGCAAGAGCGGCTGCAGGCCACGCCGGCGTCGGCCGCGGCGGCCGTGGTGCTGCGTTTGCAATTCACCGGCAGCGACACCGACGAGCCGGACCTGGCGGCACTGTTCGCTGCCCTCGGCGGGCGCGTGCGCTTGCTGCAAGGCGGCGTGGAGCGCATCCAGGGCCACGCGCTCGGGCAATTGTTGCTGGCGGTGAATGGCGCGCCCCACAGCGCCGACGAATTGCGCAACCGCGCCGCGAACTGGGCGCAACAGGTGGAGGTGCTGGGCTATGTGGTTTGATCGTTTGTTGCAGGGTGCCATCGACACCTTGCTGATGGTCGGTGTGTCGTCGTTGATCGCGCTGCTGGTGGGGATTCCGCTGGCGGTGTTCCTGGTCACCAGCGACAAGGGCGGCATCTACCAGGCGCCGGCGCTGAACCGTGTGTTGGGGGCGTTCGTCAATCTGTTCCGCTCGATTCCGTTCCTGATCCTGATGGTGGCACTGATCCCATTCACCCGGCTGATCGTCGGCACCACTTACGGCGTGTGGGCGGCGGTCGTACCGCTGACCATCGCCGCCACGCCGTTTTTTGCGCGGATTGCCGAGGTGAGCCTGCGTGAGGTCGATCACGGCTTGATCGAAGCCGCACAGGCCATGGGCTGCCGCCGCTGGCACATCATCTGGCACGTGCTGTTGCCGGAAGCGCTGCCGGGGATTGTCGGCGGCTTCACCATTACCTTGGTGACGATGATCAATTCGTCGGCCATGGCCGGTGCAATTGGCGCGGGAGGCTTGGGTGACATTGCCTACCGCTACGGCTACCAGCGCTTTGACACGCAGATCATGCTCACGGTGATTGTATTGCTGGTGGTGTTGGTGGCGTTCATTCAGCTGGGTGGCGATCGGTTGGCGCGGGTGCTCAACAAGCGGTGAGGTATAGTCGGGGCATTCCAGTGCCCGGTATTACCCGCCATGACGCTCAAGCCCGACGACCTCGACCAGATCACCTCCACCACCCTCGGCCACTACAACAAGGTGGCCGAGGACTTCCGCGAAGGCACCCGCGACCACGATGTGAGCCAGAACATCGATGCGCTGCTGCGGCATATCCAGGGTACGCCGCCGTTTACCGTGCTGGATTTCGGCTGCGGGCCGGGGCGCGACTTGCAGACTTTTACGCGCATGGGGCATATCGCCGTGGGCCTGGATGGCTCCGAGCGGTTCGCGCAGATGGCGCGCCAGGACAGTGGCTGCGAGGTGTTGCAGCAGGACTTTCTCAAGCTGGCGCTGCCGGCAGGACGCTTTGACGGGATTTTCGCCAATGCGGTGCTGTTCCATATTCCCAAGCAGGAACTGCCGCGTGTGCTCAAGCAGCTGCATGGGGCGTTGAAGCCTGGGGGCGTGTTGTTCAGCTCCAACCCGCGCGGGGATAACCAGGAAGGTTGGAATGGTCCGCGGTATGGGTCTTATCACGATCTTGAGGCGTGGCAGGCATTGCTGGCTGAGGCCGGGTTTGTGGAGTTGGAACATTACTACCGGCCGGCGGGGCTGCCCCGAGAGCAGCAACCCTGGTTGGCCAGTGTGTGGCGCAGGCTTTAGGGGTGTCTGGTCTGGCGCCTTCGCGGGCAAGTCCGCTCCCACATTTGACCGAGTTCCAATGTGGGAGCGGGCTTGCCCGCGAAGCTCTCAAAGACACCGCTAATCGACCTGATACACCACCGGTTTCTCACCCACCACTAACGCCGTAACACTGCTCGCGGCATAACCCTCTCTCGCGACCGCCGCAAAATTCGCCACCAACCGCGTGCCATCCGCAAAGGTGGTCTCCTGCACCTGCCGATCGTCCGTCAGCCAGCGGAACCCGGTCATCGCCTGGGTCGCCAAGCGCTGGTGCAGCGGCCGGAAAAACCGGTCCTGGCGCTGGATCAGCGGCAGCCGCTGCTCAACCGTCGACGCACTCAGGTGATACAGCGGCGGCACGTTGTAGAGCAGCTGCGTCAGCTCGTTCGCCGCCTGCACATTGCTCAGTTTCAGGCTGTCGAACAGCCAGTGGTGCGTGGTGATCACCGAGCCATGGAACACCGCCTGATACAGCGGCAAGCGCATGCCTGGCTCGAAATGCACGGTGCGAAACGGTTCCTTGAGCGGCACCGGCTTGAAGAACACCGTCGGTTGCTCCGGCGGGAACCAATTGCCGACGTAATAGGGCGACTGCTTGTCCTGGGTCATCGCTTGATCACCCCAGCCAATCACCGGCGTTTGCATGCCATGGGCAAACAGGATGCCCTGGGCCGTGATCGCATTGCCGTCTTCGGAACCTGTGGGCAACTTGAGCGTGGTGTTCAGCCAGCGCGAAGCATCGATGTTGCCAGCGGCATTTTGCGCCTGGGTCATGGGCGCGCCGTTGCGATAGCTGTCGAAAACCATGCCGGTGGCGTAGGCATCAAGGAACCAGGCGTTGAAACCGGCCTTGACCTGCACGGCCTGCGCCCGTGCTTCGAGCAGGGGGCGCACGCAGCGCGGGTCGGTGTAGTGGCCGGATTGCTGGAAGCCGGCCTTGAGCTTGCCGTTCTTCAACACGATCGCGCAGTCGCGGTAGGCCTGGCGGCCCAGGTGGGCGGTGGTCCAGTCCGGGTTTTCGCTGGCGGACAACGCGGTTTCATAGGAGTCGTACGGCGCCATCAGAAACCCGGCGTCGACCCCGGCGCGGATCGCTTCCGGGTGCCAGAGGCCGCCTTCCCAACCGTCGCCCAGGGTCAGCAACAAGCGCGTAAGACCCGCATCGCGCAGCGCTTGAACCGTCTGGCTGCCCCAGCGTTCAGGACGCTCGCTCAACGCCCCGGCAAACGCCACCGCCAGCTCATTGCGCAGCTCGCCATAACGCGAGGCGAGGCGGGTCATATCCGGTTCATCCACCTGCCAACTCTGGCGGGCTTTGGTGTTGATGGCGGCGTTGAGGCCGCGCAACAGCACGGTCTGTTCATAGCGGTTCAACACACGGGGTTGCGCGAGAATCTGCGCGGCTTCCTTGTCCAGCAACCCCTTGAGTTCGTGCCCGCGCAGCCGCTGGATCAGCAGCGGCCAGTCGCGCACATCCTCCGGCGCCAGCAGGTCATTGCCCCACAGGTAGACGTGACTGGCGCCCAGCAGCTTCTCGGCCTCGGGGGTTTGCCGCAGCTTGTCCGCCAGCGGCTCGTAACGGCCCAGCTCCACCCGCCATTGGCGATAACGCTTGGCGCCGGCCAGCGGATCGGCATCGCCCAGGTGCAACACCAAGGTCATCGGCGCGGAGGGGTCCAGCGCGGTGAATTCGTGGGCCACCGACAACGCCAGCGCGTCTTTCCAGCTCAGGCGGTTGTTGTAAGGATTGGTCAATAGCCAGTTCAAGGTGAAGGCACCGTGGTCCATGCCCCACAAGGGCAGGCTGAGGTCCTGGGTGGTGTTGAGGTCGCCCTGTTCCACCAGAAAGGCTCTCCAGACGGCATTGTCGGCGGGCACGTAATGCCCTTCGGCCAACGGCCAGATCAGGCCCTTGCCGAGGGCGCTGGCGGGTTGTTGAAGGATCGTTAATTCACCCGGTTCGCGTGCGGTGATGGCAAGCATCAGGTCGCGTTGCGCAAGGCTGGCCGTGACGCGAAAGGCTCCCCACTGCCAACTGGCTTGCTGGGCGCTCTGCGCGAGATCGCTGACCGCGCGTGCGGCAACGCCGCTAGAGGCCTGTACCGGCGCCTGGCCGTTGGGCGTGGCACGGATGGCGAGGGTCGCGGGGTCGAGTTCGATACGCCATAGCGGGTTTTCGAGGACGGTGCTGGCAAGGGCCAGCGGGGAGATGAGGAATGTACAGAGCAGCAAAAGGTGACGATGCCAGTTCATTTTCTTCGACCGTTTGAGGTGAAGGTCGAGAGGGTAGAACACTGCACAGCCTCAAACGACCGCAGTCAATATTTCAGGAGGTTTCCCACAAACCAAAAGGCATGCGGAGACCCAAATGTGGGAGCGGGCTTGCCCGCGAAGGCGGTGGATCAGTCAGCACACTTCTAACTGACAGACCGCTTTCGCGGGCAAGCCCGCTCCCACATTTTTTGACCTTATTCGGCCTGTTGCTCCTGTTTCGGCTCGCGGATCTTGTACCAGGCCACATACAGCGCCGGCAGGAACAACAGGGTCAACAACGTGGCAATGATGATCCCGCCAATCATCGCGTAGGCCATCGGCCCCCAGAACACTTCGCGGGCGATGGGGATCATGCCCAGGCTCGCCGCCGCCGCCGTCAGCAGGATCGGTCGACGTCGATGTTCGGTGGCCTCCACCACCGCATCCCACGGGGTAAAACCCGCCTGCTCATATTCATCGATCTGCGTCACCAGGATCACCGAGTTGCGGATGATGATGCCGATCAGCGCGAGGATGCCGAGGATCGCCACAAACCCCATCGGCGTGCCCGTGGGGATCAGCGCCAACACCACGCCGATCAGCCCCAGCGGCGCGACGCTCGCCACCAGGAACATCTTCTGCACGCTGTGCAACTGGATCATCAGGAACGTCGCCATCAGGAACAACATCAACGGCACCACGCTGGCAATCGGGCCTTGGGCCTTGCCGCTTTCTTCCACGGTGCCGCCGGTGGCGACCTTGTAGCCCACCGGCAAACCGGCGCTGAATTTTTCGATGGTTGGCGCCAGCTGTTTGACCAAGTCGGTGGGCTGCATCTCATCGCGCACCGAGGCCTTGATGGTGATGGTCGGCTTGCGGTCGCGGCGCCACACCAGCGGTTGCTCCAGCTCATAGCGCACGGTGGCGAACGCCAAAAGCGGGATAGAGGTGCCGTTGGGCGTGACGATCTGCAGGTTCTGCAAGGTTTCCGGCGTACCGCGCTCGGCGTCTTCGGCACGGCCGACCACATTGATCAGGTAGATGTCGTCGTGCACCTGGGTCACGGACGCGCCACTGACCACGCTGTTCATCAGTTGCGCGACGTCTTCCGAAGAAAACCCCAACTGCCGCGCCTTGTCCTGGGCGATGTCCACCCGCAGCACTTTGCCTGGCTCGTTCCAGTCGTAAATGATCTCGCCCAGGTGCGTATTTTTGTCCAGTAAGGTCGCCAGCTCGATCGCGTGTTTGCGCACCTGGTCGGTGTCTTTGCCCGACACCCGATACTGAATCGGCCGCCCCACCGGCGGGCCCATTTCCAGCGGCTGCACAAAGCTGCCGATACCGACGAAGTCGTCGCGCAGGCGCTTTTGCAGACGCGCGATCAGGGCGCCGCGCTCTTCCAGGCCTTTGCTCACGATCACCAACTGCGCGTAGTAGGGGTTCTCCAGTTGCTGGTCCAGCGGCAGGTAGAAACGGATCGCGCCCTGGCCGATATAGGTGCTCCAGCGGGCAATGTCCGGGTCGTCCTTGATGATCGCCTCAAGACGGTCCACGGCGCGGCGCGTCTCATTGATCGAGGCGTTTTGCGGCAGGTTGAGGTCAACCAGGATCTCCGGGCGGTCCGACGACGGAAAGAACTGGTTCTGCACAAACTGCATGGAAAACACCGACGCCACGAACAACGCCACGGTGATGCCGATAGCCCACCAACGGTTGCGCATGGCCCACAGCATGCCGCCGTTGAACGCGCGGCCAATCCGCCCCGGCTCGGCATCGTGGGGTTTCACTTTGGCGCTGAGGATATGCACGCCAATCACCGGCGCAAACAGCACCGCCACCACCCAGGACACCAGCATCGCCACGGCAATCACCGCGAACAGGGTGAAGGTGTACTCGCCCGCCGAGCTGGCATTGAGGCCGATCGGCACGAAGCCGGCGACCGTCACCAAGGTGCCGGTGAGCATCGGAAACGCCGTCGACGTGTAGGCGTAAGTCGCCGCCTGTTCCTTGGTTTCGCCTTTTTCCAGGCGCGTGATCATCATCTCCACGGTGATCATCGCGTCGTCCACCAACAGGCCGAGGGCGATGATCAACGCGCCCAACGACACACGCTGCATGGTGATGCCGCTGTATTCCATGAACACGAACACCAGCGCCAGCACCAATGGAATCGAGCACGCCACCACCAGCCCGGCGCGCAGGCCGAGGCTGATAAAACTCACCACCAGCACGATGATCACGGCTTCGAACAACGCGCTGGTGAAGCCGCCGACAGCCTCCTCCACCACTTCGGCCTGGTCAGACACCTTGTGCACGCCGACGCCCACCGGCAGGTCGGCGGTCAGCTCATCCATGCGCCCGTGCAGGGCCGCGCCGAACGCCTGGATATTGCCGCCCTTCTGCATGGCGATGGCCAGGCCGATTGCCGGTTGGCCGTTGAACCGGAACAGCGGCCGCGCCGGGTCGACGTAGCCACGGCTGATCTCGGCAATGTCCGCCAGCCGGTAAAAACGATCGTTGAGCCGCAGATTGACGTCGGCCAGGTCCTTCTCCGAGGCGAACTGCCCCGAAGTGCGCACGGAAATCCGCTCCGGCCCGGCCTCAATCACCCCGGCGGGCGTCACCGCGTTCTGCGATTGCAGGCTCTGCACCACTTGGCGCTGATCGATGCCCAGCGCGGCGAGTTTGCGCGTGGAGAAGTTCAGGTAAATCACTTCGTCCTGCTGGCCGATCATCTCGACCTTGCCCAGCCCCGGCACCGAACGGATCTCGGCGCGCACCTGCTCGACGTAGTCGCGCAACTGGCGCATCGACAGGCCGTCGCCGGTAAACGCGTAGACCGAGCCGAACACATCACCGAACTCGTCGTTGAACGACGGCCCCTGCAAACCCTGGGGAAAGGTGCCGCGAATGTCGTCGATCTTCTTGCGCACCTGGTACCAGATTTCCGGGATGGCCTTGGCGCTGGTGGTGTCCTTCAAGAAGACGAACACCGTGGACTCGCCCGGCCGCGTGTAGCTTTTCACGTAGTCGAGGGAGTCGAGTTCCTCAAGTTTTTTCTCGATGCGGTCGGTGACCTGCTTGAGGGTTTCTTCCTGGGTCGCGCCCGGCCAGCGGGTCTGGATCACCATGGTTTTGATGGTGAAGGAAGGGTCTTCCTCGCGGCCCAGGTTCATGTAGGAGAACACGCCCATCAGCAGCGCGACGAACATCAGGTACCAGACGAAGGACTGATGCTTGAGCGCCCAGTCGGATAAGTTGAAGCTGCCTTTCATCGCGGGCTGTCCTCGTCGATTTTGACTTTCTGCCCGGGTTTCAGGCTGTTCACGCCGGCGGTGACGATACGTTCACCGGGCTGTACGCCGCCGCTGAGCACGGCGCTGCTGGCGTCACGGCTGATGACGTTGACCTCACGCGGCTGTACGGTCTGGTTCTGGGTGTCGAGCAGCCAGATGCGGCTCTTGCCGTCGACCTGCTGCAAGGCGCTCAGGGGCAGTTCGATACGCGGCGCGATGGCGCTGCTCAAGGTCACGCTGATCGCTGTGCCGAGGCGGAACGCGGGCGGCGTCTCGGCCAGGCTCAGGCGCGCGCGACGGGTGCGGGTGGCGCTTTGGGCCTGGGGTTCGATCTCGCGCACGATGGCGGTGGTGTTGACGCTCGGGTCCAGTTGCCCGGCAACCAGGAACACCACGTCATGGGGCAGCCGCTCGGCGAGGCCTGCGGGCAGGTCGATCACCGCTTCCTTGATGTCCGGGCGCGCCAGGGTCACCACTTGCTGGCCGGCGCTGACCACCTGGCCGGCCTCGGCGCTCCACGCGGTGACGATGCCACCGTGGTCGGTGCGCAACTCGGCGTAGTTGAGCTGGTCCTTGGCCTGGTTGACGGCGGCCTGGGCTTGATCGAGGGAGGCCTGGGTGGTTTTCAGGTCGGTCTGGGCGATGTCCAGCTGGGCCTGGGCGCCGACGCCACGGTTGAACAGTTCCTGCTGGCGCCGCGCGTTGGCCTGGGCATTGATGTATTGCGCCTGCACGCGCGCCAGGTCGCCTTGGGCGGCGCGCAGTTGGTTTTGCTGGTCGGTGGGGTCGAGGACGGCGAGCAAGGCGCCCTTCTCCACCTCTGCGCCGACATCCACGGCACGCCGGGCGATACGGCCGGGCACACGGAACCCCAGGTTGCTTTCATAGCGGGCCTGGATAGTGCCGGCGAAGCGGCCGAGGGTTTCCTGGTCTTCGGCTTTCACTTCCATGGACAGCACCGGGCGCACGGGCTCGGGCGCGGGTTCCTGCTTGGAGCACGCCGCCAGCAACAGGCTGGCGGCGAGTATGGCCGTCAGGTGCTTCATGGCTGGGCTCCTTGCTGGGCGATCTCGACGAGCATGCCGGGGTGCAGCAGTTGCCCACCGGCCACCACGACTTTTTCGCCGCCCTTGAGGCCGTCGCCGATGATGACTTTGCCGGTGAGATACCGCGCCACGCTGACCTTGTGCAACTGCGCCTTGCCGTCGCCGTCGACCAACCAAACAGCCGGTTCGTTGAGGTCTTTGGTCAGGGCTGACCAGGGCAACTCGATGCTGGGCCTGGCCGGGCCACTGGCGGTGGCGCTGACCACCGAGCCGAGTTGCATGCCCTTGGGCAGCGCCTCCAGGGCAATCTTCACCTGAACGGTGCCGGTGTTGGCGGCCACGGCCGGGGTGACTTCGCGGACTTTGCCTTGGGCCTTGATGCTGGGGTTTTCCAACAGGCTGACAGTGATCGGCGCATCCGGCGGCGGCTCCATCAGCAGCGATTCATACACGTTGAACACCGCATCGCGTTCGCCGTCGCGGGCCAGGCTGAAGATCGGCACGGTGGCCTGCACCACTTGGCCGACTTCGGCCTGACGCGCAGTGATCACGCCCGGTGCCTCAGCGATCAACGCGGTGTAGCCCAGTTGTTCGCGGGCGTTGGCCAATTGGGCTTGCGCGGCGGCCAGGGCGCTTTGGCTGCTGCGCAGCGCGGCCTGGGCGGCGTCGTATTCGCTACGGCTGGTGTAGCCCTTGGGCAGCAGCTTTTCCTGGCGCACAAAGGCGGCGGCCGTCTGCTTGACCCGCGCCTGCTCGGCCACGACCTGGGCCTGGGCGGAATCAACGTTGGTCTGCAAATCCTTGGGATCGAGCTTGGCCAGCACCTGCTTGGCGCTGACGCGGTCACCCACGTCGACCAGGCGCTGGATGATCTTGCCGCCGACGCGGAACGACAGGTCGGTTTGCACACGGGCCTGGATGTCGCCGGTGAGGGTGACCGCTGCGGCGAAATCCGCCGGTTGCACGGTTTGGACAAAGACCCGTGAATGCTGTTTGGGCTCGGCCTTTTCCTCACCGCAACCGCTTAACAGCGTCAGTAGGCCAAGTCCGAAAATACAGGTGCAAATACGACCGCCCATGCAGGCTCCTTTGCGTGATGCGATAAACCAGATGTGTATGCGACTGTGAGCTTAGTTGAGGGTTCCTAAACTGCATGCAGGCTCCCATACTCCAGCGGTTCCCCCCATTGATTGAAGACCCATGCTCAAGACCCTCGCGGTGGCCAATTACCGCTCGATCAATAAATTGGTGGTGCCCCTGGACCGCTTGAATCTGATCACCGGCCCCAATGGCTCCGGCAAGTCCAACTTGTACCGCGCCCTGCGCCTGCTGGCCGAAACCGCCCAGGGCGGGGTAATCAATGCACTGGCCCGTGAGGGCGGGCTGGATTCGACCTTCTGGGCCGGGCCGGAGACTATCACCCGACGCATGCGCAACGGCGAGGCGCCAATAGAGCCCACCGTGCGCCATAAGGTCAAACGCCTGCGCCTGGGATTTGCCGCCGAAGATTTCAGCTACGCGATCTCCCTGGGCCTGCCGGAACTGACCCAGTCCTATTTTTCCATGGACCCTGAAGTAAAAAAGGAATGCATCTGGGCCGGCCATGTCTACCGCCCGGCCAGCCTGCTGGTGCAACGTTCCGGGCCGATGGTGCGTGCCCGCGACGGCCGCGCCTGGGATGTAGTGGCCCAACACACGCCGAATTACCACAGCCTGTTCGATCAGGTCGGCAGCCTGCGCGGCTCGCCGGAAGTGCTGTTGCTGCGCGAAAGCATTCGCGGTTGGCGCTTTTATGATCACTTTCGCAGCGACGTGGACGCGCCGGTGCGCCAACCGCAACTAGGGACGCGCACGCCGGTGCTGCACCATGACGGGCGCGACTTGGCGGCGGCGTTGCAGACCATCTGCGAAATCGGCGACCCCGAGGCGTTGCAGAACGCGGTCAGCGATGCGTTTCCCGGCGCACGCCTGAACATCCAGCCGTTACAGGGCGGGCGTTTTGCAATTGAGTTTTATCAAGAGGGCTTATTGCGGCCGTTGTCGGCGGCGGAGTTGTCCGACGGCACCTTGCGTTATCTGCTGCTGATTGCTGCACTGCTGACGCCACGGCCACCGACCATGATGGTGCTGAACGAGCCGGAAACCAGCTTGCACCCGGATCTGTTGCCGGCGTTGGCGCGCTTGATTATCCAGGCGTCGCGCCAGTGCCAGGTATGGGTGGTGTCCCATGCCAGCCGGTTGATTGCGGCGTTGCAGCAGGATGAGGGGTGCAATTCGATTGTGCTGGAGAAGGTGTTGGGGGAGACCCAGATTGTGGGGCAGGGGATTCTGGATGCGCCGGCTTGGCATTGGCCGGAGTAAGTTGTGACTGGGAGGGCCTCTTCGCGAGCAAGCCCGCTCCCACATTTGACCGAGTTCTTCCTTTGGAATGCGGGAAAATGTGGGAGCGGGCTTGCTCGCGAAAGCGGTAGTTCAGTCACCACAAAAGCAAAGGATCAACCCTGCCACTTACCGCCTTCAACAATCACGCTCTCAGGCTTGGTGTCATCGCTCAGCTCTTTACGCACATATTGGTCATACAGCTTGAGCAGGAACTTCTCCTCACCCAACTTCGCCAACTCGGCATTCACCCAGTCACGCAGCTCAACGTTGCCCTTCTTCACCGCCGGCGCAATCGGCGCTTCATCGCCGAGCTTCTCTTCCAGCACGCGGTAACCCGGGTTCTGCTTGGCCCAGCTGAACAGCACCAGGTTGTCTTGCGCATAAGCGTCACCACGACCCGCCGACAACGCTTGCAGCGACTCGGAGTTTTTCTCGAACTTGAGCAGTTTCCAGTCCGGGTGGTTCTTGGTCAGCCAGATGTCGGCGGTGGTGCCGGTGGTCACGATGGTGGTGCGGGTCGCCAGGTCATCCAGGCTTTTCACCGCGCTGTCGTTGGGCACCAGGGCCTGTACCGCGACTTTCAGGTTGGGGTTGGTGAAGTCCACCGCTTCCTTGCGCTCCGGCGTCACGGTCATGTTGGCGAGGATCAGGTCGACCTTGTCGCTTTGCAGGAACGGAATGCGGCTGGCCGGCTCGACCGCGACGAATTCCACCTTGTTTTCATCGCCCAGCAGATCCTTGGCGAATTGGCGGCCGATGTCGGTATCGAAGCCAACGTAGCGTCCGGCTTCGTTGACGAAGCCGAACGGCGGCTTGTCGGTGAACACGCCGACGATCAGCTTGTCGCGCGCCTTGATCTTGTCGATGTAGCTCGTGGCAGCGGCGACGGGTTTGGTCGGCTCTTCGGCCTTTTTATCGCAGCCGGCCAGTACGGCGACGGCCAACAGTGGCAGCAGTAGTTTTTTCATAGCAGCTCCAGTTCCTTGGTTTTCTTGGGCAGTGTTGAGACAAAGGAGAACTTCTCCAGGAACTGCTGCGCGCGTGCGGTTTGCGGGTTCGTAAAGAATTCTTCGGGGGTGTTGTGTTCGAGGATGCGCCCGGCCTCCATAAACACCACGCGGTCGGCGACGGCGCGGGCGAAGGCCATTTCGTGGGTGACGATCAGCAGGGTCATGCCATCGCGGGCCAGGCCCTGGATCACTTCCAGCACTTCCTTGACCATTTCCGGGTCGAGGGCAGCGGTGACTTCGTCAAACAGCATGACTTGCGGGTTCATGCACAACGAACGGACGATGGCGATGCGTTGCTGCTGGCCGCCGGAGAGCTGGCGCGGGAAGGCGTCGCGCTTGTCGGCCAGGCCGACGCGTTCGAGGAGTTTTTCGGCTTGCTCGCGGGCTTCGCGGGGGTCACGTTTTTGCACTTTCAGCGGGCCGAGCAGGATGTTGTCGAGCACGCTCATGTGCGGGAACAGGTGGTAACTCTGGAACACCATGCCGATGTCCTGGCGCACCTGGCGCCAGTCGGTGCTTGTGTCCAACAGCTCGTTGCCGGCAAAACGCAGGCTACCGCTGTGGGCCACTTCCAGCCCGTTCAGGCAGCGCAGCAAGGTGCTTTTGCCGCAGCCGCTGGGGCCGAGGATCACCACGACTTCGCCGCTGCGCACACGCAAGTCGATGCCCTTGAGCACCTGCGTTTCGCCGAAGAATTTGTTGAAACCCTGAAACTCGATCAATGCGCTCATGCTTAGGCCCAGCGCCGTTCCAGCACCTTGGAGGCGGCCGACAACGGGTAGCAGATAAAGAAGAAAAACAGAAACAGCACGCCGTAAATCAGCACGGATTCGTAGGTGCGTTCGATGATTTGCTGACCGACCTTGATCACGTCCACCACGCCGATCAGCACCGCCAGGGAACTGGTCTTGATGATGCGCGTGTAGACGTTGATGGTCGGCGGCGTCATGCGCTTGAGCGCCTGGGGCAGCAGCACATAGCCGTACAGCTGCGGGCCGGACAGGCCAATCGACAAGCCCGCCTCTCGCTGGCCACGGGGCAGCGAATGCAACGCGCCGCGCACCACTTCGCCGACTTCACTGGCCCCCCACAGCGACAGCACCAGCACCGCACACCAGAAGCTCGGAATGCTCAGGCCGAAGAAAATCGGCAGGCCGAAAAACAGCAGGTACAGCCACACCAGCACCGGGATCGCGCGAAACAGCTCCAGGTACACCCGCAACACCGCGTTGAGCAGACGCTTGTTCAAGCTGCGCAACACGCCATACACCACGCCGCCGACGGTGCTGAAGGCGATGCTCAAGAAGGAGATCGACAGGGTTTGCGCAGCGCCCTTGCCCAGTTGCGGCAACGACACCCACAGCAACTCAAGACCCGAACTGGCCATGCTGGAGCCTCCTTTCCAGGCGGCTGAGCAGCAGCGACAGCGGCAAGAACAGCAACACGCAGATCAGCGTCAGCACGGCGAGCATCTCGTAGGTCTTGTAGTAGAGCGCGATGTAGCTTTTGGTGGTGTAGAGAATCTCTGGCACCGCCACGGCGGACACCACGGTGGTCTCCTTGAGCAGGAAGATGAAATTGGCGAACAGCGCCGGCAGGCTGAGAATGCCGGCCTGGGGCAGGATCACGTGGCGCAGCAGTTGCCAGTTGGACAGGCCGATGGACTTGCCCGACTCGATCTGCGCCAGCGGCACCGCTTCCACCCCGGCACGCAGTACTTCGGTGAGGTAGGCGCCGCCGAGGAACGTCATGGTGATGATCGCCGCCCAGAACCCGGAGATATTCAAGCCCAGGGCCGGCAGCGCGAAGTAGACGAAAAACAGTTGGATCAGCAGCGGCGTGTTGCGCGCCAGCTCCACGTACAGCGCCACCAGGCGCGACAGGTAGGGCGTGCGGAACACCAGCAGCGCAGCGTTGATCAGTGCCACCAGCAGCGAGGTGGCAATGGCGATCAGGCCGACTTGCAGCGTCACCCCGACGGCGTTGAGAAACGCCGGTAGGGTGCTGAGGATAAACGCGAAATCGAAGGTCATCGGAAGTCCAAAACGCCACAGGGGTAATGCGGCGTGCGCGGTTCGAGCCGGCGTGGGTAACGCCGGGTAGCGCAGACTTTAAAGGCATAAAAAAGAAATTTTAAATACCCAAATAGCATATTCATATCACGCAAAAAGCTAACCCTCTCAGGCCTGCAAAAATCCCCTGTGGGAGCGGGCTTGTGTGGGAGCGGGCTTGCTCGCGAAAGCGGTGTATCAGTCAGCACATCAGTAACTGACAGACTGCATTCGCGAGCAAGCCCGCTCCCACACAAGCCAGCTCTCACAGTTTTGCCTGTATCCAGGCAATAAAAAACGCCGACGCTTTACCAGCCGTCGGCGTTGAAACCTTGAAGGGGGTTTTGGGTTACATCAGAACGCCGGCAGCACAGCGCCGCTGTACTTCTTCTCGATGAACGCTTTGACTTCCGGGCTGGTCAGGGCCTTGGACAGTTTCTGGATCGCATCGCTGTCCTTGTTGTCCGGGCGCGCCACCAGGTAGTTCACGTACGGAGAATCGGCACCTTCGATCAACAGCGCGTCTTTGGCTGGGTTCAGACCGGCTTCCAGGGCGTAGTTGGTGTTGATCAGGTCCAGGTCAACCTGGTCCAGCACGCGTGGCAGTAGGGCCGATTCCAGCTCTTTGAATTTCAGGTTTTTCGGGTTGCTGGCGATGTCTTTCGGCGTGGCCAGGGCGTTTTTCGGGTCTTTGAGGGTAATCACGCCAGCCTTTTGCAGCAGCAACAGGGCGCGGCCGCTGTTGGAGCCTTCGTTCGGGATGGCCACGGTGGCGCCATCTTTCAGCTCGGAGATGTTCTTGATCTTTTTCGAGTAGGCACCGAACGGTTCAACGTGTACGCCGACCACGGTGGTCAGGTTGGTGCCTTTACCTTTGTTGAAGTTTTCCAGGTACGGCAGGGTCTGGAAGTAGTTGGCGTCCAGACGCTTCTCGGCCACTTGTACGTTGGGCTGTACGTAGTCGGTGAAGACTTTGATCTGCAGGTCCACGCCTTCTTTGGCCAGGGTCGGCTTGATCAGTTCGAGGATCTCCGCGTGCGGGATCGGGGTGGCAGCAACCACCAGCTTCTCGTTGGCCTGGGCGAAGCTTGCAGTCAGGGCAGCCGTCAGTGCGGTAAACAACAGAACCTTTTTCATGCAGTGTCCTTAATTCCGGGGCGTCGGTGACGGCCGCTTGTTATGTGGTGTGCCAGCGATGTGCTATCGCGGCGTGAAGCGGACAATACCTAGATTTTTTATTCCCGAACAATATCTTTTATTCACGTTGATATTCCATTTTGTTCATGTAGCTGCTTTTTGAGATAGAAAGTTGCGCAAGCTTTCCCGTTCAGCGGCGCTGGCGTTATTGAAAATCCGCTGCACCTGCTCAAGGGGCGAACCGGCCACGGGCAGATTCAAATGCTCGGGCAAGATCTCGTCGCCACTGCTTACCAGCAAGGCAAAGTGAATGACGTTTTCCAGCTCGCGGGTATTGCCCGGCCAACTGTGTTGTTCCAGCACCTGCTGGGCCGCATCGCTGATCAGCGGCACCGGCAGGTCCAGGCGCTGACTGTAGATGCCGAGAAAATATTCGGCCAGGGACAGGATGTCGCCAACCCGCTCGCGCAGTGCTGGCAACTCCAGCTGGCCTTCGCTCAGGTAATGGAACAGGCGCTCATTGAACTTGCCCGCCGCCACGGCCTGGGCCAGGTCGATGCTGGTGGCGGCCACCAGGCGCACATCCACCGGGCTTGGCTGATGGGCGCCGACGCGGGTGACTTCGTGGTTTTCCAGGGCGGCGAGCAATTTGACCTGGATCGGCAGCGGCAAGTCGCCGATCTCGTCCAGGTACAAGGTGCCGCCGTTGGCCGATCCGAACCAGCCGGCCCGGCTGCTGGCCGCGCCGCTGTGGGCACCGGCGGCGTAGCCGAACAGCTCGGCGTCGGCGTAGGTCGGGCTGATCGCACCGCAGTTGACCGACACAAACAAGCCGCCGCGATCGCTGCCACGGTGGATATGCCGCGCCAGCAACTCCTTACCGCTGCCGGTCTCGCCGCGAATCAACACCGGCAAGGCGCGGGGCGCGAGGCTTTCGAGGTCTTCGCGCAACTGGCGCGAGCGTGGGTCGACAAACACCAGCGCCTTGGCGCGGATGCTCAACGGGCTTTTATCGGCGTCGGGAAAGGTCAGCAATGGCTGGCCGTAGGTTTCATGCAGACTCATGGCAGGCTCCCGCCCCAGATCCACTCAGGGACGGGGCGTTGAAAAGTGTTCAGGCACTGCGCCGGGCGTGGTGCTCGAGGCGGCTTTGCAGGCGATAGAGGTAGGCGAAGCCCTGTTCCCAGCGCTGGTGGCCGGACTTCACGTTGATATGCCCGGCGCCCGCGAGGATGCCGGCTTCGGCGCCCCAGTGACGCGCCAGCTCCAGGGCCCGCGGGGCGCTGACAGCGGCGTCGTTGTCGGAGCTGACCACTTGGCTCGGAAACGGCAGCAGGTCAGTGGGAATCGGCGCGAAATTACGCAAGGCAGGCGAGCAGGCAGGCCGTTCGACATCGGCCGGGGCCACCAGCAAGGCACCCCGCACCTGGCGCAAGAACTGCACCGGGGCAGTCGCAGCCCAATGCGCCACGGTGATGCACCCCAGGCTATGGGCGATCAGGATCACCGGCGTGCTGTCGGCGGCGATGGCCTCGGCCAGCGCGGCCACCCAGTCTTCACGGCGCGGGGTCAGCCAGTCGGCCTGTTCCACGCGTGCACTGTTGGGCAGGCTGTTCTGCCAATGACTTTGCCAATGATCTTCTGGCGATCCTTGCCAGCCCGGCACGATCAGATAACGAATCGACTCGCTGTGCATGGGTGTGCCCTCCTGCAGCGTTTAACGTTGTAGGACAGTATAGGGACGAGGTTTATATTCGCTAAGGAATAAGAAGCTATTTATTAATAACCAAAAACTTAAACCCAATAAAGATCCAAATGTGGGAGCGGGCTTGCTCGCGAATGCGGTGGGTCAGCGATGAAGATGCCGACTGGCACACCGCATTCGCGAGCAAGCCCGCTCCCACAGGGGCCCTCATTCCAGGCTGGCGTTTGTGTTGCTGGTTAAATTCCAGGCAAAAAAAAGGCCGCACCCTGCCAAGGAGACGGCCAAAAACTTGTCGAGGCTTTTGCAATCAACGGGCGGTAATCACCGACAACTTGGTAATGCCCGCGCGTTCGATCGACGCCATGGCTCGCGCCACTTCGCCGTAGTTCACACCATCGTCAGCCTGCAGTTGCACCCGCACATCGGGGTCCTTGGCTTTCGCCGCCTGCAGGTTGAATTCCAGCAGGTCCGGCTGGATTTCGTCCTTGTTGATAAACACTTTACCGGCGCCGTCGATGCTCACCACCAGCGGGTCCTTCTGCTCCACCGGGGCCACGGCCTCGGTCTTGGGCAGGTTGATCGGGATCGCGTTGGTCAACAGCGGCGCGGTGACGATAAACACCACCAGCAGCACCAGCATCACGTCCACCAGCGGCGTGACGTTGATCTCGCTCAGCACCTCATCACTGTCTTGCGTGGAGAAGGCCATCTCAGGACGCCTCCTTCACTTTCTGCGGGTTGCCGGCCGCGGTTTTGTTCAGGGTCGGGTGCAGCAGCACGCGGAACGAATTTTTCTGCGCCAGGCTGTAGAAGTCGTGGGCAAAGTCGTCGAGGTCCGCAGCCGTCAGCTTGAGACGGCGCAGGAAGTAGTTGTAGACCAGCACCGCCGGTACGGCGACGGCGATACCTACACCCGTGGCCACCAACGCAGCACCAATCGGGCCGGCCACGGTTTCGAGGCTGGCGGAACCGGCGGCACTGATGCCCTTGAGCGCTTCCATGATGCCCCACACGGTGCCGAACAGGCCGATGAACGGCGAGGTGCTGCCGATACTGGCAACCACGGCCAGGCCGGTCTCCAGGGAACGGCGCTCACGCACGATCTGTTGGCGCAGGGCGCGTTCGAGGCGGTCCTGGTGGTTGATGGCCTGGCTCAGGTCGGCAGCGTGTGGCGTCTCGCCCACCTGGATCGCGGCGTAACCAGCCTGGGCCACACGGGCTGCGGCGCCGGGTTGTGTTTCTGCCAGCTCGGCAGCTGAGTCGAGGCTCGACGCCGCCCAGAACTGTTTATGGAACTTGCGATCCTGCGCCTTGAGGCGACCGAACTGCACGCCCTTGAGCAGGGCCAGGCCCCAGGTGGCGACCGAAAAAACCACCAGCAGCCAGATCACCGCGCTTTCGATGGATTCAAGTGGAGATGCTAATGCCATGATGTCTTCCCTCTGTGCAGGTCGCGGCGTGTGCAACACACCGCAGCCGAATAGTTAGTGAATCTTGAAATCGATCGGGACGCTGACCCAGCCGTTCTGGGCGACGTCGCCCTGCTTGGCCGGTACGAAGCTCCAACGTTTCACCGCAGCCAGCGCGGCGTCGTCGAGTTGCTGGCGACCGCTGCTCTTCTGGATCTGGATCTCACCCGGCTTGCCACTGGCCAGCACCTGCACCCGCAGCAACACCGTGCCTTCCCAGCCACGGCGCTGGGCCAGTGACGGGTATTCGGGCGCCGGGTTCTTCAAATACGCGGCGTTAGCCGAAGCGGGCGTTACCGGCGCCGGTGCCGGTGGCGCAGGCGGCGCGGGCGGTGCCGGGGTCGGGGGTGCGGGCGGCGGCTCGACCGGTTTGGGGGCGGGCTCAGGCTTGGGCACCGGCTTCGGCACGGGCTTGGGTTTTGGAATCGGCTTTTTCGGCGCCGGCTTGGCGGCCAACTCATCCACCACGGGCGGCGGTGGCTCAACCACAGGCGGCGGTGGTGGTGGCGGCACAGGCGGTGGCGGTTCGACCACCGGCGGCGCCGGCTGGGAAAATTCGATGGTCATCGGCGGAATTTCCGGCGGCACGATCGGCAGCACCGGTGTCGGCTTCTGGGCCACCCAGTAGATCACCGCAGCGTGCAGGGCCAGCACCAGCAAACCCAGCAGAATGCCTTCGCGACGGCTGGAGAAACGCTTGGGGGTTTGCTGCGTGCGCAGTTGCCCCAGCGGCGCGCGATGCGGCCGGCCAAGGTCGACCAACTCACCACCCGGTGCCTGGCGCCATTGCGCCTCGTGTGCACTGGCGGCGGTCTGGACATTGCCCATGGATTCACTCCCTACGGTTTTCAAACAAAAAACCGACGGGCCTGCGTTGGAAGGCCGTCGAGGACTGAATCATCGGGGCCAGACGCTTATCTCTTAAAGTAATCTTTGAAGTTATACATAGACCTAAACTGCATAACCGAACCGGACTGAAACGCCAAACCCTCGCCGTTCGTGGCCTGGCGCCGAGGTGTGTTTTTTCAATGCTTTACAGGCATACAAAATATTCAGCAAAGGCATGACTCAACACGGGCTGTTTGCACATAAATCGAACAACTCGCTCTGTAGACACTGCCCCGCCGCCCCCAGGCCGCTGCGCGCATACAACGCCAGGCGCACGCCCTGCACCGCCGGCAAGCCGCTGTCCTCACCCAGGATCTGGTGCCCGGCCTGCACCACCCGTACCGGCAGCAAGCTGATGCCCAAGCCCGCCGCCACCGCCGCACACACACCTGCCAGGCTGGCGCTGGAATAGCCGATGCGCCAACGCCAGCCGCCGACTTCCAGGTGTTGCAGCATCTCGTTGCGGTACAGCCCGCCCACCGGGAACGCCACCAGCGGCAGCGGCTCGCGGTCCAGGCACGGCATGCTGCGGCTGTCGACCCAGCACAATGGCTCCGGCCACGAGGCCAGGCAGTCATCGCTGTCGCCCATTTGCTTGACCAGCAGCACGTCAAACTCACCACTGCGGTATTGGCGCTGCAACTCGGGGCCAAGGCCACTGGTGACTTCCAGGCGCACCCGTGGATACGCCCCGACAAACGCCGAGAGCAGCGGCAGCAGGCGCTCGGAGGCAAAATCCTCCGGCACGCCCAGGCGCAGCACGCCGTCGCTTTGCTGGTTGATCAGCACGTCGGCGGCCTCTTCATGCAGCGCCAGGATGCGCCGCGCGTAGGCCAGCAAGCGCTCACCCTCGGTGGTGGCGACCACGCGGCGCTGATCGCGGTCGAGCAACTGGCAACCGGCGACGTCCTCCAGGCGGCGGATCTGCTGGCTTACGGTGGATTGGGTCAGGTGCAGGCGCTCGGCGGCGCGGGTGAAGTTGCCGCAGTCCACTACGGCAACAAAGCTGCGTAACAACACGGGATCGAACATGGCGCTCACCATTCAACTTGCCACTGATTGGCATGGTTATATTTAATTTCAGAATACCTGCGGCGCTGCCCATACTCACGCCTCATTTACCTGCCGCAAGGGCGCCGCATGACCCTCAATAAATCCTTCGCCGGCTGGGGCCTGCTGATCGTGTTGGGCCTCAACCTGCGGCCGATCCTCAGTTCCATCAGCCCGTTGCTCGGCGAAATCCGCCTGGCCACCGGCCTGAGTTTCCAGAGCAGCGCCCTGCTCACCAGCCTGCCGGTGATTTGCATGGGCCTGGTCGCACTGGTCGGCGTGCGCGTCGAGGCGCAACTGGGCGAGCGGCGCGGCATCGCGTTGGGCCTGATGATGATTCTGCTGGCGTGCCTGGCGCGCTGGCTGATGGGCCAGGGCGCGGCGCTGCTGGTGACGGCGTTGGTGGGGGGGGCGGGCGTGGCGCTGATCCAGGCGTTGGTGCCGGCGATGATCAAGCGCGAATTCCAGCACCGCGTGCCAGTGGCGATGGGCGTGTATTCGGCCTCGTTGATGGCCGGCGGCGGTTTGGCGGCGCTGCTCAGCCCGCTGGTGGCCACGCAGTTCGGCGCTTGGCAGGCGGGGCTCGGCGTGTGGCTGCTGCCCGCGCTGGCGGCGTTGTTGCTGTGGGCCTGTTTGCCCCTGGGCGCGGCGAAAAGCGCCAGGCAGATACCAGCGTTCAAGGGCCTGCGCAACCGCCGCGCCTGGCTGCTGGCGTTGTATTTCGGCTTGGTCAATTGCGGCTACATGAGCCTGGTGGCGTGGTTGCCGGCGTTCTATCAGCAACTGGGTTGGGGCGTACTGCCCAGCGGTTCGTTGCTGGCGTTCATGACCATCTTCCAGGTGCTCGCCGCGCTGTTGATGCCGGTGCTGGCGCAACGCGGCATCGACCGGCGGCCGTTGCTCGGCATCAGCCTGCTGGCGCAGACCATCGGGTACCTGGGGCTGATCATGGCCCCGCTGCAATTTCCCCATGTGTGGGTGGCGCTGTGCGGCTTCGGCCTGGGCGCGTGTTTTGCCCTGAGCCTGCTGCTGACCCTCGACCATCACCGCGACCCGCGCCAAGCCGGGCAACTGGCGGCCTTCGTGCAGGGCGTGGGCTTCCTGATCAACGCGGTGTCGCCGTGGATGACCGGCTGGCTGCGCGAACTCAGCGGCAATTTTGTCAGCGCCTGGGTGGTGCTGACCGTCACCGCCGTGGCAATGCTGGTGGTGACGCGAGTGTTCAGCCCGGCCACCTACCGCACGGCAGCCGCTCTATAGATATGCATTTAAGATCTAGATAAAACAAACATGCTTCATTGACGGAATAAGCAAGCCCCTTAAAATCCCGGTTCCCCCTCTTGGACGCCGGGCGCCCCATGGATCTTCGCCAACTGCGCTACTTCATCGCGCTCAACGAGCACCGCAGTTTCGTGCGTGCCGCCGACGCCATGGGCATCACGCAACCGGCGTTCAGCCGCAGCATCCAGGGCCTGGAGCAGGAATTCGGCTGCGTGCTGGTGGACCGCGCCCACAAGGAGCTGCGCCCCACCCCCGAAGGCCAGGTGGTGCTGCAACATGCCCTGAGCCTGGTGCAAGGCGCGGCGTTGCTCAGCCACGAAGTCACGCGCATGACCAAGCTCGACGCCGGTGAAGTACGTTTTGGCAGTGATGGGGCGGCGGCGGTCAATCTGGTGCCCCAGGCCCTCGCGCGGTTTATCACCACCTACCCCAAGGTGCGCAGCGCGTTGCAGGTGGATAACTGGGAAAAACTCGGGCGTAGCCTGAGCCGCGAAGAGATCGAGTTTTTTATCGCCGATGTGCGCCACTTCGAGGCCGACCCGAACTTCCAGACCCGGGCCCTGACACCCCGGCGCAGTGTGTTTTTCTGCCGCGCCGGGCACCCGTTGCTGGCCAAGGACAGCCTGTCCACCAACGACCTGTTCGGCTACCCGCTGGCCACGCCGCTGATCGCGCCGGGCATTCGCAAACTGCTGGCCAACCTCAGCGGGCGTATCGACTTTGTGCCCGCCATCGAGCTTGAGCAGTTCTCGACACTGGCGAGCATCGTGCGCCAGTCCGATGCGATTGGCCTGGGCGCCGAAGAAGCCTTCGTCGAAGCGTTCGCCAGTGGCGCGTTGCAGGTGCTGCACTGGCGCAACCTGCCCCACGCCCTCGACAGCCTGAGCAACCGCTGCGGCGTGATCAGCCGCGCTGGGGTGCGCTTGTCGCCTGCGGCGAAGGCGTTGATCGAGACGCTGCAGGCGGTGGAAAGCCAAGCCGATTGGCCCGCGCAAACGTCCCGAAATCATTGAAGCGTACGCCCATCTGCGCCATGACCTGATGCGCGACCCTGGCGGTCAGTTGGCGGATGTAAAACGGCTCCTTGACCACAAAATGGTGGATGCCGTGGGTGCTGCCGAAGTTGAAGCAGAACGCCTGCAGCGGCCACAGCCACCACGGGTTCAGCACCTGGGTCTGCTGGATCACGTTGCCCGGTTCCACATCGCCGTAGTAGTGCATGTTGGAGCTGACAAAGTGCAGGCAAAAGGTGCGCAGCACGTTGGGGCCGATGATCACCACGGCGGCGATGTCGATCACGTGCATCATCTGCAAGGTGCCGGCCGACCACTCGATGGGCGCCCCCAGCAGGCTGGCGATGCCATTGGCCGCGTGAAAGCCGAGGAACACATACCACGCGCCCCAATGCAGCAGCGCCAGCGGTGCGTAGACCAGCAGCGCGCGCTTGAGGATGCTGAGTTTGTGCTTCCAGGTTTTGGCCCGCAGCATTCGGATAAACGCCGACATGACGTTGTCACCGACCATCAACAGCCGCGCCAGCCCCCAGGGTTCACCGTTGGTGATGGCGCGCTCCTCCATGTCGGCCTCGGTGCCGGAGACCTTGTGGTGGTTCAGATGCAGATGACGGCGGACCCACGGGTTGATCGTGCTCGGCCGCGCCAGCCAGACCAGGCCCATCATCAGGTTGTGGGGGATGCGCTGCTTGCGAAAGTACATGCTGTGGATCAGGTCGTGTTCCAGCTCGTGGGTCAGCGAGGCGAGGAACGCATTGATCAGCAGGCACGCCCACCAAGCCACGTGACCGCTGATGTAGAGCGCCGCCGAGCCGAGCATGCCGAGCAACGCAAAGGCCAGGATGCCGGCGCCCAGGGCGTCCTGATGCAGCAGCCAGGGGTGCTGCTGGCGCAGGCGCACGCCTTCGGCCAGCACCACGTCACGGATATGCGCCGCACGCTGTTGTGCGTTCATCTGTTGGGGACTTGCAGAAGTACCGTCCATGCTTCCATCCTCTGGTTATCGATGGATGCATCCTGGCCCATGCGGTCCCCCAGGGCATCAGCTCCACACGCCAACCTGTTGACCGCAAGCGCCAATCACCATGCCCGAAGCCACTTCCCTCGCCAGCTGGACCCGCGCCCTGCGCAAGCAACTCGACGCCCTCGGCCTCGACAGCGCCGCGCTGTGCATCGCGGCCGGGCTCGACCCGCAGCTCATGGACGATCCCAATGCGCGCTACCCGCTGTCGGCCACCACACGCCTGTGGGCGCTGGCGGTGCAGGCCAGCGGCGACCCGGCGATCGGTTTGCGGGTGTCGCGGTTTGTCAGCCCCACCACCTTTCACGCGTTGGGCTATGCGCTGGTGGCCAGCGGCAGCCTGCGCGAGGTGTTCGAGCGCATCGTGCGGTATCACCAGGTGGTCAGCGATGCCCTGACCCTGGAGCTGAGCGGGGATGGCGAACGCTACCGTTTTCGACTGCTGCAACCGCAGGGCAGCCCGGCGCCGGCGTTCGAAGCCATCGATGCGTTTGCGGCGATCTATGTGCGCACCTGCCGCAATCGCCTGGGGCGTGACTATGCACCGCTCGCCGTGTACTTGCGGCGCCCGCAGCCGGCTGACCCCACGCCGTGGCACACGGTGTTTCGCGCGCCGGTGTTTTTTGCCGCCGAGGAAGACCGCCTGGAATTCGCCGCCCAGGACTTCGACAGCCACCTCGACGACGCCAACCCCGAGCTGGCCGAACACAATGAAACCGTGCTCAAGCGCACCCTCGCGCAACTGCAACCGCTGACCTGGGAGCGCAGGGTGCGCCGGGTGATCGAAGCGCAACTGCCCGACGGCGAGCCGAGCGCGGAGCGGGTTGCCCAGGCGTTGCACTTGAGCCTGCGCAGTTTGCAGCGGCATCTGGCGGATGAAGGCTGTCGGTTTGATGCGCTGCTCAACGAGTGCCGGGAGAATCTGGCGTTGCTGCACTTGCGGGACCCGCAATGCTCATTGGCGGAGATCAGTCATTTGCTCGGGTTTGCCGATACCAGCAGTTTCAGCCGCGCGTTCAAGCGCTGGACGGGGGTGACGCCGGGGCAGTTCCGGGATGGGTTGCGGTAGCGGGATTTATGGGGGGGTTGAGGGCCTCATCGCGGGCAAGCCCGCTCCCACAGGTGACCGGGTTCCAACCTTGGAATGCAATCAAATGTGGGAGCGGGCTTGCCCGCGATGGCGCCAGTACCGTCAACGCCCACGATCACGCCGTAGCACGTTGCGCACCCGCGCCACCAACGCCTTGGCCGCGAACGGCTTGAGCAAGTAGTCATCCTCATGCAGTTCCAACCCGCGCAGGCGGTCTTCAATTCCACCGGGCGTGGTCAGGAACAACAGCGGCGTGTCGCCCTTCTGGCGAATCGACTGCTGCAACTTCCAGGCATTCAGCCCCGGCAGCATCACATCCAGGATCACCAGATCGTACTCGCTGCTTTCCACAAAGCGCTGGGCCGCCATGCCGTTGGCCGCGACTTCCACGCTGTAGCCCGCCTCCTTCAGGCCCTGGGCCATCTGCTGTGCCTCATCGGATTCATGTTCCACTAACAGCACGCGCATAACACACCTCGATTGATCAGGCCTGCAGGCTAACACCCTCAGGTGTGCGCCGCCTCCCGCAGGCGCTCGGCGTCGAGGATTTCGATTGCGCCGTAGCCCAGGCGCACGATGCCTCGGGCTTGCAGGTCCTTGAGCAGGGCGTTGGTGGTCTGGCGTGACAGGCTGAGCATCGCGGCGAGGTCTTCCTGGGGCAGTTGCACGCTGCGCCGTGAGGGCTCGATGTCGCCGTAGCCCGCGACCATCATCAGCAAACGATGGGCCAGGCGCACCGAGGCGGGCATCAGGCTCAGGTGTTCCAGGCCGATAAAACTCAGGCGCAGTTTCTGGCTCATCAGCAAGGCCAGGTCGCGCCAATACCGAGGGTTTTGCTCAAGAATGCCGAGCAGCGCCTGCTGCGGCACCTGCAACAGCGTGCACGGCCCGACGGCGCTGGCGTCGTGGGTACGCGGCAGGCCGTCGAACAGGCAGATTTCGCCGAACCAGAACGGCGACTCCACCAGGCTCAATACCGCCTCCTTGCCGTGTTCGTTCACCGCGCTGATGCGCAGGCTGCCGTCCAGCACCGCATACAGGCCGCAGGGTGGATCACCGCGTTTGAACAGGCATTGCCCAGCCACCAGCGAGCGCAATCGGGCGTGAGCCAGCAAGCTATGCTGAAACGCTGTAGGCAGGTGGCTGAACCAGTGACCGGCGGCGAGCCGCGCGTGCCATTGAGCTGCGTCCATGGGAACTCCAGAGATTGTCGCCCAGCTGACAGTCAGGCAACGACTGACAGAGCATGATCAAACATCCTACAGGAGGAACAAGAATGAAAAGCCTCGTCGAGCATCTTAGCCAATACGCCGCCTACCACCGCGACCCACGCAATATCGCCAGCCACTTTATCGGCATCCCGTTGATTGTCGTCGCAGTGGCCGTGCTGCTGTCACGCCCGGAATGGGCGGTGGCTGGGCTGTGGATTTCACCGGCGGTTCTTCTCGCGTTGTTCAGCGCAGTGTTTTACCTGCGCCTGGAACTGGCGCTGGGTGCACTGATGACGGTGCTGATGGGCTTGTCGGTGTGGGCCGGGCATGTGCTGGCGGCGCAGAGCACAGCGGTGTGGCTCGGCAGCGGCATCGGGATGTTTGTGGTGGGCTGGGTGATCCAGTTTGTCGGGCACTACTACGAAGGCAAAAAGCCCGCGTTTGTGGATGATGTGTCGGGGTTGATCGTCGGGCCGTTGTTTGTGGTGGCTGAGTTGGCGTTTCTGCTGGGGCTGCGCCATGACCTCAAGCAGCAGATCGAAGCACGGTCGGGCCCTGTGACGCGCCGCGATCTTGAGCCGAGAAAAGTCTAAATGTGGGAGCGGGCTTGCTCGCGAAGGCGGTGTATCAGTACCAACTGCATTGACTGACACACTGCATTCGCGAGCAAGCCCGCTCCCACAGTCTGGTCCCATTCCACATTGGGCCTGGCGGCGGGTTCTTAGGCTTTCTGCCAGACCTTGGGCTTGAAGAACAGGGTCTCGCCACGGGCCAGACCCGTGAGGCTGTCGTGGTCTTTAACCACTTCAGCTTCGATCAGTTCGCTCTGGCCTTCCACTTTCAACGTCACCCGCGTGGTCGCGCCCAGGGGGCGGATGTCGCGCACTTCGGCGGCGTGGTGGTCTTCCAGTTCATGGCGCGACAGCGACACTTCATGCGGGCGGAACAACACATGATTGTCTTCGCCCAGGTGCAGACGGTTCGAATCACCGAGGAAGTGATAGACGAAATCGCTGGCCGGGTTTTCGTAGACGTCGCCCGGTGAGCCGATCTGCTCGATTACACCCTTGTTCATCACCACGATACGGTCGGCAACTTCCATGGCCTCTTCCTGGTCGTGGGTCACGAACACCGAGGTCAGGTTGATGTCTTCGTGCAGACGCGCCAGCCAGCGGCGCAGCTCCTTGCGTACCTTGGCGTCGAGGGCGCCGAAGGGTTCGTCGAGCAGCAGCACTTTGGGCTCCACCGCCAGGGCGCGGGCCAGGGCGATACGCTGGCGCTGGCCACCGGAGAGTTGTTCCGGGTAACGATCCGACAACCAATCCAGCTGCACCATGTTCAGCAGTTCGTGGACCTTGCTGGCGATCTGGCTTTCGCTCGGGCGCTGGTTTTTCGGTTTCATGCGCAGGCCGAACGCCACGTTGTCGAACACGGTCATGTGCCGGAACAACGCGTAATGCTGGAACACGAAGCCGACGTTGCGATCACGCACGTCGTGGCCGGAGACGTCTTCACCGTGGAACACGATGCTGCCGTCATCCGGGGTTTCCAGGCCGGCGATGATGCGCAGCAAGGTAGTCTTGCCGCAGCCGGAGGGCCCGAGCAACGCCACCAGCTCGCCACTCTGGATGTCCAGATTGATGCTGTTCAGGGCCTTGAAGGCATTGAAGTTCTTGCTGACATTACGCACTTCGATCGACATGACTTATTCCTCACCGGCACTTTTGCGCAGGCGGTTGATACGGTTCTCGCTCCACTGCTTGAGCAGCAGGATAAAGAGCGCCAGGATCAGCAACAGGCTGGCCACCGCAAACGCGGCAACGTGGTTGTATTCGTTATAGAGAATCTCGACGTGCAGCGGCAGGGTGTTGGTGACGCCGCGGATGTGGCCGGACACCACCGACACCGCGCCGAACTCGCCCATGGCCCGCGCGGTGCACAGCACCACGCCGTAGATCAGGCCCCATTTGATGTTCGGCACGGTAACGTGCCAGAACATCTGCCAGCCGTTCGCACCGAGCAGCCGCGCGGCTTCTTCTTCCTGGGTGCCCTGCTCTTGCATCAGCGGGATCAGTTCACGGGCCACGAACGGCACGGTGACGAAGATGGTCGCGAGCACGATGCCGGGCAAGGCGAACACGATCTGGATGTCATGCTCCTGCAACCACGGGCCAAAGAAGCCCTGGGCGCCGAACATCAGCACGTAGACCAGGCCCGCAATGACCGGCGACACCGAGAACGGCAGGTCGATCAGCGTGACCAGGATGCTCTTGCCACGGAACGAGTATTTGCTCACGCACCACGCGGCGCTGACGCCAAACACCAGGTTGAGCGGCACCGAGATCAATACGGCGATCACGGTGAGTTTCAACGCCGACAGCGCGTCGGGTTCAAGGATCGCGGTGAAGAACGACCCCAGGCCGTTCTTCAGGCCCTGGGTCACCACGATCAACAGCGGCAACAGCAGGAACAGCACAAACACCAGCCAGCCGAGGCCGATCAGGATTCGTCGTGACGTCGCGCTGCCACGGCGGGCGGCGTTGGCCGAAGACGCGGCGGAAATAGACGATTGGGACATGTTCCGCGCCTCCTTATGGACGTTCGATGCGCCGCTGCAACAAGTTGATCAGCAGCAGCAAGACAAAGGAAACCACCAGCATCAACACCCCGATGGAGGTGGCGCCGCGGTAGTCGTATTGGTCGAGCTTGACCATGATCAGCAGCGGCAGGATCTCGGTTTTCATCGGCATGTTGCCGGCGATGAAGATCACCGAGCCGTACTCACCGACGCCACGGGCAAACGCCAGGGCAAAGCCGGTCAGCCAGGCGGGCAGCAATGCCGGCACCAGGATGTAGCGGAACACCTGCAACGGCTTGGCGCCCAGGCAGGCGGCGGCTTCTTCGACTTCGCGGGGGATGTCGGCCAGTACCGGCTGCACCGTGCGCACCACGAACGGCAGCGTGACGAACGTCAGCGCCAGGGTAATGCCCAGGGGGGTGTAGGCGATCTTGAAGCCCAGGTCAGCGGCGAACTGGCCGACGAAGCCGTTCGGCGTGTACAGCGCGGTCAGCGCGATACCGGCGACAGCCGTGGGCAAGGCGAACGGCAGGTCGATCATCGCGTCGATGATCTTGCGGCCGGGGAAGGTGTAGCGCACCAGCACCCAGGCCAGCAGTGTGCCGATCACGCCGTTGATCAGCGCGGCGTACAACGCGGTGCTGAAGCTCAATTGCAACGCCGCCAACACGCGCGGAGCGGAGATGATGTTCCAGAACTGATCCCAGGTGAGTTGGGCGGCGTGTACAAACATCGCCGCCAGGGGGATGAGTACGATCAGGCTGAGGTACACCACGGTGTAGCCCAGCGTCAGCCCGAAGCCGGGTATGACGGGGGAGATACGACGCGACATAAGAGTCCTTGGTTAGCGGGGAAGATACCACTGTAGGAACAAGCCTTCTGTGGGGCTGGCTTTTCGGTGGAAGCTGGGCTTGCCCGCGATGCAGGCACCTCGGTGTGTCAGTCACACCTTGGTGATGCTATCGCAGGCAAGTCAGCTCCCACACAAGCCAGATCTCACAGAAAAGCGGGTTACTACAGGTAGTGTTGCTTACTGCGCCGTGTAGATCTGGTCGAACACGCCACCGTCGTTAAAGAACTTCGGCTGGGCAGTTTTCCAGCCGCCGAAGTCTTTGTCGATAGTCACCAGGTCCAGTTTCGGGAACTGTTGGGCGTATTTGGCGGCGACTTTGGCATCGCGTGGGCGGTAGAAGTTTTTCGCCGCAATCTCCTGGCCAGCCGGGCTGTACAGGTGTTTCAGGTATTCGGTGGCGATCTCGGTGTTACCCTTTTTCTCGGCGTTCTTGTCGACCACGGCAACCGGTGGTTCGGCAAGGATCGACAGGGATGGTACGACGATGTCGAACTTGTCGGCGCCGCCGTCTTCCTTGAGTGCCAGGAAGGCTTCGTTTTCCCAGGCCAGCAACACGTCACCCTGACCGTTGTTGACAAAGGTGATGGTCGAACCGCGAGCGCCGGTGTCCAGCACAGGCACGTGTTTGAACAGCTCTTTCACGTATTCCTGGGCCTTGGCTTCGCTACCGCCGGTTTTCAGGCCGTAGGCCCAGGCGGCGAGGAAGTTCCAGCGGGCGCCGCCGGAGGTTTTCGGGTTCGGGGTGATCACCGACACGTCTTTTTTGATCAGGTCGCCCCAATCCTTGATGCCTTTGGGGTTGCCCTTGCGCACCAGGAACACGATGGTCGAGGTATACGGGGTGCTGGCGTCCGGCAGGCGGGTCTGCCAGTTTTCCGGAAGGGTCTTGCCCAGCTTGGCGATTTCGTCGATGTCACCGGCCAGGGCCAGGGTCACGACGTCGGCACGCAGGCCGTCAATCACGGCGCGGCCTTGCTTGCCCGAACCGCCGTGGGATTGCTGGATCTTCACATTGTCGCCAGGGTGAGCCTGCTTCCAGTAGCTGGTGAACTCAGCGTTGTAGTCCTGGTACAGCTCACGGGTCGGGTCGTACGAGACGTTGAGCAACTCGTAGTCCTTGGCAACGGCAGAACCGGCAAACACGGCGCTGGCCAGGGCGGCCAGGGCATAACGGCGAATCGACGACATAGAAGCTCCTGAAAATTCTGGGTGTTGGCTTTTTCTTATAAGTGCGGGTCTAGCATGCGAATCGCCGTTGCTGCTCAGCTCGGTTTGTTACCCGGGTTCTGCAGGCGGAATTTTTCTTTGCGTTCGATCTGTACCACTTGCGCGTTGTGCACAGTGATTTCCACCGCGCCGAACCGCAGATCGCGCAACGCGCTCTGGATCTCACGCAAAATGGCTGCTTCGTCCTGGCCGTCGACGCTACGTAGAGATGCGCTCATGTTCTCGCTCCTGAAATGAATAGTGCCTCGCAGTGGCGGCACTGCTTGCGGCGTGAGAGCGATAGTAGATAAGCGCAGATATTCTTAAAAATACTATTTAAGAATGTTTATATAACCAGAAAGAATTTTCTGCTGGGGCGTGGGGTTGCGCGGGACTTTCAGGCGTCGACACTGAAATCAAGCCTTGCATAGAGCCAAATGTGGGAGCGGGCTTGCCCGCGAATGCGGTCTGTCAGTGACAGATGTGTTGTCTGATCCACCGCTTTCGCGGGCAAGCCCGCTCCCACACAAGCCCGCGCCCCCAGTTTGACTGCATTTCAAGTCTGGATCGGGGGGGCGCGTGACCAATCGATTTGGTCAGCCGGCACCGGCCTGCCAAACCAATAGCCCTGCCCCATATCGCAATCCTCGGCCAACAGAAACCGCGCCTGCTCCACCTGTTCGATCCCCTCGGCATGCACTTGCATGCCCATGCTTTTCGCCAAGGCAATCACCACGCGCACGATGGCGGCATCATCCTCATCCCATGGCAACCCAGCGACAAACCCCTGGTCGATCTTGAGCTTCTGCACCGGCAGGCGCTTGAGGCGCAGCAGTGAGGAATAGCCGGTGCCAAAATCGTCGATGGCCAGGCGCAAACCCAGTTCGCGCAGGCGGTGCAGTTGCTCCAGGGCCACTTCGGGGTCTTCCATCACTGCGCTTTCGGTGACTTCCAGCTCCAGATACGCCGGGTCCAGGCCAGTTTCGTGCAGCACTTGGGCGACCTGGTCGTACAGCTCGCGCCGGGCGAACAGGCGGCTGGAAACGTTGACCGCGATAAAGCTCAATGGCACGCCGTCCGCCAGCCATTGGCACATCTGGCGGCACGCCTGGTGCAGCACCCAGGCGTCGATGTCGGCGATCAGCCCGGTGCGTTCGGCGATGGGGATGAAATCCCCCGGGGGCACCAGGCCGCGTTCGGGGTGTTCCCAGCGCACCAGCGCTTCGACGCCCACCAGGCGGCTGTCTTGCAGGTTGTGCACGGGCTGGTAGTAGACGCGCAGCTCGTGCTGGTCGAGGGCGCGGCGCAACTCGCTGGCGATTTCCACGCGGTTTTGCGCGTGGGCGGTGAGCTCTTCGGTGTACAAAGCGTAGCTTTCGCGCCCGGCGCTCTTGGCCTTGAACAGCGCGGAGTCGGCGTTGCGCAGCAGTTGTTCGGCGCTCAGGGCGTCGCTGGGGAACACGCTGATGCCAATGCTGGCGCTGATGAACAACTGGTGGCCGTCGAAGATGAACGGTTGTTTCATCGCATCCAGCATGCGTTGCGCCACGCCGGCGGCTTGCGCGACCTGTGGACAACTTTCCGCCAGCACCGCAAATTCGTCGCCGCCCAGGCGCGCCAGGGTCACACCGGGGCCGAACAGTGCCTTGAGCCGTTCGCCCACCTGTTTCAGCAGTTGATCGCCGACGGCGTGGCCAAGGCTGTCGTTGATGATCTTGAAGTGGTCCAGGTCCAGCAGCAGCAAGGCACAGCCACGCTTGTGCACTTGCGCCGAAGCGAGTGCCTGCTCGGCGCGGTCGGTGAACAGCAGGCGGTTGGGCAGGTCGGTGAGAGGGTCGTGGTGCGCCAGGTGGGCCAGTTCGCGTTCGGAATGCTTGATGGCGCTGATGTCGGAAAATACCGCGACGTAGTGGCTGACATGGCCCTGATCGTCCTGCACGGCGCGGATGGTTTGCCACTGTGGATAAATCTCGCCGCTTTCGCGTCGGTTCCAGATTTCCCCGCTCCATTCGCCGGTGCGCCCCAGGGTATGGAACATCTGTTGGTAAAAACTCGACGAATGGCGCCCGGATTTGAACAGGCTCGGCTGCTGCCCCATCACGTCTTCGCGCCGGTAGCCGGTGATCTCCATGAAGGCCCGGTTCACGTGCACGATCAGGCCCTTGGCGTCGGTGACCAGCACACCTTCGCGGGTGCAATCGAACACGGCGGCGGCCTGGCGCAGGCGTTCGCGGTTTTCCTTGAGGGGTTGATCCTGCAGGCTGGTGCGGTCGAAGCGCCGGCAGATCAGGTAAATCGCCAAGGCGCTGAGGGCCACCCATACGTAGCCGCGCATCTGCATCCAATGGCTCAACTGGCTCGGTTCATCGAGAAAGTTGATCAATACCTGGCGACTGAGCTGGAGCCAGGCAATGGAAACCAGTAGGTATACCAGCCCTACGCGTAGGGCACCTCGGTATGAAAACAGCATATGCTCAGTAATCCTTACCAAAAAAACAGAATCGTCCTACAACCGATGCGGATTATAGAGTAAGAAACATCCAGTCACTCCTATCTGAAAGGGCGGCTGGTTTTCTCTGTGGGCTTAGTGATAATGCGTGAGCTGTTTTTTTCTTTATCTGAGGGCCATACAGCCTATGTGGTACAACGGTTTTCTTGACTTGTCAGCCTGGCAACTGGTGGCAGTCACTCTGTTGATGACCCACGTGACCATCGTTGGGGTCACCGTCTATCTACACCGTTATTCAGCCCATCGTTCCCTGGAACTCAATGGCGGCCTGAAACACTTCTTCCGCTTCTGGCTGTGGCTGACCACGGCGCAGAACACCCGCGAGTGGACGGCCATCCACCGCAAGCACCACGCCAAATGCGAAACCGTCGATGACCCGCACAGCCCGGTGATCAAGGGCTTGTCCACGGTATTGCGCAAAGGTGCCGAGCTGTACCGCGCCGAAGCGGAAAACCCCGAGACCCTGCGCATCTACGGCAAGAACTGCCCGGACGACTGGATCGAACGCAAACTTTACACCCCCTACCCGCTGCTGGGCGTGGCGATCATGGGCGTGATCGATCTGCTGCTGTTCGGCACCATCGGCATCACCATCTGGGCGATCCAGATGATGTGGATCCCGTTCTGGGCCGCCGGTGTGATCAACGGCCTGGGCCATGCCGTCGGCTATCGCAATTTCGAATGCCGTGATGCGGCGACCAACCTGGTGCCGTGGGGCATCATCGTCGGTGGCGAAGAGCTGCATAACAACCATCACACCTACCCCAACTCCGCCAAGCTGTCGGTGAAGAAGTGGGAGTTCGACCTGGGCTGGGCCTGGATCAAAGTGTTCAGCTTCCTGCGCCTGGCCAAGGTGCAGCGCGTGGCACCGATTGCCCACCGGGTCGAAGGCAAGGGCCACCTGGACATGGACACCGCCATGGCGATCCTCAACAACCGCTTCCAGATCATGGCCCAGTACCGCAAGTTGGTGATCGGCCCGCTGGTCAAGCAAGAGCTGGAAAAGGTCGATCATTCGGTACGCCACCAGTTCCATCGCGCCAAGCGCTTGCTGTCGCGCGAGACCAGCCTGCTGGATGAGCGCCATCACGTGCGCATCCAGAGCATGCTGGAGCACAGCCACGCCCTGACCGTGATCTACGAGAAGCGCCTGGCGCTGCAACAGATCTGGCTCAAGACCAGCAGCAACGGCCACGATATGCTCGCCGCGATCAAGGAATGGGTACACGAGGCAGAGGCCAGCGGCATCCAGTCCCTGCGCGATTTTGCCCACCAGTTGAAGACCTATTCGCTGCGTCCTGCGGCAGCCTGACGGTGCAGTGGGAGGGCCTGCCCTCCCACGTATCGGCTTTTTGGCGTCATTTACCGGGCACCGGCAATCGGTGCTGTTGACGGAACTTCACTGCAATTCCCCTCTCTCAATGAACACTTCGCCATCATGGTGGCCCCTTGTAGTGACCGCTGCTTCATCCTGCGGCGCGCCCAGAGAGAGTTGTGCCGATGGTTCACGAAAAGCCCTATCTGCCCGATACCCCCACCACTGAACCGCCCCTTCCGACGGCGGCGGCAACCCTGCTGGCGCTGGTGCATGCCCAGGGTGAAGTCGAGCGGCTGAGCGAGCGCGAGCAGCTGTTGAGCTCGCTGCTGGTCAGCGTCAACGCCGTGCTGTGGGCCATCGATTGGGAAACGCGCCGCGTGCTGTACGTGAGCCCGGCCTATGAGCGCGTGTTCGGGCGACCCGCCGGATTGCTGCTGGCCGACCATCGGGAATGGCGCAACAGCATTCACCCCGAAGACCTCGACTACGCCGAACACAGCCTGGCCCGCGTGCTGGAACAAGGCACCGTGGAAGACCGCGAATACCGCATCATCACCGCGGACGGGCAGATCCGCTGGCTCAGCGACAAGTGCTACATCAACCAGCAGGTCGAGCCCGGTAAGCCGGTGATCGTGGTCGGCATGGCCGAAGACATCACCGAAAAGAAGCAGCTGGAACTGGAACTGCACCGCCTCGCCACCACCGACGTGCTGACCCAGAGCAGCAACCGCCGGCACTTCTTCGAATGCGCCAACCAGGCGTTCGACAGTGCCTGCGCCCAGGCCGCGCCGCTGGCGTTCCTGCTGCTGGACATCGATGACTTCAAGGACATCAACGACACCTACGGCCACCTGGAGGGCGATCAGGTACTGCGCCGCATCGCCGAGAGCGGTCGCGGGGTATTGCGCCGTGGCGACCTGTTCGGGCGCATTGGCGGCGAAGAATTCGCCGCCGTACTGCCCGGTTGCGCGCCAGAGATGGCGTTGCAGGTGGCCGAGCGCCTGGGCAGGGAGATTCAGGAGTTGAGTTTCAACTATGAAGGCCAGGCATTCAGCGTGACCGTCAGCCAGGGCTTGGCCAGCCTGGACGAACAGGACTCGACCCTGGACAGCCTGTTCGCCCGTGCGGATGCAGCGATGTATGAGGCCAAGCGCCAGGGCAAGAATCGCGTCGTCGCCAGCTAGACACAGATCCAACGGTGAAGCAGATCCAATCTGGGAGCGGGTTTGCCCGCTCCCACATTTGGATCTCGCTGTTCTCTAGGCCTTGCGCACCCGCGTCAGCTCCGACAGGCCCATCTTGAGCAACCGCGCGGTCTTGCCATTGGCCAAGGCTTCCAGCCCTTCATGCTCGGTCAGGCGCGCCATCTGCGCCGCCAGGTTGACCACCAGCGCATCCCGCGCATACACCCCGCCTTCCAGCGAATAGATCGCCGCGATCAACTGGCGCAATTCATGGGGCAAGCGCCAACGCGCGCGCAGTGCCGAGCCATAGGCGGCGCCGAAGGTGTAGAGCGACTCGCCAATCGCCTCGTCGTCCAATGCCCCGCCACCCTGGCGCCAGTCCTCCAGGCAGCGCAGCAGCGCCAGGTCGCCGAGCCGATGCAGCAGGCCGGCGGCATAACAGCGCTCGTGATCGAGTTCCAAAAGGCGCGCCAGGCGTCGGGCGAAGTCGGCGGTGTCCTGGGAAAACTGCCAGTGCCGTTCGGCATACGCCACCAGCCCCGGGTCGCCCAGCACCACGTTGTGCTTGAGGGCCAGGCCGAGAATCAGGTTCATGCTTTGCCCCGCCGCCAGCTTGTGCAACGCCGCCGGCAAGGTCTGTACCGGCGTGCCGTGATGGCCAGCGCTGTTGGCGGCGGCGATCAGCACAGCGGTGACTTGCGGGTCCGTGCACACCAGGTCTTCCAGGCGCTTGAGATCCAGGCCGTCGGGGCCAAGGCTCTTTTGCACTGCCGCTTTCACATCAACGCGCAGCGGCGCGCCATCGCAGGCGTCGCGACGACGCTCCAGAAACACCGGCAACGTCATGCCCGGCGCCAACGGCGGGATCTCGCAATACACGCTCTCGCCCTCATTGAGCAGCAGGTCCTGCAGGCGCTGGGTCAGGCTTTCCATGTTCAGGGGTTTGGTCAGGTACGCCGTGGGCGCCAGGGGCAAGGCTTCACGCACGCTGGCGGTGTCATTGCGACTGCTCAGCAGAATGAACGGCAGCGCCGGCGTACGGCGCTGCTGACGCACGTGGCGCAGCAGACTCAGGCCATCGACGCCCGGCAGCTCCCAATCGGCCAGGATCAGGTCGTAGGCCTTGTCCCGCAGCAGCGTAGCCGCTTGCAGACCATCGGCACACACGTCCAGCCGTGCGTCACAGCGCACGTTCAACAACACTTGCTTGAGCAGGTCCAGTGACCAGGGGTCCGCTTCAGCGATCAACACTCGGGGTACAGCGGGTAGATCAACAGCCGTCATCCTGCACGCTCCATCGGCAATGCTTGCACCTTAGTCAATGCTGGCGCGTACGTACAATGAACGTGGCTAAAAACCACCAACCCCATTCAAGGCATCGGCTTGAAAACCGGCTTTCGCCTCAGCCCCGTCTTGAGCGAATCATTCAGCGCCATGATGCGCATACTGATCTGCGCCCGACTTAACAATCAGGTCGGAACTGAGCAAGGTTTTGCGACTGCCTGTCAGCTTATCCAGGTCCGGCACCAGCACCTTGGGCTGCACACCCGAGATCCCTGACTCAAAATAGGTATCGACCAAAAACTCGAAAATCCCCTTCGAGCTATCTGCCGAAAGAATCTGCTGCAGCCCAACCTGCGCACGGATCGGCGAGGGATTTAAGGTCTATCCGCTTGTCGACCACTTCCAGCGCCATGCCCAACGCTGAAATGACCCTGAACACGGTATTAATCGCCACATTCTCCCCCGCCTCCAGATCAATGATCGTCTTGCGATTGCAATTGGCCTTTTCAGCCAACTGCTGTTGACTGAAGCCTTTGGCACGGCGTAGTTCTCGTACTCTTGCGCCGAGGGTTGGTGGATTTGTGATCAGCAAAATGTCACCCATATAGGACTTAGCCACATAAAATAAAGAACATGTCCGTTGTAATGGACATTTCCACTGCCTTACGTCAGCTAAATCTGCAGGCAAAAAAAACCCGCCGAAGCGGGTTTTTTCTGTCGATCAAGTCAGCGTCCGCTTACAGCTCGGAGAAGCACTCTTCGATGATCGCCAGGCCTTTGTCCAATTGCTCGTCCGGCGCGGTCAGCGGGACCAGTACGCGCAATACGTTGCCGTAGGTACCGCAGCTCAGCAGGATCAGGCCCTTGTCACGCGCCTTGGCCACCACGGCAGCCACGGCCGCAGCGTTTGGCTTGTGGGTGTCGCCGTTGTCGAACAGCTCGACCGCGATCATCGCGCCCAGGGCACGTACGTCGCCGATCACCGGGTACTTGGCCTGGATGGCTTTCAGGCCAGTGACCAGACGCTCGCCAACGGCCTTGCTGCGGTCCAGCAGGTGCTCTTCTTCGAACACTTCCATGACCGCCAGCGCAGCGGCGCAAGCGATCGGGCTGCCGGCATAGGTGCCGCCCAGGCCGCCTGGGGCGATGGCGTCCATGTATTCAGCCTTGCCGCACACACCGGCCAGGGGGAAGCCACCGGCGATGGATTTGGCGAAGGTGGTCAGGTCGGCAGCAACGCCCATCTGTTCCATGGCGAAGAACGTGCCGGTACGGCCGGCACCGGTTTGCACTTCGTCGGCGATCAGCAGGATGCCGTGCTTGTCGCACAGTTCGCGCAGGCGCTTCATGAAGGATTTTGGCGCGACGTAGAAACCGCCTTCGCCCTGCACCGGCTCGATGATGATGGCCGCGATGTCACGCGGCTCGGCATCGTTCTTGAAGATGCGTTCGATGCTGGCGATGGAATCGTCGTCGCTCACACCGTGCAGTTCGTTCGGGTACAGCGCGCGGAACACGCCGCCTGGCATCAGGCCCATGCCGGCCGAGTACGGCACGACTTTACCCGTCAGGCCCAGGGTCATCATGGTACGGCCGTGGTAGGCGCCGGTGAAGGCGATCACGCCAGCACGGCCAGTGGCGGCACGGGCGATCTTGACGGCGTTTTCAACAGCTTCGGAACCGGTGGTGACCAGCAGGGTTTTCTTGGCGAAATCACCTGGCACCTTGGCGTTCACTTTCTCGCACACTTCCACGTAAGGCTCGTAGGCCAGTACCTGGAAGCAGGTGTGAGTCAGCTTGTTCAGTTGCTCGGTCACGGCAGCGATGATTTTCGGGTGCACGTGGCCGGTGTTCAGCACGGCGATACCGCCGGCGAAATCGATGAACTCGCGACCTTCAACGTCGGTCACGGTGGCATTCTTCGCGGAGTCGGCGAAGATCGGGTGAATCTGGCCAACACCGCGCGGTACAGCGGCTTCGCGGCGTTTCATCAGGGATGCGTTGGTCTTGCTCATAAAGTCCTCATTCGCCACTCATAGGGTGGCGGGGTCCAAGGAATACGTGACGGGGAGGCAACTGCGGCAGCATGCGATGATCGACTGCCACAGCGTTCCCGGCCACTACGAATAACGTCTTGAAACACGCAAAGGGTCAGCGCTCTCGTGCCCTTTGCGTTTGCAGCAATGCCTTGCCGGGCGGGTCAGATGCCCAGGCAGAGGTATTTGATTTCCAGGTAGTCCTCGATCCCGTACTTGGAACCTTCACGGCCCAGGCCGGAGGCCTTGATGCCGCCGAACGGCGCCACTTCGTTGGAGATCAACCCGGTGTTGACGCCAACCATGCCGTATTCCAGGGCTTCGGCCACGCGGAACACACGGCCCAGGTCGCGGGCGTAGAAGTACGAGGCCAGGCCGAATTCGGTGTCGTTGGACATCGCGATCACTTCGGCTTCGTCTTTGAAACGGAACAGCGGCGCCAGCGGGCCGAAGGTTTCTTCCTTCGCCACAGCGGAGTTTTTCGGCACGTTGGTGAGGATGGTCGGCTCGAAGAAATTGCCTTCCATGACCTTGCCGCCCGCCAGCAACGTAGCGCCTTTGCTCAGGGCATCGGCGATGTGTTCCTGCACCTTGGCCACAGCCTTTTCGTCGATCAGCGGGCCGGTGGTGGTGCCGTCTTCCAGACCGTTGCCGATCTTCAACTTGGCTACCGCCACTTTGAGTTTTTCGGCGAACGCGTCGTACACCGAATCCTGGATGTACAGGCGGTTGGCGCAGACACAGGTCTGGCCGTTGTTGCGGTACTTGGAGATGATCGCGCCTTCGACGGCCTTATCCAGGTCGGCGTCGTCAAACACGATGAACGGCGCGTTGCCGCCCAGTTCCAGGGAGACTTTCTTGATGTCTTTGGCGCATTCGGCCATCAGCTGGCGACCGATTTCGGTCGAGCCGGTGAAGGACAATTTACGCACGATCGGGTTACCGGTCAGCTCGCCGCCGATGTCGCCAGCGCTACCGGTGACCACGCTCAGCACGCCTTTCGGAATACCGGCACGGTGTGCCAGTTCAACCAGGGCCAGGGCCGAGAACGGGGTTTGCGAAGCGGGCTTGATGACCATGGTGCAACCGGCGGCCAGGGCCGGGCCGGCTTTGCGGGTGATCATCGCAGCCGGGAAGTTCCACGGGGTGATGGCAGCGGTCACGCCGATCGGCTGCTTGATCACGATCAGACGCTTGTCGGGCTGGTGGCCGGGAATCACGTCGCCGTAGATGCGCTTGGCTTCTTCAGCGAACCACTCGATAAAGGACGCGGCGTAGACGATTTCGCCCTTGGCTTCGGCCAGCGGCTTGCCTTGTTCGAGGGTCATCAGGCGCGCGAGGTCGTCCTGGTTTTCGATCAGCAGTTCGAACCAACGGCGCAGCTTGTTCGCGCGCTCCTTGGCGGTCAGCGCGCGCCAGGCCGGCAAGGCGTTGTCGGCGGCTTCGATGGCGCGGCGGGTTTCCGCGGCGCCCATCTTTGGCACGGTGCCGAGAATCTCGCCCGTGGCCGGGTTGTTGACCTTGATGGTCTGACCGTTGTCCGCATCGACCCAAGCGCCATCGATAAAGGCTTGCTGGCGGAACAACTGGGCATCTTTAAGCTGCATGTCGGGTTTCCTTAACAGCACCGCGCGCACGCGGAGCGAATTAGAGTTGTTGAAAGGCGCCTTGTGGGCTGCCGTCAGGGAAATCAGCCCCAGCGCGCGGACTCAGGTGAAGCGCACGCGGGAGACAGAGCGTTTGAAATCTCAAACGAATCCTAGGATCAATGGGGGTACAGGGCAATAGTCTGTTCGAAAAAAAGAACGAAAACGGCGCTTTTGCCGAAACTTTCGGATCAGCGTGATTGGGCAGGGTTCCACCGCAATGATCGGCGGTGCCCGGCCCAGGGCGTCAGCGCGCGGATTTCCTACGCTCCAGCGGCCAAAAACCAGCATGGACGCCCAAGGGCGACATGGGTATGATGTCGCCCGCACAAGCATCCGTAGCTCAGCTGGATAGAGTACTGCCCTCCGAAGGCAGGGGTCGTGGGTTCGAATCCCGCCGGGTGCACCATATAGCTGTTTAGACCTGTCTCAGACAGTCTACGAGTCACCTCAAGAAGCCCGCCTAGTGCGGGTTTTCTTGTTTCTGGCTATATCTCCTTGCCTCTCCCTATATCTTCCCTTCGTGTACCCCTTCATGTACCTTAAAAAACAATTGAAACTGAGGGGTACAAGAGACATGAAGCGCAGCGAGATAAAACGCCGCCCTTTAGCCGACACCGTGCTAGCCACCCTGGAGCCTGAAGCCAAGGAATACCGGGAGCTGGACGGAAACGCTCTGTATCTGCGAGTGCGCCCAGACGGTAACAAGTCTTGGCAATTGCGCTACAAGAAGCCAGACGGCAAGTGGTCATGGCTTGGCTTGGGCGGCTATGGCACGGGCGACCACCAGTTATCCGGCTCACAGGCTCGACAGAAAGCGGCTGTGCTGAGAGAGGACGCCGCCAAGGGCGGAAACCCCCTTGCTACCAAACGAGCCAGAAAGACCGCAGAGGCTGAAGCCTCTAGCCAGACCTTCGAAGCGCTGGCGCGGGAATGGTACGCTTCCAAGCGCCTGAGCTGGACAGCCGGTACCGCCGTGCGAATGATTGGCGCGCTCGAACTCCACGTCTTCCCGGTATTCGGTAAGCGTATCTATCGTGAGATCCTGCCCATGGAGTGGATGGAGTTCCTACGTTCCATGGAACAGAAGGGCATCATCGAACAGACCAGCCGCGTACGAGGCATGTGCCGGGAGATTTACGACCTGGCCCGAGTAACAGGCCGAGCCACTCACAACCCGCTGGAGGGGCTGCATAAATTCCTGCTGACCAAGCCAGCCGAGAACTATGCCCATGTATCTCTTGATGAGCTTCCGGCTCTCTTGCGCGCAATCAGGGCATACGGCACCGCTGACGTGCGGATCGGCCTGCACTTGCTTTCCATGCTCGCCTGTCGACCGTCTGAACTGCGCGAAGCGCGATGGTCGGAGTTCGATCTAAATAAAGCTCAGTGGTCGATCCCGGCCGAGCGCATGAAACGCCGACGCGAACATCTAGTGCCGCTGCCAATTCAGGCAGTAGAGCTACTGCGGAACCTGCAGATGCTCACTGGTGCCTACCCGATGTTGTTCCCTGGTCGGAGCGATACCACCAAGCCCCGCAGCAACACGGTCTTTCTGATGGCTCTACGTCGTCTCGGTTATGAAGGCCGCCAGACCGGGCACGGCTTCCGTCATATCGCCTCGACGATTCTGAACGAGCACGGGTTTGACGAAAACCACATCGAGGCGCAGCTATCGCATATCAAGCAAGGCATAGCGGGTGTTTACAACAAAGCCCAGTACCTGGCCCAGCGCGCCACCATGATGCAATGGTATGCCGACTATCTGGACAACTTGGCCAAGGGTAATGTCGTGTCGATCAAGCGGGCCTGACGCTGACCTTCCATTGCGCACACAGACAGATATAGACTGAATGCCATTACTGTTTGTATAAACAGTTTCTTCTTTTCACGCGAAAACATACCTAAACCAGCAATCGAAGAGGCCCTCTGAGCACTTTTAAGCTGTGGTAGGAGTGTTAGGGGCCTGCAGATGCTCGACTTTGATGACCTTGAGGATTTCACGCCTTCGGAACGGCTTCCCAATCTAGACCACTGGAAGGCCGTTATGGAGTTCTCCGTAGAGCAAGCCGCTCTACTGTCGGCAATGATTGATCCTTTTGACTGTGAAAATCTCATCCTGGCAAAGAAACAAAACCACGCTCGCTGGAAAAAAGCACACGGTCATGCGTTGGGAATTGTCTCAGCAATACGTCAAGGGTTGATCTCACCAGTCGTATGCATGGGCTATGTGGAAGAGGAAGTGAGCGATTGGAACGGCAATCCTTCGCTTGAACGTAATCTAAGAGTAGTCCGCCCTACGCAGCGCGAGGCTGAAATTAGCATGGCGGACACCATCATCACTCGAGCATCGCTACTCGCTTGGATTACCACCGCCAATGTCCAAGTTACTCGTCCTCCACGGCCTGTAGAAAAGCAGTTAGTCGAACGGATGCCAAAGGCTTCGGCGCCAATTGTGCAGCAGCCTCCACCATTGGCCCTACCAAACTACAGTCATAAATCAGAAGGGCTGGAATTTGTGGAAGAGGCCATAAAACACTTTTGGTCGACCTACGACGAAGAAGATCCCAGCACCGCACCCCGTCGTGACGAGATCATTGAGTATCTGAAAGGAAGAGGGGCATCAGGCCGTGAATCGGAAGCGGTCGACTTAATCCTGAGACCCAAAAATATGCGAACTGCTCACCTCAAAAACCGTAAGGTGCCCACCCGAGCGGACGAGTAAAACCAAGGCTTACAGCCAAGGTGCCCACTCGATATAACGCCCCAGTGGAGCCCTTAATCCCGCTCTCGTGTGCCCGGTGCCGTACACCCTAGAGGCTTGATTAACACCCGTCGCGTACCGTCAACCTGTTTCCCGTATTCATCAACAACGGGAAACAAATATGACCAACATCTCCTCGACCTCAGCCTCAGATACAAGCTCACGCCCATTCTGTGATCCGGCCACCACCCTCATCCGCATTCCGGAAATGGAAGCCATTACCGGCTATAAGCGACCGACGATTTATAAGCGCCTTAAGGATGACCCGACCTTTCCAAAGCCGGTGCCGTTGAGCAACAGCAAAGCGCGCGGCGCACCTGTGGCATGGGTGCTTGCTGAAGTTCAAACATGGGTACGTCAGCGCATCGCATTGCGCGAGGTAGCCGCCTAATGAACAAAAAAAAGGCCGACCAACAGGCCAGCCACAAAAATACTCGCGTCGAGAATACCAGCGGAACCGCACAACGCGCTCGCCTTTTGGAGCGCCTGCAAGCTGGCCCGATTGATACCTTCACCGCCATCCGCGAGCTGAACATCGTTCGCCCTGGTGCCCGCATCAATGAGCTGCGCGGCCTGGGCCACAAGATCCTGACCCACCGCCTCACCCTGACCGACGATCAAGGGCGCACTCACCAAGGCATGGCGCTCTACTACCTCAGCACCAACCCGCCGGCGCAGGTGACAGCATGAATGCAATCACGCTGATACACACCGGGAACGGGCCGCGCGTGGATAGCCGCCAACTCGCGAGGCAACTGGCAACCAAGCACAAAAACCCAATGGCGCTGATCGAGCGCTACCTGGCGAAGTTTGAAGAGTTCGGGGTTGTTCCGTTTCAAACGGAGAAACCCTTGGCCGGAACTGCTGGTGGTAGGCCGGAGCGCTTCGCCCTGCTGAACGAAGATCAAGCGTTCTTCCTGCTGTCGTTGTCCCGCAATACCGACCGCATTGTGGAACTGAAAGCGAGCCTCATCATGGCGTTCCGCGAAGCACGATATGGGCACGCCTGCCGGTCGTTGGAGGCTCGCAAGAAGGAAGCCAGCAGCAGTGGCCGCCGGTTGGCTCACTGGCGCTATGACAAGCCGGGCGTGTACGCGCAAGTTGCTCATCTGAGGGAGCAACTGAAGCTGCCAATCGATTCTGAGGACTTCCGCCCGTGACAGCTATGCTCATGATCAGCGATAAACGGTCGATAACTTTTGTTGCAAGCAATCGTGCTCGTCGGTATGGTTTGCCCGTCGCTGCAAATTCAGCGATCGGGCTTGGTAACCCGACGAAATCAAGGCGCAACAGCGCCCCCATTACGATTGCAGGCGCTTTTTTTGTGCCCGCAGTTACGTGTTATGGCGGCTGTGCGTGGGAGGCATTCGTGCCTGCCGGGTTCCTTGATTCCCGGTTTACCAACCTGCGCACAGCTGCCACCCATTCGCTTGGTAACGAACGTGGCAGCTCCTCAGATCAAGGAGCTACACCGATGAAACACGCCCTCATTCCGTCCGCAATTCGCGCATTTGCTCACCGCCGCATGGCCCTGAGCGCCCTCCGCGCAAACTCCAGCCTCGCAACCCGACTCAAGCGTTATTCGCACCACATGACCATTGCCCGTTCCCTGGAGTCTGCCGGGGGTGCGCAATGAATACTTCCGTCCGCACCATTCAAGAGATCGCCCACGACACGCTTGAGGATCTCGAAAGCGCCCAGATCGCCCTGCGCAAGGTTGAGGCCGTTCTCTATGCCGCATTGGCAGACAAGGGCACGAGCCAGCACGTCCGCAATCTGGTAGATGTCGCGTGGAACCTAGCCGCTGACGGCGCCAACACCGCCGACTGCAACCGCGAGCAAATCGTCGCCGCGCTGTCCGGGTGTGTTGCGCTGGGCGCCGGGGGTGATCAATGAGCCGCTCCTACAAGGCAATCGCCGAGACTGCCGTCCAGGATCTGTACGAAGTGACCAGCGCCTTCGATAGCGTGAGCGCAATATTCACGCTGATGCTTGAGACCTTCGCCGAAGACAGTACACCTCACGCGTTCGCGCAACTGGGCACCCTCGGCCTAAAGGACTGGTACGCCAAGGTTTATCAGTGGTGCGAGTGCATGGAAAACGAACTGGATGATGCGAACGCGGAGGCGCAAAAGGCACCGCTATTGCCTCATTACCTAATGGACCAGCGCAGCAACGATGTGGCCGCGGCGATTTTTGCCGAGCGCTCACACGCTACCCGGTGGTGGACGCACTTGAACGAGATGCGGCGCCGCAAAGAACTACCTGACTGGGTGGCGGCGGGCGTCGGCACGCATGATGAACACGATCTGATGCTGGCAAGCCGGAAGGCCGTCAATCAAGCCCTATTCGGATCGGACGACCTGGGCGGCGCTCAGCAATACCGCGAGGTCGCCCTATGAGCCAACACATGCGTTCACATTCGATCCTTTTTATCAGCCTCACATTTTGTCCACCGCGTACTCACGCGAACCGCCGACGCACTGACCTAAGAGGTTAAGCATGAAAATTCAAAACGGCGCATCTGCGTCGACGGGATCGGCTTGCCTGAAAAAAGCCGCCGAACTGTTTTACGTCACGCACCCGAAGGTGCCCAAGGCGTTGCTGGGACCGTTCTTGACCGAGGCCGACGCAGAGTGCGGGCGCGTAGTTATGCGTAGTGCTGGCGCTCAGGTGACGGCCTGTCTGGTTGACTCAATCGACGACATTACCCGCTGGCACGGTGTGAACAACGGTCAAGTTTGCCGGGCCTTCGCTGGCGCTGATCGCCGGGAGGTCAGTTATGGGTAACGTCACCCCCATCAAGCGCAAGGGCAGCAGCGTGCCGCCCACTACGGGCGCCCACATCGACAGCGCCAGCTATGTGCTGCTGGTGGAAACCCTGGTCGGCTTCCTGGAGCTGCGCATCTCTGAAGGCGATCAAGGCCGCCACTGCGATGAGCTGGAGCGCCTGACTCAGAAACTGGAGAACTTGGCCAAGCGGTTTACCCCGCCGAAGGGGGCCGCATGACAGAGGCAACGATCCAATTCCGTGATGCGCTCCAGGCCGTCTATGGCCCTCTCGACTGGCTACCAGAGCCCGACGGTGCAATCCACCGATTCCGTGTGCCGGAGGATAAGCCTGGCTCGCTCAACGGCTGGTATGTGCTGTACCTGGACGGCATTGCATCCGGCGCATTCGGCAGTTGGAAAGCCGGCGGCGCCAGCACCTGGTGTAGTCGCGAACCGGTGGACGCCCGCGAAGCGGCCCAGATCCGCGAGCGAGTTGACCAGGCCCGGCGCCAGCGCGAAGCCGAGCAACACCGGCGCCAGCAGCAGGCCGCCGAGAAGGCTAACCACTGGTGGCGCAATGCGTGCCGCGCCTCACCCGACCACCCGTATCTGGTAGCCAAGGCAGTTCGCTCCTACGGCCTGCGCCAGCGTGGCACTGACCTGCTGATCCCGCTGTACCTGGATGGTCGCTTGGTCAACCTGCAAAGGATCGGGCCGGACGGCGAGAAGCGCTTCCTGTTCGGCGGCCGGATCAAGGGCACCTATTCGCCGCTGGGCATCATCGAGCCAGGTTCTGTGCTTTGCATCTGCGAAGGGTGGGCGACGGCCGCCAGCCTCCACCAGCACGGCGGCTATGTCGTTGCCGCTGCCATCAACGCGGGCAACCTGCTCCCGGCGGCGGTGGCCCTTCGCGCTCGCTACCCAGGCCAGCCAATCGTTATCGCCGGCGACGACGACCGGCTCACCGATGGCAACCCGGGGCGCGCAGCGGCAAACGCGGCGGCGGCGGCCGTGGGTGGCCAAGTCGCTTTCCCTGAGTGGCCAGAAGGCGCTCCCGATGACCTCACCGACTTCAACGACCTCGCCAACTGGAAACTCGCCCATGTCCAAGCCTGACACCAACGTGATCAACCTTCGGCCGGACGCCGCGACCATTGCGCCAGATCGCCCCTGCTGGGCGGTGTATGAGCATTGGGTGATCAATGAGAAGGGCCGCAAGCTGCGCCCGGGCGTCTACTGGCATAGCTTCAAGCGCGCCGCCGCTGACCAGGACGACGCCGAGGGCGATACCGGCGACCGGCCTATCACCGATGAGTGGATCTCCAGCCCTGTCACCGTCGTGGCCCGAACCACCAACAGCGACGACGGCAGCGAGGGGCGGTTGCTGCGCCTGGTAACTGAGGGCGGCATCAAGGAATGGATCATCGCCATGGAAGTGTTCGGCGGCAGCGGCGAGGACGCCCGGCGCGCATTGTTCGGGATGGGCGTCATCATTGCCCTCAAGAAGCGCGGCACGTTCATGGAGTACCTGCTCGACCAGCATCCTGCAGAAGTGTTTACCACCACCAGCCGGCCAGGCTGGCATGAGTCGGGCGCTTTCGTGCTGCCTGGGCGAACCATCGGCAGCACCAATGTGCGGTACCAGGCCAGCAACAAGGCCCAAGTACTTTTCAGCCGTCGCGGCGAGTTGGCGCTGTGGCAATCGGAGGTGGCCGCCAAGTGTGCGGGCAATCCGGTACTGACACTGGCGATCGGCTGCTCACTGGCTGGCCCGCTGCTGAGTTTGGTGGGCGTGCTGGGTGGTGGTGTTCACCTGGTGGGCGATAGCTCGAGCGGTAAGTCGCTGGCGCAACTGATCGGATCGTCAGTATGGGGCGACCCGGGCGTGTTCGCCGCCAGTTGGGACATGACCAAGGGTGGCCTGGAGATCGAGGCGTCGAGCCGCAATGACACCATCCTGCCATTGGATGAGATCAAGCGCGCCGACCCCAAGCGCGTACAGAAAATGGCCTACTCCCTCGCCAACGGCCAGGGCAAAGGCACCATGACGCGCGAGCGCGAAGGCCGCGCCAAATTGAGCTGGCGCCTGCTGACACTCTCCAGCGGCGAGCGCTCACTCTCTGAACACGCGGCCATATCCGGCAATGCCGCCCACGCTGGCGCCGAGTTGCGCATGGTCGACGTGAACGCCGGTACCCGCACACACCGGGCCTTCGACGAATTGCACGGGCTTGAGGGAGCAGACTTTCACCGGCAGCTCACCGTAGCGGTCGGCGCCCATCACGGCCACCTTGGACCAGCGTTTGTGGAGCACCTGGTCGCCGCCGACGATAAGCCCGGGCTGCTCAGTGACTTTGACGGCATCCGCGCCCAGTTCGTCGAGGACAACGCCCAGGCCGGCCGCGTGGCTGACCGGTTCGCAGTGATCGCGCTGGCGGGCGAGATGGCCATCGCCTACGGCCTGTTGCCATGGGAGCCGGGCACCGCCCTCTCCGACTGCCGCTTGCTCTACGGGGAATGGCTCTCCCGTGTCGGCGGGGGCAACGCAGAAGACCGCCAGATCCTGGCCGGCATCATCGACTTTATCGACAAGCACGGCAGCAGCCGATTCTCTGATGTCGACGCGGCGGAGGTGGACGCCAAGGTATTCAACCGCGCCGGATACTGGGAGCTGCTGGCCGGCAAGCGGCTCTATCTGTTCAACAAGTCCGCACTGATCGAGGCCGCCCATGGGTTCGGCCTCACCCGCGTGGTCAAGGCACTGGAGGTTGGCGGGGCCCTGGCCAAACGCGACACCGACCGCGATAGCCGCAAAACCAAGAAGTACCGCATCCCCGCCGGCGGATCGGCGCGCCTGTACGTGATCGACCCAGAAGCCATGGATAGCGAAGGGGGCGGCGCATGACCACCAAACCCACCAAATATGAATGCCCGAGTTCACAGGAACCTATAAACGTGGGGAACAGGGGGAACGGGGGAACAGCCGGTAAAACCGTGGGCTGCGGCCGTTCCCCCTTATTGAATGTATGGGGAACAGGGGGAACACAAACATGTTTTTGAATATAAGCGTGTCTGCGTTTTCCAGAATTTGGTTATCACCGTTCCCCACAAAAAAATGTGGGGAACAGAAACCCCCTCTGAAAGCCCCGGAAACATTGGCTGTTCCCACTGTTCCCCCGTTCCCCCGATTTTTTTCTAGAGACACATATGGGCAATGGAGCAATCAGGCCGAGGTGACGCCATGAGTCTCCTTTCCGGCTTGCTCGATCACATGCCGCCAGCCATTGCAGGTATCGACTCACCAATTTTGGGGAGTCGGCCTCGCCCACGCCTGGTGCTGGCCAACCCTGTCGAGCGCGCTCCCCGACTCATTACAAGCCCACACGCAAGCGCCGCCACTGCCACGCCCGAATGGCGACAAGCCCGTGACCACTACCTCAACCACATCATGGTTTGTCGGAGCTGCTACGCGCCCACCGGCCGCTATTGCACGGCTGGCGCCCACTTGCGCGCCAGCTACGACAACACGCCTATGGAGGCGCACCCATGACGCCCAGCCTTATCACCCGCTTGTGCAACATCGGTATGAAACCCGGCATCAGCGCCGCCACGCAGCTCATCACCACCCGGCGAATCTGTCGCGCCATTGCTGATCAGCTCGACGTTATCCGCAGTGAACGGCGAGCCCTACGCCGGCAAGCGGGAAAGCTGAAAGCGTTTCTCCCATTCACTCGGCAGACCATTAAGGAACTGGAGGAGCGAGCCCAGGAACACCAAGAGGCCACCCGCAGCGGAGCGTGGAGCGCACTCGCAGGGTTTGGCCAATCACTGATGTTCGACCGCGAGGGGCTGGCGCAGGCGCTGGGCTTCGACCAGATGTGCGACCTACTGGGCGTCAGCCCAGTACATCGCCAGCAGGCCAGCGCAGACGGTGATACCAGCCTTCGCGGAGTGGCGTACCTATCCCAGCTAGAGGACAGCTCCGACCGCAAGAGCGACGAATGGGGCGCCGGTGGACCGCTGTATCGCGCCTGCCACGCCGCCATGATCCGGTTCATCAGGGAATGCCCAGAAGATCAATTGCCCGACCCATTCGCCCCTGGCGCGCCGTTCGGCCCAAAGCTGCCGCCAGCCCTGAGCATCGTCGGCAACTGACCATTTTACGCGCCACGTTTTGCGAATCACGAAAACGTGGCGCGACACCGAGCAACACCACCAAGCACCAGCCCACGACCAGCGCCAGCGGCGCATAGAGGAAACATGACTGACCAAGACAGCAACACAACGGGCCAGGCGCCCACACATCGGGAGCGCTTCGCCGAGGCTTGCAAGATCACAGACTTTGCCGTCGCCCCAAACATGAATGGCGGCTACCTCGTCTGGGAAGTGCAACACGTTCGTGACGGGCAGAAGGTGACCATCGACGGGCCGTTTTTCACAGAGGATGAGGGAAGGATCTCAGCCGACCTATTGCGCGGGACATTCCGCGGGGCTCGCGCTTACCAGGCGATTCACTGCAGGGCATGGAACCCAGACCCACGCCGTGAAAAGGCTATCCGTGACGACGCCATGGCATCCCGAATGCTGCTGGCAATGCAGATCGGAGCAGAAGTACCGACTCGCGTCACCAACAGCAAATAGGAGAAATAGATCATGGCCGCATTAGCAATCGAGTACAGCCCGCGTACAACCATCATCCTTGGCGGTTCACTCGCAAAGAAATACGGGCGTAAACACACTTTTCTGCTTTCCGATCACGGAGACGTGCGAGAGGCGGTGAGAGCGATAGATGTGAATCACCAGGGGTTTGCCCAGGATCTAGCCATTGCCAAGACCAAGGGTATTGAGTTCGCAGTATTCCGAAATGGTAAGAATGTTGGCGAGGCTGAGTTAGGTCTGGGCGGCTGTCGCGAGATCAAGATTATCCCCGTGATTTGCGGGAGCAAGCGCGGCGGAGTTCTTCAAACGGTAGTAGGTGTCGTCCTGCTCGCAGTCGGGGCTGTACTGACATACGCGTCTGGCGGCACGGCAACGCCGTTTACGTCAGGGATGATGATGATGGGCGCTTCCCTTGCTCTGGGAGGGGTGATTCAAATGCTCAGCCCCCAGGCCGGCGGCCTGAAGACCAGCGCGGCGCCCGAGAACACACCCGGCTACGCCTTCGGCAGCGCCAAGAACACCACTGCATCCGGTAACCCGGTACCGCTTTGCTACGGCAAAAGGCGGGTGGGTGGCGCAATCATCAGCGCCGCCATCTACGCCGAAGACCAGATGTGATCTGTGGTCTGCCAGTGCTACCTTTGCAGCTCATGACAAGGAGTTCCCATGCTTAAGATCACCGCCACAATTGCATTGGCCGCCTTGGTCACAGGCTGCTCTACCTCTCCCGTATCGTTCGACCAGGCCAAACCTGTTCCTGGTAGCAGGGTAATGGCGTATGGGCAAAAGCCCGCAGGCCCATATGGAACAATCCAGGTTTCACGCGATACCGGTTTCATAGGTGGTGGCTGCTTTGTAGCCATTCACGTCGACGGTCGACCAGTTGCTCGCATTGATACTGGTGAGGCGGTGAGCCTGTTTGTACCCGCTGGCGACCACTTAGTCGGGCTGGGCGCAGACGAACGCGGTTCGGGGCTATGCAGTTTTTCAGGGTCGCTAAAAGAGCAATCTGCGACATTGAAAGCAGGCCAAGTGAAGCGGTTCCGAATCGGCGGCGACACGAATGTCGGCCTGGATATTCGCCCGAGCTCTATTTAAAAAGCGCCCCAGACAGACGATATGGTCTCACTCAGACCAAATCGTCTGTTTCGCTGGTCGTTTTTACGAGGATCGCCGGTAATCATGGCGGTAACTACAAGTAGTTTCCGCCCAGCATAGTCAACATTCATCCTCGGCTATTGAGCGTGAGCTATCAGTGCGATTGGCGACATCGAATTTGTGTCGTCGCACAGGATCAACTGGCCATAATTAATCGCCTGATATCCAGTCTGCCGGGAAGCAGCCAATGACCAACGATAACTTGCAATTCACCGATGATCTACCGATCAAAATGCAGCAACACGACCTGCTCGATCGCGCAGGATTTTCTCAGCGCCTAGCACAAGCTATCAGTTCCTGGAAAAACCAGGAGAGCCTTGTGATTAGCCTGACAGGGGCTTGGGGTAGCGGAAAAACCTCTATCAAGAATATGGCATTGGATCACCTAGCGGCGACCAAGGGGGGACAGGTCATAGAGTTCAACCCTTGGCAATGGGCAGGCCAAGATAACTTGAGCAACGCCTTTTTTGCGGAAATCTCCAGAGCTATACAGCGCAAAGATCCCACCGAGAGTGATAAGCAACTGGCCAAGTTGCTGCGATCGTATAGCCGTCGCCTAAATACTGGAGCCAGCTGGGCTGACGGCACGGCGAAACTGTTGCCCGTACTCTTCGGTTCAACCCTGGCAACTAGCCTCCTTGGCACCCTGGCCCAGGGGACAGTTGCGCAAGTAACATGGCTGGCACTGACCGCCGTCAGCGCGTTAGGCAGCCTTGTACTGCTTCTGAAGCGGGGCGGATCATGGCTTTCTGGGTGGGCCCAAAAATTAGATGAGGACGCCAAAGATAGCGCTTTAACCCTCGGCCAACTCCGCGCGGAACTACAAAAGTTGCTTAGTAAACGCGACAAGCCGCTGCTGATCGTGTTGGACGATTTGGACCGACTTTCGGCCGAGCAGATGAAAAAAACATTTCAGTTGGTCAAGGCGCACATGGATTTCGCCAATGTGGTGTTTTTGCTGCTGTTCCAACGCGACACGGTTGAGAAGGGACTGAGCAAAGTCGGATTCGATGGGGCGGCCTACCTAGAAAAGATCATTCAAGTCCCCTTCAGTGTGCCAGCGATCGCGGCCAGTCAGTTAGAGGCGATACTGCTCAAAAGGTTGGACGCAATTCTGACTCGTGAGCAGCAGCTGCAGCAGCGCTTCGAAAAGGAATATTGGAGCCAGATGTTCCAGCGTGGAATGCGGCCATTTTTTAGCAACCTACGTCATATCTATCGATACGCATCGACCTTGGAGTTTCACTGTCGGTTGCTGCGCGGTACAGAGGTTGCTGAGGTTAACGCGGTAGATCTGTTCGCGTTGGAATGTTTGCGTGTTTTTGCTCCAGAGACCTACGCGGAGATGCCGCGACACAAAGCGCTCCTTACCAGCAGCGAGCCTTACGCCCGAAAGGACGAGACGCAGCGAAGCCGTGTTAATCAGGTGATTGACCAACTGGTTAGTTTGGCCCCGTCCCATCATCAACCTGCCACCCGACAGTTGCTGCGAGAAATGTTCCCAACCTTGGACTGGGTGTTTGAGAACACCAGTTACGATTCATCAATACACATTCGCTGGCTAATCAACTCACGGGTGTGTTGCGAACAGGTGTTTGATCGCTACTTCGAGCTATCTTTGCCCGAGCAGGATGTGCCTAATTCACTTTTGCACGAACTGGGCCGGCGAATTACCGATCCCGTAGCGTTTACAACGCTGCTAAGTAACCAGAAGGAAGACTACCAAGCTGAAATTCTGCAGCGCTTACTCGGATTGGTGGAGGAATTTCCAGTCGATCAGTCACTGGAGGTGGTGCAGACCTTACTGTGCGCGGGTGAACGAGTTGGTCGCCACGGGTCTTTTACTAACTTTTCGCCGCGACAGCAGGTCGCCCGGCTACTGCGATTATTCCTAGAGCGTCATGAGCAGGAAGCCGTCCGCAGCCATCTGGTAATCGAGGCGTTCGCCTCGGGCACTGGTCTGGTCATCGTAGACCTGTTACTGGGGGCGGACTACGCACTCCGCCGTAAAGGCGATGTCGGCTACCTCGATGATGACGGATTGGAACAATTGAAAAATGTCTATTTGCAGAGTGTGCGCCAGATGGCAGACCTCGACCCAGATGCATTCCTAGGGAATGAGGATCACGCGTCCTACATCGTTGATATGAATAACTACAGTGAGGGTGGCGACGAGGGGCGCCGCTGGATCGAGACACATGTCACCTCACCTACTCGGTTCCTCCAGTTCGCAAAAGGGCAGGTGACCGTCCGTACATCACAAAGCGGCGGAACCACTACTCGTACCGAGTATATTTCGCCGAGCTCATTAGAGCATCTGTTAGGACTAGCGCGCTGTGCAGAGTGGGTGGAACGGCTCGATTCAATCGAACTCAACGAACCCCAATCCCAAACTTTAGCAATGGTCAGGGATGCTCTGAATCGACATGCACAAGGTGATGTTACAGACGAAAGGTTTGGTTAGCTCAAACAGGCGCTTGGTGGCCGCCCCTCCCCGCGCCGTCCCAATATCAAGTTTTGCCAAGTGACCGGCGTGAACCTGATGGGACGGTATCCAATCTGGTATCCACCGTTTGATGATGCCGTAACCACTCTGGTAACCACCAAGGGTAACCACCCCCCCTGGTTACAACCTTTCAAACGCATATGCGTCGAGCAATCCTGATGCATCCCAACATGCAACCGACGGGAAAACCCAGTTCTTGAAAAATTAACAGTCAGCGGATATCAGCATCGATATCGGCAAAAAACGCTCACCAGGCCGCGTACAAAAAATAAGGCAGTCGCGTTTTAGTTTTTATCAGGGTCAATAGTCTTCCAAAATTTTGTCCAACGAGTCGGCAAATATTTTATGAACTTCCTCTCTCGGTAGCCAGTGAGAATTTACACCAATTTCATGCTGTAGTTTTATAGTACGCTCACCGCTTTCATTCGAGATGAAGTACTCAAACGAACAGCGTGCAATCTCTAATGCAAGATCTGAGTAATGCTCGACATTGACTTCGCAGTTTTCGCCTAGCAAATATTGGCTTGAGGACAAAGGCAAGATCACGGCTATTAACTCATCAGATTTATCAAGAAAGGGTTTGAATTTCCGTTCCCCCGCAACATGAAACAGTACGATGGAATCTCCGAGCGGCAGATTTGCGTCAAGGTAGTTCTGAACGGAGTAGCCTAAACTTGAGTATCTGCTGACTCTTTTTTGGGGTGCAATAGATTCGTTGAGCATCTGAATATGGCCGCTTTTTATAGCGCCCGCGATCATTGCAGGCATCGTATGTCGCTGGTCATATATTGCGCCTGATACACTACAGGCAATATTTTTTTGGAACTCCCGCAGGCCCTCAGGATTAGTTTTTATAATCTGCTTAAACATTTTCCTTGAAACCCCAGCTTTCATCAGTGATTTCTGAAATATCGCAGAATCAGGCGACATAATCTTAGTCAGTAACTCCTGCAAAAATTCCAAGTTAGCAAACGTATGCTCTAGCGTACTCATTAACTCTGAAAATAATACATTTGCATTAGATCTCAGATGCTGACTTCGAACTTCAAAGTGGGCCAGCATTTCAGCAATACTAGTTGTTTCATATTTGCCTATCAATCCCGCGCGAAGCCTGTCTACGAGAGGTGAAAAATTATCCTGCTCTTCTTTAGATATTTTGTCATCCAGCTCAGTTTCCGCTGACATGGAGTAGAACAAGGTCTCAATACCAACATTTTTTATATTGGGCTGAAATGGTTGTGAGCCTTTTGAAAAAGTCCAACAATAAACATCTTTGCTAGTGCTCCGACTTGCAAAGCCTTTCTGTAAAAACCTAGGAATGAAATGGTGTCTTGACCCTGACATTTTTGCCTCCTCCACTGAGATAAGAGAGTTTAGCGCGCTATTGATTTTTTGCTTTGCAGCCGACGCACTGAAATTGACCCAGCCCAGACTTCAGGGCTCTACACCTACGCTTCGCGGGCAAGTACTCACTGCCAGCGTTTGCCAAAAACCGCGAACCTTGGCAACTGTTAGCAGGGTGAGGGGCTGGCCAACCTCCTAGGGCTAACTTTTGCTAACAGGCCGCGAGCCTTGCCATCGGCTCCAGGCCGATCTGATGTCAACATCGCCCCAGCTCTCCCACACTCGATCCGATGTCAGGTTTTGTCAGGTTCTGGTGCGCGCTCGATGACAGGTTCCCGCGCCTCTCCGATGTCAAGTTTTGACAAGTAGCTTCGGCAGGCCAGCGGCAGGCTCTGACCCAGAAAAAAGGTTAAGTTTTGTTAAGTTCCTGGCGCTGAGCAGATCGGGCGGTATCCACTCTGGTATCCACGGTTTGGCGTTGATCCACTCCGGAACAAGGGTGGTGGCCAAGCGCGGTGCACACCATCAGTGACCAATTTGCAGAACAACTCCACGGAAGGCTGGCGCCCAGTTCCGGCGGCGTGTTTCGCGCACGCCCGTCGCGCACGTGGTGTAAACGCGCGGCCACGCTCAGTTGTCGCTTCACCTGAAAAGATTGATGACGAACAAAATCAGTATGACCACGAGAAGCACTTTGATATGGCGAAGGGAACGAACGATCTCCGGTGCTGTGTTTTGCGGTCCACTCAGCAAGTAGCTACACAGATCCTCGTAGCGCCGCTTTTGACCTGCCTCCAACTCTTCCACTTGGTCGACCAGACGGTCAGTCGCGAGCGCCATGCTTTTCACCCCCTCTTCTATCGAATAGAGAGCCTGCGCGTGCATAAGCGGGTCGCGGAGATTGCTCTCACGCAACCTTGTCAGGGTGTCCTGATTGCTTTCCATAGGTTTAACATCCGCATTCTGGCTTGAGCTCAAGATCCTAGCTTATTGTCCGTCGTTTTAGTGCAGACGCCTTCGTGGTGACCTGTAAGAACCAGGTTAAAAATGCAGCGCCAGCAGGTCCGCCGGTTTACTGCGCAGCAATTGCGCAAATTGCGCACTGCTAGTACGCATTTGGGTGCGTACCGGCAGCAGGTTCGCACTGAGGTTCGCACCCTCTAACGCGAACCTGGTGCGAACCACGCCGCCAGCCTGTTATCAAAAGTTATGGTTGCCAGGCGCTGGTTTCCACTGTGGTTTCCAGGGTTTTGCAGTGGTTTCCACTGGCAACCCGATCAGTTGCCGAACAATCCCAAGGAGGTGGCGCGGCGAAGTTGCAGACTCTTCACAAACGCCTACGGACGCGTAGGATCAAGATGCGCAAATCGGAGGGCGCCCTAATGAAATTGATCATGGACTTCAAGGCAGACTGGCACGACACGCTCAAGGAGATCATGAGCAAGGAATGGGGGATGGACACGACAGGACTTACTACAGACGTCCCGGTTCATTACTTCAACGCAGCACAAAGACGCATATCCGCGAGGCCTAGGACGCTACTTGTATCGGATACCTTCGAGTGCCCAGCAGAACACCAGGCTGGCTGGGACCTAATACAGCAAAAAGTGAAAGATGGGGAAGATCTAACCCCTCACCTGAGCAAGTTGATTAATAACCCAGAAGACACAGATCCGATGCTGAATGATTGGGGGGTCTACCACTTACACCTAGGCACCGATATCCAAAATGGCTTTGCACGTCGCACAGGCCCTCTGCTCTTTGCCAGAGTCACGGACGAGCATTTCTATGCAGTAGATGTGTACAGCCATGGAGCGTGGACAGAGAGCGAAGTCGTCGAAACAGTCCATCGTAACTGGCCGGAGTCAGTCGCTCGCTGGGTTATGCACGGTGTGAGAGGGGAAAGGCTCACTGATACGCAGAGAGCAGCTCTAAGGAAAAAACACACCAACTCCTTTTTCCTAACCAAGGATGGCACTACGTACGGCCCAATAGGCGGTGGAACGGCCGCATCAGGACACAATATTTTTTCCGTTATCCAGATGGACGTCGAACATGACCGCCTCGAGGCCTTGGAGCGACGACTAGTTGAGATTACGGACGATGTTATGCCAGTGCTCAAAAAAGCTGGATATACGAACGCAGAGGAGGTGATTGCCAAGCTAGTTCTAACGGAAGGGTTTTACGCTGCCCTTTTTCCTGATTACCGGCTCTTGATCAATTTCTATCCTCGCGGCGTTTGACCGATCGCCTAGTGACTAGAACTGTTTGACTCACCCCACTTTGACCACGCTTTGACGGAATGCGAGACAGCCATTAGACCAAACCCTCGCCGGATGGGCGTCTGAGGCTTGTTACGCGCCCAGCCCGTCAAACAAGCGCCACCTTGGCCGCTGATACCCCTGACAGACCCCTGACGGATGCGGCGCTTTTGGCCTGCCTACTTTTACCTGGTCTTTACCGAATCGCTGGAAAATGTGAGACAGGCATGAGACGGATTCGGCAAGCGTAGCCGCCTGAGAACGCGCAGCGGCCAATGCTGGCGGGGCGCACACATGAGATGCGGGGAAATCCCGTACCACATCTCAAGGCCACTTTGCCGCCGGCAGGCATAAACCACGTAAAGGTGATTCCGGGCACTTACGGCGCCGGTGCTACGCTCTCTCGAAACAAGGAGAACCACCATGACGGATACCAAACTGATCGCCAGCCTGTTCGACTGCCTCAATCAAAACCAGCTCGCACTGGGCGCGGCAGTGGAGGAGCTTTCCAACTGGGTCGAACAGCGCGGATCGGCGGATATTGCCAACAACGTGCGCGGCGCACTGGAGACGCTCGACGAGAACCTGGTGTTCATTCGCCAGGGCATTGCTGAGCTGACCGTCGCCGGGAGCCTCGGCGAGGTATGACACTCGCCAGGATTCTAGACAGGCTCTGGACGGCTGGAGACGCCGCAGCTCATCCGACTCGACCCGCGGGCCAAAGCCAGCAAAGGCTGGCGGCAGATCGGGCATGAGGCCGGATAGCTATCTCGTCCAGAAAAAGGGGCTTGCCGAGACAGTAACTTGCGGGACAAGTGACACACGATCGAACCGGCAAACGCGACCGTTATCCTTGACCAGCCTTGACGAAATTCTTGACAGGTCTTGACGGATTTATCTGCCACCACCAGCGGCTGGAGCGCTGATAGCCACGCAGGTCAAGGCTTTGCGAGCATTCGGGCTGCCTGGCCAGCACCAGCCCCGTCTAAAATTCGGGAGGCGGCCGTCAAGGTAGATGCTCGATCAATATCCTGGTGAGATGGGGTGGTGAAATACCGGGCCAGAAAAATGCTTAGCGCGCCAGGCAATACTAGACAGGCCCTAGACGGATATTCGCCGACAGAACGCGGGCAAGTTGCCTGCAACCCAGGGAGCGCGCCGCTTCCAGCGTTAAAGGTGGGGTGCTGGCGCTTGATGCTCGTCAAGTATTACCTAGGGCATCGAAGCACTTCTTTAATCTGGGGGAAAGGTTGGGGGAACGGCAAAGATCTGGCACACCTAGGGTCACCCCCCCTACCCGTAAATTGAACGATGATCCTCGGGCGCACTCATTGCTAATGATGATCCTGGCAATTTCGGATTAATGGCTTTGCAGGCCACCGATGACCAAATTCCCACAAGAGCGTCCACAAGATCTGGGTATTCTTAGTAAAAACCCCTTCTCCAGTAGAAAAATACAATTATGAATTCAGACCAACGAATAACAAATTCTGAGCTATACCGTTTATCATCAACGCGGGCCACACCAAGCAAGCCCTAGCACAAACAGATAGAAAATTGCAAGGCTTTTAATTGATCCATAAGGGATAGCATATGAACATTCAGGAAAGAACGGGAAGGTCAGATCGGACGGACTTGAAAACCCAGGATGACCTGAAAGGCGCTGTGATCTATACCGATGCTTTTGCAGCTAAAAAGAAAAAAAATGAGTACGAGATTGCGGCCGAGCAAATTTCAAGGCGCGCTCAAAAAACCGACTGGTAAGCAGGAATGAGATGAGTACAGGGAATGTAAAAGCTTTGCCCAGCATGGGCGAGGCTACTGCTGCTAACGAAGAAAAAGAAAAAAACATACAAGCTCGCATAAAATCTCGACTGACAAAAGAAATTGTAATTGGCGTATGTGGAGCTGTTGGCTGCAATCTAGCCGATGTAGTTGAAGAGCTAAAAAATCAGTTTGGCTTGTGTAATTACCACGTAATCACCATCAAGCTCAGCACAATAATCAAAGAATATTTTGCTAGTCACCCTCTCCCATCAGAGCACTTTGGAAAAGACTTAAATCGCCTCGGCGTTGATGAGCGCTACCGTGTACTTCAAGATCTCGGCAATAGCATTCGCAAGCGACTAGGGGATGATGCTTTAGCTACCCTTGCCATTCACAATCTTTCAATATCTCGGCAGCTTCAGATTAACGCTAGCGAAGAAGAAGACCCACCGAGAACTGTTTACATCATTGACCAACTTAAAAATCCCGCAGAAGTAGAACTCTTCAGATTAGTTTACAAAAATATATTTTATCTCGTCGGCGTAATGAGCCCTCAGCATTCAAGAATAGATCAACTTAAGCAAGAAGGAATGAGCTCCGTAGCTGCTCAAGAACTAATTGAAAGAGATCGAAACGAGAATCTTGATCATGGCCAGTTATTAGAGAAGACAGTTCAAAAATCAGATTTCTTCATAAGAAATCATTTGACCAGCATCGGAAACTTATCCAAACCTTGCGGCAGATTTGTAGGACTTGTTCACGGACAAAATGGCATTACTCCTACTCGAGATGAGTCGGGGATGTATGCAGCCCACTCAGCCTCGCTGAAGTCTGCCTGCCTCAGCCGGCAGGTTGGGGCTGCGATCACTGACTCATCCGGTAATATTCTTTCGGTAGGCTGGAATGACGTTCCACAAGCCGGTGGAGGTCTTTATTCAGCCGATAATGTGAATGACCAACGATGTGTCAACCATGGAAGGAAATGTTACAACGACTTTCATAAAAGTCGACTGGTAGAAAGCATTGTCAGAATTCTGGAAAGCTCCGCAAAAATCGATCCAAGCCTGGCAGAAGAAATTTCAAAAAAAATATTGAAAGAAACACCTGCCGGAGCCTTAATTGAATACTCCCGTGCAATTCATGCTGAGATGGAAGCCATTTTAAATATCGCTCGTAAACCATCAGGCAGTACCACGGATGGGGTAATGTATACAACAACCTACCCTTGCCACAACTGCGCTAGGCATATAATCGCCTCCGGAATCAATCGAGTTGTATATATCGAGCCATATGAAAAAAGTTTAGCAATGGCTCTACACTCCGACGCGATCTCCATCGACCTCGCAGCAGAAAACAAAATCATTTTCGAAACCTTCGAAGGTGTTTCACCTAAACGGTATACAGCGTTCTTTGCGTTCAATACTAAACGCAAAGATGACAAAGGACTGGCTATTTCAATAATGAATAAAGAAGCCAGTCACGTATCCCAAGAAATATTAGATTCCTACCTAGACGTAGAGGCTAAGGTGTTCGATCTTGCTCGAACGCACAACGTTCCGCTACCCAAATAATTAAAGAGCACGAGGGGGGAGCTCCTAGATTGAATGGCAGTCCAGACCGAAGTGGTATTTTTTCATTCTGACCAGGTCGCCACCTAAGTCTGCCCCCAGGACAGGGATCGGCGAAAACTCCGCCGATCCGCCAGCCTCCACACGCGAAACCTGCCCTACCGAAATGGAAGGTCAGCTCTTCCTCGCGACCACTTTTTGCCTTGAACGACGATTTGCGAAATTAACCCCATGAATGGCCACTACCCTGATCCGGGGTGGTGCTGGCGCAGGGAAATGGAGGGAACGCCTTTGTGTGAGGGGAAGCGCCACACGGCGCCAGCGCAATCGCCACAAAAGTGTGGCGATTGCTTCTCAAAAGTGAGGAACGAAATAATCGGGCCACTTTTGGACTGATCCATTAAAGGATTGGTGGTGATGGCCATACCTTTGCGCTTGTGGCGGCTTTATCACGATGACGATACCGTTCGTCGGGGGTGGAGCAACGAATCTCGACGGCTTTTTCAGCCAGCGAAAAACCGACCGAAAACACCCCAGCAGCCGGCGCCGTGTATCCCCAGGTGTATCCCTTAGAAAGAAACAGACGACCAAACCCTTTAAAAACTAGAACTTCACCCCTAGGTTCAAACGGCGCCGGGGCACCAGATACACACGAAAAAGCCCCAGGTCGAATGGCCTGGGGCTTTTTTGTGGGCGTTGAGTCAGCGCAGTTTCAGCGCCTCCAACCGCGCCGGCAAATCCTCCTCGGGAAAGCGTTCGTGCAACGCCAGCAGCCTCTCATCCGCCGCTCTGCTCTGCCCCGCCGCCCGCAACCGCACAATCTCCCGCAGCCCCTCCTCCAGCGAAGGCAACGCCACTGGCGCACGTTTGCTAAGTTTGGCGGGGGACTCGTCCGCCATCGAGCCCATGACCTGCGCACTCTCGGCCTGTGGCGCAGCAGCCATCCGGGCCACCGGCGCCGGGGCGGACATCGTCGGCGGTGGTGGGCTGGCGACCTCTTCGTGGAGTGCGGAGAAGGTCGCGGTGGAGATTTCCGGCTGCGGCACGGGCGAGCGCATGACCACGCCGATCATCAATGCCAAACCGGCGACGGTGGCGAATGCCATTTGCCAGCGTGGTCGTTGGCAGGCGTGCAGCCAGCGTTGCCACAGGCTCGGCTGTGGTGCCGGGGCTTCGCGGCGGGCGGTGGCGAGGATGAAGGCGTCGAGGGACGCGGGCGGTTCGCCGGTGCTGTGTTGACGCAAGTGCTGGATGAGCACGTCGTCAGAATCCTGGGGGTGTCGAGAGTCGGTCATGCGGGTATCTCCTCGGCCAGCAACCGGCGCAGTTTCTGCTGGGCGTAACGCAGGCGGCTTTTTACGGTTTCCAGCGGGGCTTTGGTGAGGGCGGCGATTTGCGGCACTTCGAGGTCGCCGTGCAGGCGCAGCAGGAAGACTTCGCGCTGGTCTTCGGGCAGGTCTTGCAGCGCGGCGTCGAGGCGCGCCTGGTCGCGGCTCAGGCTCAGTTGTTGCTCGGGGCCGGGGCTGGCGTCGGGCTGGGCGTGCAGCTGTTCGTCGTAGCTGTCGTGCAGCGGGTTGTGGATGCCGTGCTTGCGCCAGTAATCGATCAGGCGGTTGCGGGCAATCTGAAACAACCACGTACGAAAACTCGCCCTCCCCTGTGGCTGGGTAGTGCTGCGGATCAGGCTGAGCCAGGTCTCCTGGTAGATTTCCTCGGCCAGTTCGGCTTTGTTGCTCAGGGACACGAGGAATCGGTACAGGCCCTGGCGATGTCGCGCGTACAAGGCCTCGAACGCGGCACTGTCACCGCTCCGGTAGCGGGCCAGCAGCGATTCGTCGCTGGGCAGGTCATCTGGAACGGCCATGTCGATGGCGAACTCCTTTCTGAAAGTCGACGGTGAATCAAGTGTGGGAGGAAGCAACCCCCTCCCACATTGGGCATCAATGTTTGAGGCTTTGCGCCAATTCCACCAATTGCACGAACTCATTGCGCAGCCCGAACGGGTCATCGCCCCGTGCCGAGCGGGCCAGTGCAGCGACGTCGTGCAGGCGCATGCTGCCAGTGTAGCGGCCATCTCCCTTGAGCTGTTGGGCGAAGGCGGCCACGGCGGCGGCGAAGCGCAGGTCGTCGCTGGCCTGGACAGGTTGAGGGCCGATGGGGCGCTCGATCAGTTGGCTGTCACCGCCCGCGGCGGGTTTGTAGCGCACACGCAGCATCGCCAGTTCAACGGCTTTGCTTTCGGCCTTGGGCTCTGCGGCATAGCGCAGCGGCTCCAGCCAACCCTTCTCGCCCTTCGGCACAATTTCGTACAGCGCAGTTACGGTATGCCCTGCACCCACTTCTCCGGCGTCGACCTTGTCGTTGTTGAAATCCTCACGCTTCAGGGCGCGGTTCTCATAGCCGAGCAACCGGTATTCGCTGACCCGTGCCGGATTGAACTCCACCTGCAATTTCACATCCCGCGCCACCACGGCGAGGGTCGAGCTGAGCTGGTCGACCAGCACCTTGCGGGCCTCGCGCAGGTTGTCGATGTAGGCGTAGTTACCGTCGCCGGCATCGGCCAGCTGTTCCATCAGGTGTTCGTTGTAGTTATCCACACCGAAGCCCAGGGTCGTCAGGGAAACCCCGCTTTTGCGCTGGAGCGTGGCCATCTGCTTGAGGCTGTCGAAGTCGCTGACGCCAACGTTGAAGTCACCGTCGGTGGCCAGCAGGATGCGGTTGATGCCGTTGTCGATAAACCCTTCGCGAGCCATCTGGTAGGCCAGTTCGATGCCCGAGGCGCCCGCGGTCGAGCCGCCGGCGGTGAGTTGCTCGATGGCATTGCGGATCTTGGCCTTGTCGCGGCCGGAGGTAGGCTTGAGCACCACGCGGGACTCACCGGCGTAGACCACCAATGACACGCGGTCCTGATCGCGCAGTTGATCCACCAACAATTTCAGGGTGCTTTTCACCAGCGGCAAACCTTCGCGGCGGTCCATGGAGCCGGACACGTCCACCAAAAACACCAGGTTGGCTGGCGCCAGGTCTGCCACGGCGCGGTCGGACGCCCGGATGCCGATGCGCAACAACTGGGTGTGCGGGTTCCACGGCGTCGGGGCGAGTTCGGTGGTCACTCCAAAGGGTAAGCCATCGGTGGGTAATGCGTAACGGTAGGGGAAGTAATTGACCATTTCCTCCAGTCGCACAGCCCCCTCGGGCGGCAGGCTGCCCTGATTGAGGAAACGTCGTACGTTGGCGTAACTGCCAGTGTCCACGTCAGCGCTGAAGGTCGAGACGGGCATTTCGGCGACCCGCTGCACCGGGTTGTCCGGCAGGCGTTCGTACTGCTCCCCAGGCTCGTTACGAGATGGATTGACCCGCTCGTCACTCATCATCAACGGCGCCGCCATCGGCGCTGGCGCCACACCCTTGACCAGTGCGCCTTCGAGGCGTGCCTGCGCGACGCTGGGCATCACCGTCGCGGCTTCTTCGTGGGGCGTGGCGGTGTCTTGGGACGTGGGCACGCCACAGCCTGCCATTGCCATGCAAGAGGTGATGGCAAGGCCTTGTGCGACAGGGCGCAGGAGCGGCAAGAAAAGACGGGGCATGGCGGCTGAACCTCGGGGGTGAATGATGTGTTCACTCCTTCAGACGCAACCGGATCGGGGCTCGGGTTAAACATAGAGGATTTTTCTTAAACCCGCGCTCGGGAATGGCGCTGTCCTGTAAGTGCGTGTGTGGTTCTTTTGTTGTCCATCGGACGCGATCAGGAAAAACCCCAAGACAAACAAAATAGGAACCCGCTCTGCCCCGCCTCATCTGCAAAAAAACAGACGCCACAGCTCACTGCAACAACTTACGACAGCATCGGATAAACCACCATTGGGTAACACTTGAGCGATTGGCAGTGGTTTTCAGCGGTGAGAACTTGGTCCTGCGCAAAAGGACTTTGCCTACAGACTTTCACCAAGGAAAAATCAAGCAGCGTGTGACGGTAACACAATGAAAATACATTCTGGCGTGCCTACTTTTTTCGCTCCCTACAGTGCACCTCCAAGGCCACAACGTTTCTTTAGGCCCTTCTCCATTCCGCCGATTTTTCGCCCCTTTATCCGACCATTTGTCACTCACCCCTGGCTGCGACCTTTTAAGCCCCCAATACCTCGCCCAATGCCTCGCCCGACCCCTCTGCCCGAGAACAGGCCCGTGCGTCCCGAGCGCCTTACGCTTCCCCCAGGCCCCGACAAACCCAGCCCGCAAACCTGGGATGGCAAGGACATGACTCAACGGCCAAATGACCCTCACATCGCCCGGGTGAACAAACGCTCCTACGATAATCAGCAGATCATCGAGCAGCTCACACGCAACGTGCCGACGTGGCAGGACAAGAACCAGAACAACACCACCGAAATTTCAGTTTCATTCAACCCAGGCGGGTTCAACGAGTACCAGAAACAGGAAGCACGACGCTCTTTAACCTCTTGGAGTGATGTCGCCAACCTGCAATTCACCGAGAACGGAGGGCCCTCCGAAGGCCGGGTGACGTTCGGAATTTCAAACCGGGTCCGCACCGCACAGGGCACATATCCGACACCCTATGGAGGAGGCGGTGGCGCAACGCTCTACAACTCCCGCATGGCCACACGCACAGTGATGACCCACGAGATCGGGCATGCCCTCGGCCTGAAACACCCCGGCAACTACGACGGCAGCGCCTCGGAAAGCCAGCGCGTGTATGCCCAGGATTCCACCGCCCACACCGTCATGAGCTATTTCGGCGATCAGAGCAGTGGCAAACAGCTCGGCGCCAAGCCCCTCGCACCGATGATGGATGACATTGCCGCGATCCAGAAAAAGTACGGCGCCAATTATCAGACCCGCAAAGAAGACAATACCTACGGTTTCAATTCCAATACCCAGCGGGATTACTACACCCTCAATTCCGCACAGGACCGGATGATCGCCTGCATCTGGGACGGTGCCGGCAATGACACCCTGGACGTATCCGGCTACAAGTCCAACCAGGTCATCAATCTCAAGGCAGGTGCTTTTTCAGACATTGGCGGGCTCAAGGGCAACGTGTCCATCGCCAGGGGCTGCACCATCGAGAACGCCGTCGGCGGCGCAGGCCACGACGCGTTGATCGGCAATGAAGCCAACAACCGGCTCACCGGGGGCCTGGGGGCGGACCAGATACGTGGCGGCGACGGCGCGGATACCTTCGTCTACAACGACGCCCGTGACTCCACCCCCGAACAGCCCGACACGCTCATGGACTTCACCAGCGGCACCGACAAGATCGATGTGTCCGGCGCCCTGCAAAAAGCCCGGGTCTCGGGACTGAATTTTGTCCAGGCCTTCAGCGGCAAGGAGGGCGAAACGCTGCTGACGTATGACCAAGCCACCGGCAAAGGCAGTGTCTCCATCGACCTGAATGGCAATGGCCGCGCCGATCTGCTGATCAAGACGCATGGGCAGGTCAAACCCGAGGATATTGTTCAAAGCGACGTACGCAGCCGTAATCGCTGGAACAATCGACGTGGCTGAAAACGCCGAAAAAAAGCCATCCACAACGACAAAGGCCCTCCCCGATCATTGCCGGGAAGGGCCTTTGCCTGCGGTGCCGAGGGTTTAGTCAGTACCGTACTTCGGGTTACGCGGACCGTACAGGATCCCCGTGCGCTGGCCCGGCGACAGCAGGCGCGCGCTGGTAATACCGGCAATCGGATGCGCCGCATCAGTCGAGCTGTTGACCACTTGCTTGACCGCTGCCGTGATCAGCATGCCCACCAGGCCGCCGCCGTTGTTGTTGCCTTCCTCGCTGGAGGCCCGCGCCGAGCCGGTCCACAGGGTGGTGCCGGTGCGCAGGTCGACCAGTTTGGCCGAGGCCGTCACTGCCGTGTCGCTGGTGATCAGCATGTACTTAGTGCCGTACTCGGTAACGGTGATGTACAGCGCCGCGTCCGCACCGAAGATGTCATGCAGCTTGGTCGGTGGCAGTGCCTGGATGTCGTTGGCGGTGGTCAGGCCGTTCTGGCGGAAGGTTTCGTCCACCAGGGCAATCGGCAACACGTAGTAGCCGGCTTCGGCCAACGGGTAGGTGACTTGCGACACCAAGCTGTAGGACGCCTGCACTTCCGGCGACTCATTGAGCGGCGGCAGCACCAGGATCGACTTGGGGCGCGACTGTTTGTACGCGGTGTAATCGATGGTCTTCGGCGCAGCGCAACCGCCGAGCAAGGCCAAGGCCAGCAGGGCGCCGGTGAGTTTCAACAGGCTCATTTGGTGGCGACTCCGGTCTTGGCGTTTTTCAGCAGGAAGTCCATGTACGACGCGGACTCGGGGAACAATGCCTTCTCGGTGCGAAACTCCTGCACCATCTGGTCATCCTTGCCCATGCTCAGGTACAGCATGCCCAGGTGGGCGTGGTAACCCGGCGGGGCCTTGCGGCCACTGGCGTTGATCTTTTGCAGATCCCGTTCCAGCGCCTCGACCTGTGCTTCCTTGGGCTCGCCCTTGAAGTACTCGTAAACCTGCGGCTGGTAGCTTTCCCATTGATACAGGGGCTGGGGCGCCGTGTGGCACCCGGCGACTACTGCGGTTGCTGTCAGCATCAGCGCCAACTTCACTGCCTTGCTCATCCGTGTACTGCTCCTTGAGGTGTTGCTGATCAGTTGCGCGGGTTCCAGGCGCCGGCGTTGATGCCGTCCACCAGGCGGTTGATGGCTTCGCGCATGGCCAGGTCGAGGACCTTGCCATTGAGAGTGGAGTCGTAGCTGGCGGTGCCGCCGAAGCCGACCACTTCACGGTTGGACAGCGCGTATTCACCGGCGCCCTGGGTGGAATACACCACTTCGGAAGTGCTGATGTTGACGATGTTCAACGCGACTTTGGCGTAGGCCACTTGCGTCTTGCCGCGGCCCAGGATGCCGAACAGCTGGCGGTCGCCGGTTTCCTTGCGGCCGAACTCGGTCACATCGCCGGTCACCACGTAGTCAGCGCCCTTGAGCTTCTGCACCGTGCCCTTGATCGCGGCTTCCTGGGAGATTTCGCCCATGTTGTCGCGGTCCAGCACGCTGAAGCGGTTGGTCTGTTGCAAGTGGGTGATCAGGATGGTCTTGGCCTGGCCACCGAGGCGGTCGACGCCATCGGAAAAGATGCCGCGCATGTAGCTGGAGCGGTTGTCGAACTTGCCTACGGCGATCGGTACACGCACGCCTGAATAGGCGACGTTGGCGCTGGCGACTTGCTCCACCGGCAGCGCGCGGTTGCTCTCGGTGGCGCAACCGGCAACGGTCAGAAGCGCTGCGGCGGTCAGCAGGATTTTGGACAGTGCTTTCACAGGGTGCTCCTAGAGTGAGAAATCAGCAGGTGCAGCAGGTAAAACTAGCGGGTGGGGATGTTGCGGATGTCGTTGACGATGTCGCGGCTGTAAACACGGAAGTAGAAGCCTTCGACACTGGAGTTACTGTTATTGGTCACCAGGGCGCCCATGGTCTTGTACTGCTCGAAGTTGCCGATCACGCCGCCGGGCACTTGGTCATACAGGGCCTTGGAAAAGTGAAGAACCTCGGCGCCGTTCTTCTTGACCGTGACCTTGTAGCTGAAATCGACACTGAGCAGCAGTTTGTTGTCGTCGACGATCAGTGTGGCGAGCCCGCCTTTCGAATCCTGGATATGCCGCGTGTAGACAATGCTCATATCCAGCAGATAGTCGGCCTTGTCCTTGCTGGTGGCGTAGCGACCTGCTTCGAGCAGGCGGTTCACCATATCGACACCCAACGCTTTGCGAACCTTTTCGTCGGACAGGAAGCGCTCATTTTTGCCCACCACCTCAACGTCGAGCGTGTCGAGCCAGTAGGTTGCAGTCTTGGGAATGGTGACTGGCGCCGGTGAGATGTAGTACTCCGGCTGGGAGGCACAGCCAGCCATGAGGCAGGCGGCGAAAAAGAGGACAAGCGCGCGCATGTAAGAATTCATCCCTGAACAGTATCGAGCTTTAAACAATCGGCGGCATTTTACGGAGTTGAGAGGGGTTCTCAAGGGATTTCTGAGCCCAGGCCGCCCGTTTTGCTGCCGTCTGTCGGCTCCGGTAGGGCAATCAGCGCCATCAAGGCGCAGGCTGCAGCACCAATGAAAAACGCCGAAATCAGCGCTAAGGCATTGTCTGTAAAAACAAAACCCTTGGTGCTGCCGCGCATCACCAGGTAGTCCAGCCACGTCAGCCACACAAATGCGACCGCCCCGCCGCTGAGCCCGATAATCGTATAAGTGCGGCGCCCTTTGCTGAACGCGCAAAAGGTCACGAACAGCGCAAAACCCAGGGCGGGCAACAGGTACACCACCTGCGCCAGTACCGGCGTAGTGACAAACACCATCCAGAGTTCCAGCCCATGCACTTCCCCGAGTGCACGCGGGTTGCTGAACAGCTGTGCCAACGTGGCGACAAACACCACGGGGCCTGCGGCCAACCCAAACACAAAGGGCATGAACCAGAAGGCGAAGAACACTTTCAGGTGGGGATATTTGTTTGGCTTCATCATGATTTTTTACGAGAACGGGCCGTGACTGTACACCGCCGCCCTGACGCTCGAAACCCGGCCGTGCGCGGCGCCCGCGATAAAAGCTTGTTCATTCAAGTTCTGCGCCGAGGGGTCGAGACAGTGGCTTGGTTCGTTCTTTTTATAGGGAAATTGCGTGTTTAAACTCCTCCTGCGGGCTACCGCCCTGATCGCCGCGCTGTCGATGACCGGCTGTGTGTCCTACACCGTCACCGGCCCTGTCGGCGCCCCGCTCCACCCTGCCGCTGTCAGCAGCCCGCGTAGCGCGCAAATCGCCGATGTCGCGGTAACTGCCGCCGACATCAACGACGCCAACAAGACCGCCATCAGCCGCTCCCTGACCGTGCAGCTCAATCAATACGTGCGCAGCGCCGGTTACTTCAAGCAAGTCACTGAATACCCTACGCGCCTGGGCGAAAACGATGTGTCGCTGAAATTCAACATGACCTCACTCAAGGGCCACCGTGGCGTGCACCCGGCCTACGTGCCCGGTGCGTTGCTGACGCTGACGATCTGGATCTGGGTCAACGGGCCGATCTTCGTCGACACCTTTGACGTGGCCGGTGACCTGACGATCGTCGACCGCGACGGCAAGCAACTGGCGAGTGCCAAGCAAGAGGTCAAGTTCGAGCGCAACGTCGGCCTCTACGGGCGTGAATACTGGGCACCGACCATGGGTGCCAAGCAACTGAATGAATTGGTGTCGCAACTGCTCGACAGCGCCACCGCCAAGCTGCCCAAGGAGTAAGTCATGAAAGGATTGATCAAACACAGCCTGGTGCTCGCTGCCGCGTTGCTGAGCGGTTGCGTGTCGTACTCGCAACACGAACTGCCGGCGGTGCAGACCTGGCCACCGACCGCCAACGTGCCGGCGCAGAAGCCGACGGCGTACGTACGCACCACCGCTCTGCACCAGGTCAACAGCGGCCCGGGCAACGCAGTGGCTGGCGCCCCGGCGCTGCTGTGGGAAAAGGCCGTGGCCGACTCGTTTCGCCAGTCCAATCGTTTTTCGCGGGTGAGCACCGACAAGGTCGACTCGGATATTTATGCCGACGCCACCCTGTCCAACAACGAACAGTTCAGCATGGCCTCGGCGATCATCACCGGCGCGACCTTCTTCATCATCCCGTCCACGGCGAAGAACACCTTCACCCTGGAAACGGTGTTCAAAGACAAGGATGGCAAAGAGCTGGGTCGCGTCAAAAAAAGCGAGTCGGTACGCACGTGGATGCATTTGGTGCTGATCGTGGGTATTCCATTCCAGACCGATACACGGGAAGTCGTGGAGGCGTTGACGCGCAGTACGCTGGATGAGGCGGTGCAGCGCAAGTTGCTGTAAGTCGGTTCAGGCAACCTCTCTGCCAGCAGTACCGCCGCCTTCGCAGCCTCGCTAAAGCTCGACAACTCCCACAGGGATTGGCAGTGCCTGGGCAATCTCCAGCCAAACACTGACAGCCCAGCAACCCCAATCAACTGTGGGAGCGGGCTTGCCCGCGAAAGCGGTAGTTCAGGCAACATCTCCACCAGCAGCACCGCCGCCTTCGCAGCCTCGCTAAAGCTCGACAACTCCCACAGGGGATTGGCAGTGCCTGGGCAATCTCCAGCCGAACGCTGACCGCCCAGCACCCCCAATCACCTGTGGGAGCGGGCTTGCCCGCGAAAGCGGTAGTTCAGGCAACTCCTCTGCCAGCAGTACCACCGCCTTCGCAGCCTCGCTAAAGCTCGACAACTCCCACAAGGGATTGGCAGTGCCTGGGCAATCTCCAGCCAAACACTGACCGCCCAGCAACCCCAATCAACTGTGGGAGCGGGCTTGCCCGCGAAAGCGGCAGTTCAGGCAACATCTCCACCAGCAGCACCGCCGCCTTCGCAGCCTCGCTAAAGCTCGACAACTCCCACAAGGGATTGGCAGTGCCTGGGCGATCTCCAGCCAAACACTGACCGCCCAGCAACCCCAATCAACTGTGGGAGCGGGCTTGCCCGCGAAAGCGGTGGTTCAGACAACACCTCTACCAGCAGTGCCGCCGCCTTCGCAGCCTCGCTAGGGCTCGACAGCTCCCACAGGGGATTGGCAGTGCCTGGGCGATCTCCAGTCGAACGCTGACCGCCCAGCAACCCCAATCAACTGTGGGAGCGGGCTTGCCCGCGAAAGCGGTAGTTCAGGCAACATCTCCACCAGCAGCACCGCCGCCTTCGCAGCCTCGCTAGGGCTCGACAGCTCCCACAGGGGATTGGCAGTGTCTGGTCTATCTCCAGCCAAACACTGACCGCCCAGCAACCCCAATCACCTGTGGGAGCGGGCTTGCCCGCGAAAGCGGTGGTTCAGACAACACCTCTACCAACAGTGCCGCCGCCTTCGCAGCCTCGCTAGGGCTCGACAGCTCCCACAGGGGATTGGCAGTGTCTGGTCTATCTCCAGCCGAGCACTGACCGCCCAGCAACCCCAATCAACGGTGGGAGCGGTGGGTCGACCAACCGATTTACTGAGGCCGGCACACGTTGTATGCCTGATTCTCGGCAACTTCCTCCATGTGATGCCCTATCACCGTATTGAGCACCAACTGCCGCTCCGACTTCCCGGTGGGGCGGTACGCCGAGCCCTGGGCATCGGTCTGGATCTTGAAGCCGCTACTCGCCAGTTGCTTGACCAACTGCAAGCGTCTGGCCTGATCACCGTTGCCGCGATGGTCGCTCGGCGACAGGAAAATGATGCGTTCGCGCTGCAACAGCCACACCGGGCGGTCACTGTGCTCGCTTTCAAACACGTAGGCGCAGTCCACCGCCGCGGCCGGGAAACTGGCCTTGCGCACATAGTGCCCGCCCTCATAGCCCACCAACGTCACCAGCCCAGGCTGCACCACGGCAATCGCGTCCTCGGTCTGCACGCCGTTTTGAATGCCGTAGTTCGAATACGCCCAACGCAATGGAATGAACTGCGCCGCCGTGGCGCCAAGCGCGAGGTCGTTGTTGATCCGCGCCTGATCTTCGGCGCCGCGATAAGGCACGCCCTGGCAGCCGGCAAGTGCGGCCAGGCAGAGCAGCGTCAAGGTTCTGGTGAACATCCGAGAAGTGCTGATCATGGGAATCGCGTCCCGATCCGCGCCCGCTCGCTGGAGAACCAGATCCCGGTGATCTTGCCGACCACATCGGCTTCGGCAACCTGGCCCATAAAGCGACTGTCGTTGCTGTTGTTGCGGTTGTCGCCCAGCAAATAGACGTGACCCGGTTCGACTTTAAGCGGCGCCAGTTCCATCGACGCAGCGCCGTTCACGGTATCCGCCGGTGCGTGGAACAGGCCGAGGTTTTCGCCATTGTGGATCAGCTCGCCGTTGACGATGGCCAGGGTATCGCCGCCCACACCGGCGACGCGCTTGATCGCCTCGGTGCCGTTCCAGCGATACACCACGATGTCGCCGACTTTCGGCGCACCCGGCTTGAGATCGGCGATGACGTAGTCGCCCACCGACACCGTCGGCGACATCGACCCGCTCGGAATGTAGTAGTTCTTGAAGCCCAGCAATGGCACCCGCAGCACTTCCAGCAGCACGAAGGTCAGCACGATCAGCACGCCCACATACAGCGCGTGGAAGCGTTTGCGCGGCACGTCCGGCGGGCCATCGTAGCGCTTGGCCAACACCGCCGAGACGATGGCTGAACCAAGCTTGACCGCGACCACAAAGGCGAAAAACACGTACAGCCCGATAGGCGAGGCAATCAGACCGCATGCACCGAGCAAGATCACACCGCCGTACATAAACGCGGCGACCCAGATCGCCCATTTGACACGGCCCACGTAGACCAGCCCCCAGCCCGCCACCAGGCAGGACATCAGGAAGGCTTGAAGGGGGAGTTTTGCGGGTTTCATGGCGGGTCCTTAAGGAAAATTGGTGTCCACAAAGTGTTGCGCGAAATCTTCAGCGTTGATCGCGGTGCCAGCGTTGGCGAACTTCTCGACGTTGGCCTGCCATATTGCCCGGATCTTGTCGGCAACGGTCGCCGGGAAATCCATTTGCACCTCGATCACTGACTGCCAACTGCCCGACGTGCCATACACCTCATGCAGCTTGGGTTCCATGGCGCGCAAGGTGGCCTGCTGCTCATCACTCAGCTCACCGATGGCGGCCAGGACATAGCACTCCAACAGCCGCAGGAATGGCTTGCCTTCATATCGCCTCATAATCCCTCTCCAAAATCACACCGAACCCCATGGCGAGGGAGCTCCCTCGCCACAGGTACCGTGTTTACCCTTGATTGGGCAAGGTTAGAACGCGTAGCGCGCCTTGAGCATCACCCCATCAGCGTCAAACCCACTGCGCGCCTGGCGCGTGTAGCTGGCGCCAACGGTGAAGTCCGACACCTGGTAATTCACGCCCACGCTGGCTTCGTAGCTGTCACGCGCCACCGACGCGCCGGTGACGGTAAACGCCGAACCACCCAACACATAGTTGGAGGTTTGCGCGACACGATCCCCCATCAGGTCGTGATACGCCATCAGTGTCGCTTCCGGCTGCAAGCTGCCCGCGCCCATCGGCAGGTTACCCGCCAGGCGCACACCGGCGCCCAACTCGCCCACTTCATAGCGCTGCGAACGTGTGCTCAGCGCGGCCGACGAACCCTTCTCGTCGTAACCGTCCATGCGCACGCTGGCATAACGCGCAGCCACACGAGGCTCGATCACCACCGCCTGCGACGGCTTGAAGCTGTAGCCGCCGATCACACTGGCCGACAACACATTGCTGTCGTAGCTGCCCTTGGCCGTGGTGCCGGCGATGTGGCGTTTGCTCTGGTTGTCGTTATGGCCGTAGCTGAGGCTGCCGTCGACAAACCAGTCTTGCAGCGACCAGTTACCGTACAGCGACAGCGCGTGGCCCTCGACGTCAGTCTTGTTGCCCAGGTCGGAATGGATGTTGGAATTGAGGTAGCTGTAGGCCACGCCCAGGGTGGTGGTGTCGTTGACCCGACCGTCCACACCCACCGCCATGCCGCTGCTGTTGGCCGAGTAGCCGTTGGCGCCGCCGCGACCGTCCTGGTCCATGTTGCTGCTCAGGCCCTGCACCCACACGCCACCGCGCTGTTGTTGTTCACGTTGCTCGGTGAGGCGGTTGAAGATCGCGCCGTTGACCACGGTTTGCCCGGACAAGGCCACGTCCAGCGCACCGCGATTGACGTCCGGCTTGAGCTGGTCGCTGATCTGCGCCAGTCGCTCGGCCGTACCGGCGTTGGCCAGGGCCTGGAACACCTGGTCATCGCTGCCGAGCTGGCTCAACACACCATTCTTGAAGCGGTTGACCGCCGTGGCCGACGCCGCGCTGGCGCCGACGGCGGCGAGGTCTTGCTGGACTTGCCCGTCGGCCTTGACCGCCACCACGGCCTTGACCGTCTGCGCATCGGCCGAGTAGCTGAGCACGTCGAGCAGTGCCGAAGAACTGCCCACCGACAGGCCGTTGTCCTGCACGCGGGTGGCTTGCAGCAGGGTGTATTGCGTGCCGTCGCGGGTGCTGGCGAAATCGCCGGGGTTGGCGCTCACGGTCAGCTTCGAGGCGTTGGCAAAGGTGGCGGTGCCGTTGACCGTCAGGTAGGCGCTGGTCGGCACCACGCGGTCGGACAGGTGCATGTCGATGCCCGCACCGTTGGCGACGTTGAGGTCGCCAGTGACGCTGGTGCCCTGCGCAGAGAGGTTCAGCGAGCCCGAGTTGATCGAGACTGGCGCGCTGATGCGCGTGCCGGTGAAGTTCGCTTGGCCGGCGACGTTGACCGCGTTGAGGTTGAGCAGGTCGCCGACGATGGCGCCGCCGGTCCAGTTCAGCGTCGCCAGGTTGGCGGCGTCCACGGCAACCCCGGAGTTGCTGCGAATTTCGCCGGCTTGCTGGTTGATCTCGAACGGCGAGGTCTGTTCGCTGGCGTTGACCAGGATCGCGGTGCCGTCTGCGGTGATGGTGCCGCGGTTGACGATGCCTCGGGCGCCGGTCGCACTGTTGGCAGCGAAGGTGGCACCGCTGAACTCGAAGGCACTGGCATCGGTGCCCTTGGCTTCAAGCGTGCCGGTGTTGAGGATGTAATCGATGGTGCCGTTGTAAAACAGCACGCCGCGCGCCGCGCTGCCGTCGGCAGAAACCAGCCCACTGTTTTCGATACGCAGCGCGCTGGTCGCGGTTTCCACTTCAATGCCCAGGGCGTCCTCACCCGTGGCGATGATCGAGCCGGAGTTGAGGATCTTGCCGCCGATGGTGGTCGGGGTGGCGCCGTCGACATCAAGGATCAAACCCGTGGCGCCACGGCCATCCATGTTGATCACGCCGGTGTTGGAAACGTCGCCGCCAATGGTGGTGCCGTGCAGGTAAATGCCTTCGCCACCGCCCACGAAACCCAGCGTCGGTGCATTCGGCAGCGGCGCCGTCGAGCGGATCGTGCCCGAGTTGATCACACTGCCACCAATGGTCGCGTCACCGATCTCCAGCCCTTCATAACCGCCATGGCTCATCAGGATATTACCGGCCTGAATCACATCCCCCGTGATGGTGCTGGGGGGCAGGTTGTTCGGGCCGGTCCAGTACATCGGGTCGATGGCCATCGCACGGATCGTTTTGCCTTGCGAGTCCAACGTAATGTCGGCGCGGTTGATCAGCGAACCCTGGATGTGGGTATCGGTAAAGCCCAGGCCCGCTGGCAGGGTAGTGCTGGGGTCGACCACTTGGGAGAGCTGCCCGGTGATGGTCACAGGCTCATTGAAGGTCTCACTGGCCCAAATATTCTTGCCCTGCCCCAGGTCGAACTCCACGGCCAGCAGCTGGGTGCTGATCGCGCCGACCATGAGGGCCAACACGGTTTTCTGGAACGGCTTGCGCTTCATTTCTAACTCCATGAACTACGGGTCATTGCCGCCAATACGCCCGACGGCAGTAGGTAAAACGAGTGAATGGATCAATTGATCCGCGTGCATTCCCCCCCAGGTGCCCACCTAAAACCCAGGCGCACGAAGACGCACCGCAAGGGGCGGTGGCAGGCAGGGGAATAGAGGGGAGAGGTTCACATCAATCCTTAATGTCATTTGAAAACGCTGCAGTCCATGCAGCCCGACCGCGTGTGGGTGGGCGGGGTAGAGACCCCGGGATAAACGAAATGTTCAAATGGTGTAGAGGTGGGAGCTGGGTTTGTGAACGGGGTCGCAGACACGGCGCGTGAGGTTCTGCCTCACCTGAGCGGTCAAGCGACTGAGCACTGGGCCAGAGGGCCGCTTTGAGGAGGTTTGGCTATGGCCTGATCTAGGTCGCCTTGCCGAAATCCAGAATGAACCCCGACAAATAAGCCAGAAACCTGACGGGACTGTAGTGAGCGGGCTTGCCCCGCGCTGGGCGGCGCAGCCGCCCCAAACGGGACGCTGCGGTGTTTCAGAAAGACCGAGGTGTCTGGACCTGGGGCGGCTGCGCCGCCCAGCGCGGGCAAGCCCGCTCACTACGGGCTTAGATCAACTGGCGTCTTTGTTGCGATCCTGGTCGGGCACCAGGGTCAATGTGGGTTTTTCCACGTCGCGGGAGACGTGGGATTTCACTTCTTCCACACCGCCCTCTTCGTCGTTGTGGATCACCAGCACACCGGGTTTGCGCAGTTGTTCCAGATCACCCGCGCCGAGCTTGAAGCTCTCGCTGAGGTGCGTGTCGCTGAGCGCGTTGGCCTCGGCGCGGCGCTGGGCGAATTTGCGGCCTTTGCGTTGCTGGTAGCGCGCCCAGGTGACCAGGATCAGCGCGTTGAACAGCGCGATCCACAGATAGATCTGCAAGGTGTTGAGCGCCGCAAAGATGGGCGCCTCGATGCGCGGCCCGCCGTGGGTCTCGAGCATCGCGCCGATCCCGCGTGCCAGCAGCCAGATCAACCCGGCCCAGGCGGCCAGGGTCAGCACCACGTCGACGATCCACATCACGGTGTTTTGGCGAGTTCTGACCAGTTTCATGATCACACCTCCTCGTTGGCGGGTTTGATCCCACGATCCGGGCTGACCCAGCGCGCGCGCTTCTGGTGCTGGTTGAACAGCACCTTGGGAAAGCTGACCAATGTAGTGAACAAGCTGACCAGCCAGAACACCATCGGATACCACACGGTCCAGAACAGGGTTTTCCACAGGTCTTTTTCGTAGCGCCGGTCAATCAGGATGCTCACGGCAAACTGCACCAGGCACACCATCGCCAGCACCAGGCCGGTAAACGCGGGGGGCACCAGGGAGTCCACGGCAATCGCCGGTGGCAGCACCATGAACTTGCCCAGGCCCCAGAAGATCACCGAGAGCAGGAAGGTGAACGCCCAGCCGGTGGACAGGCAGTATTCGAACAGCAGCGGCCACAGGTAGCGATGGCGCCATTGCCAGATGCCACGGATGTTCTTGAACAGCACTTCGGCGCCGCCCTGGGCCCAGCGCAGGCGCTGTTTCCACAGGCCACCGACGGTTTCCGGCATCAGGATCCAGCACAGCGCACGCGGCTCGTAGAAGATCGCCCAGTGATCGAGTTGCAGCTTCCAGCTGACGTCGATGTCCTCGGTGATCATGTCGGTGCTCCAGTAGTCGATGCGGTCCAGCGCCTTTTTACGGAACGCCACCACCACACCGGACACCGTGAAGATGCGCCCGAACACCCGCTGCGTACGCTTGATCAAACCGATGATCGAGGAGAACTCGCCCACCTGCACCCGCCCGATCAAGGTCGACCGCGTACGAATGCGCGGGTTGCCGGTCACCGCGCCCAGGCGTGGGTTGTCGAGCATCGGCGCCACCATATAGGCCGCCGCATTGCGGTCGAGCAATGCATCACCGTCGATGCACACCAGGAACTCGCTGCGCGCTGCCACGGCGCCCATGCGCAAGGCCACGGCCTTGCCCTGGTTCTGCGCCAGGTGCAACACGCGCAGGCGCGGGTGTTCCAGGGCGAGGGCATCAAGCACGGCGGCGGTGTTGTCCTTGGAGCCGTCGTTGACCGCGATCACTTCGATGTTCGGGTAGACCTGGTCCAACGCCGCATGGATGGTCTCGGCCGCGTTATCGCCCTCGTTGTAGCAGGGGATGATGATCGAGATCAGCGGGTTGCCGGCCAGGGTCGGCGCCGGGGTGTCTTCTTCCCACGGCCAGTGGCGCTCCCAGTGCAGCCAGAAATACAGGCCGCCGGCGATCCACAGTGCCGACATGAACAGCGGGTAGAAGAACACGAAGTCCATCAGGAACTGCCCGGTGACCAGGAAGATCAGGCCCAGGGGCACGCCCAATACCAGCGCCAGTACGAATATAGCCAGGATTCTGTCGAACATGGTCAAGGGTTCCATTGATTGGAAAGGGCCGGACGCACGGTCTTCAGGTCCGGGGAGTTTTCCAGGAAGTTGTCCGGGTAGTAGCCAAAACTGGTGACCCCCTGGCGCTTGAGCACACCCATCCATTGCGCCATCTGGTCGCTGTCGATGTCCGGCGCGGCCTTGGTGCGCCAGTCTTTGGCTTGCAGTTCAAACACGGTTTTGTTCAGCGCACCGGGGCGCGCCTTGACCGTGGCGACCAGTTTTTCCAGCCAGGCGTTGGACGTCTTGTACTCCTGGCCTTCCATCAACGGCATGGCCATCGGCGCGGTCCAGTCGTAGGTCTGGAGGAAATCATCGAGGTTCTGTGCGAACCAGGCTTCGCTCTGCGGATTGAGCATCGGCTCGGCGAAGATATTGCGCGCAGTCAGCACCTGCGGCCCGGCAATGGCGCGGACTTTGCCGGTCAGCTCATTGGTGAAGTCGATCAGGTAGCGGCTCTTGAAACGGGTCCAGCGCTGCATCACGGCCGGGTCGGCGCGCAGGGCTTCGATGCTGCCGGGCAAGCCTTGCGCGACATAGGCCTTGAGCGCCGCGGGGCTGGCATCTTCGAAATCGTTGAACACTGCGTCATCGTGATACAGCACGCCGTCGATGGCGCTGTTGCGCGCCAGGTCCTCGTAGATCTCGCCGATGATCTTGCGCACTTGCGGGTCGAACGGCGACAGGCGCTGGTATTGATCCGGGTCGAGGCCGATTTGGCCGGTTTTCGGGTCCCAGCGCGTCACGCGCGGCAGCTTGGGATCGAGGGCGAAACTCAGCACCGGCATCCACGCATACACGGCGGCATGGGCACGGGTGTGCAGTTGCCAGGCGACGCGGTTGAACAGGTCGGCGCGCACCGGCAGGTGACGGTTGGGGAAGTACACCGAGTGCACCAGGCCGTCACCCTTGGGGTCGGCGAAGGCTTGCAGGAAGACCGTGCTTGCGCCCATGTCCAACACGCGCTGCACCAACTGGTCGAGGTTGCGCGCTTGCTGGGCTGCGTCCGGGTCATACACGTTGTCCAGGTCCACATGCATCACCCGCAGCGGCGCCGGGGTTTGCACCGCGACCATGCTGTTGGCGAAGTGCTCGCCGTCCGGGTCGGAGGCCACCAGAAAGCGCGGGCTGTTCATCAGGTCGCCGAGATTGTCGAGGCCGTCTTCCAGGGTCAGGGCCATCTGGTAGCCCTGTTCGGCGACGATCGACAACGTGGTGCCTTTGGCGGCGCCGTATGGCCACACCCATACCCGTGGTTTTTTGCCGGTGACTGCCTGGATCTTGTTGGAGATCGCCGTGACGTCCGCACGCATCCGCGCCTGGAACTGCGCCTGGGTTTCGTAGCGGCCGGTGGCCGGGTCATAACGCAGCGAGGCCGCCGCCGGTTCCAGGTTGCCCTGGGGGTTGGCGAGGATCCCGGTGTGGCTGGCATCGGTGTGCGCGGCCACTTCCACCAGGCCGGACTGTGACACTTCACGGATCTGCTGCCAGGTCAGGAATTCACCCCGTGGACGTGGCACACCGGCAAAATCCACGGGTTTATCCAGCGGCGTATCGATCCAGTAGCCCACCGGCGCCAGCACGGCATGCCAGTTATAGGCGCGCAGAATCGGCATCACGCGGGTGTAGAAGCTTGAATAGCCGTCATCGAAGCTGAGCATGATGGCTTTGGGCGGCAACGGTGTACCGCCACGGCGGGCGGCGAGGATCTGATCGACGCTGACCGCCTGGTAGCCGTTCTCGCGCAGCCAGGCCAACTGCTCGATCAAACGTTCGGTGCGTACCGCCACCACCGCCTGATCGGGGTCGCGGTCCTCGACGTCGTGGTAGGCAATGCCCAGGAAGTGGTTCTTCGGCCACGGCAATTCGTTGGGCGCGATCGGCCGCTCGGCGGGTGGGGTGAAAGGCGCGGGTTGCTGGGCACAGGCACTGGCCAGCATTACGCCCAGGATCAACAAGCAACGGCTGAGGACGGTCATGGTCAGGCTCTTCTAGAAACGGTAAGTGAGGTCGACGAGCAGGCGCAGATCGCGTTCGCGATTGCCGTCGTAAGGTCGGCTGATCAGGCTCAGGTTGGCACCGGCTTCCAGCACGTCATTCCAGCGGTAGCGTTGGCCGTAGCCCACCAGCCCGATGCCGCCGGTGGAATAATCCTGCTGGCTATAGGTACCCGCACCGACCTGGAACTGCTGACTCCACTGAGTCTCGTAGCGGTGATAGAGCACATGATTGATGTTGATGACCGGCAACACGGTGAAGTCCGACTTCGGGTTGAAGTACACCGTGTCTTCCTTGCTGTTGCGGCTGGCGCCGACCTCCAGGCCCAGGTCCACTTGCACCCGTGGTGAGCTGTAGAGGCCTTCGCGGCCGCTGAGCAGGGCTTCGAAACGGTCGTTGCCGTCACTGAAATGGGACGGGCTGAGGGTCAGTTTCCACTCGCGGCTTTCATTGGCGCGCCAGCGCACAAAACCGCTGCCGCCGTTGGCGGTGATCCCGGCATTCAACGCCCGCAGTGGCGTGGTGGACAGCAAATAACCGAGGCTACCGCCGTATTGCCAGTTGTCGTTGATGTCACGGGCAATCGACACCGCGGCACCTTGCTTGCTGCCATCGCCGTAGGAATGGTTGGAAACTTCGGCCTCCAGGGTCATGTCGCGGGTACGCCGTTCGACGCCCACGGTCTGCCAGCGGTGATGGCCCGTGCCTTCTTCAAAGTCGGCGGTGGCGTAGCCGGCACCGGCGAACAGGCGCCAGTCTTCGTCAATCGGCGGCGTGTAGATACGGCTTTCAATGCCCCAGTCACGACTGCCCGAGACGGCACCGGCCGCGCTGTCGCTACCGCCACCAAAGCTCTTGCCGGTGTAGGCCTCGACGCGCAGCTCGGCCATGTCGTGCACATCGCGCAACCGGCTCAGGCGCTGCACCTGACGGCTGTCCGGGTTGCGAGCGAGCACGTCGTCGGTAAGCACGTCGAGCTGGCGCCACTCCTGCAAATCCATCGCGGTGTAGGCCTGGCTGACTTCCAGGCCGATGTCACGCGGCACCTGGGCTTCGGTTTCCTTGAGAATGCCTTCGGCGCGCCGTGGCAAGTCGCGGGCGCGGTACATGTCGGCCTGGGCCAGGCGCAGGCCGACGTTGCCTGGGGCCTTGTCGACCAACGCGTCCAGGCTCGACTCGCTGCCCGGCAGGTCGCCGCCGTACACGCCGGACTGGGCCGACAGTTGTTGCGCATCCATCCAGGCGTCGTTGGGATTGCCGATGGGCAAGCCCTTGAGTTCAACCCGTGGCTTCTGGCTGGTGGCCAGGCCTTTGGCGACTTCGACCGCCTCTGTGCCCCGGTCGCTTTCCTGCAAGGCGTAGAACAGCGCCGTGGTGTCTTCGACCCGATCATCCGGCTCGGCATCCGGCGCACTCAGGGCCTGACGATACAGCGGCTCGGATTTTTCCGGCTGGCGCTGATCGAGGTACGACGCGGCCACCCAACGCACGGCATAGGTGGGCAATTGCACGCCTTCGGCGGTGAGGGTTTCGTACTCGCGGATCACTTCGGCGGTACGTGCGCGGGCCTTGAGCGCGCCCAGGCGGTCGATGCGCCAGCGCACTACGTCGTCGTGGGCGCTGGCGTCCGGGGTCCAGCGGGCGAGCAGTTTGTCGTAGTCCTGCAGGGCACGGTCGGCGACGACATAGCGTTCGTTTTCCGAACGCGTGGCGAACTCGGCCATACGCACGCGTTCGGCGGCGAGGTCACCTTCCAGGCGACGCTGGGTCACCGGGTCGACCAGGCCCGGGCGCTTGGCCGACAGGCGCAGGGCCGGTTCCGGCATGCGGGCCTTTTGCAAGGCGACGATGTATTCGCGGGCAACTTCCGGTTTATCCCCGGCATGCAGGAAGGCCTGGTCGAACTCGAACAGCGCGTCATAGTTAAAGCCCGCGCGGGTCAGCGCGTAGCCCAGGGCCATGCGCCGGTTCGGGTCATCAGGCTTGGCGGCGACCAACGCACGGGCGCGTTGCACGGCTTCGGTGGTTTTGCCGCCGTCGGCCTGGGTCAGGGCCAGGCCCAGTTGCAGGTCGACATTGTTCGGGTCACGCAGCAGCGCCTGGCGATACACCGCCTCGGCCTGGGCCCACTGCTTCTGATTGCGATAGGTGCGCGCCACGGTGGCGAGCGCCTGGGGCGTCAAGGTGCGATTTTTACCCTGAGCCTCGTACACCTTGAGCACTTCGGCATCCTGCCCTGCCCAACCGGCGATAACCAGGTGATCACTGACCTGGCCCGGCGTCTGGCGCTCGGCAGGCAACTGGCGCAATTGCGTCAGGGCCGGCGTGAAATTGCCGTTGCGGGCCTGAATGATCAGGGCATCGTAGGCAGGGTCGGCCACGGCGAAGGCTGGCACCAATAACTGGCTGCACAAGGCTGCCCCGATGAGCAGTCGCAACCGGCCTGAAGCACTGAGTGGTAGGTTTCGCAGCATATCGTGAGCTTCCTTACACACGGAAAGCTGTAACGATAGGTGGTCCTGAGCGATTTGCATCAGGGTGTCGGCGTCTAGTGACCCGACCTAGCTTTCCTGTAGGAACTATCCCTTAGGAAAGTAGGGAAAAGGCCAATTCATAACAATTGTTCAGAATTGGTGGGGAATCTGAAAAGCCAATGGGGGAACGGACTTACCTGTGATAACGGGGTCAGTGTCGACTGTTTGACCCCGTTCACACGCACGCCCGCCCCCCCCATTATTTATTTGCGGGTGATGGCGAAATTTTTACTGCGCGCCGCTCACCGCACCGGCTTTGGCCAACACGAAACCAATGAATTGCTCAACGCTCATCTTCTGGCCGTTGAAGGTCACTTCGTTGTTGGCGTAGTGCAGCTGGGACACCACGTCATTGCCGACCAGGGTCGCCAGTTGGGTGCCGACGGCCATGCCGCTGACCATTTCAGAAGCCATCTGCGCTTGCTGCTCGACGGCTTTCGGATCGGTCACGCCACCGGCCTGGGCTTGCAGGGCGGCGATATCGGCGATCATGGGCTTGGACAGGGTCAGGTTGGCATCCAGCAGCGCAATGATCTGCTTGCCCAGCTCAACAGGTGGCAGCTCCATGGACGCAGGCTTGGCCAGGTCCAGGACCAGGTTGAACTTGCTTTCGCCGTGGGCGGTTTTCAGCGACAGGTTTTCCAGCGCCACTTGCGGCTTGGCGGCCAGCAGTTGGTTGACGTTGGCTTCGGCCAGGGTCTGCTCGGCTTCGGTCAGTTGCAGTTCCGGCACCGGTTGCCCGGCAGCGGCGGCGGCTTGCACCGGCTGCATCTTGTCCTGATAGAGCTTGGTCAGCAGCAGGCCCGACGGCACGTCGATGTTCTTCACGCTCACGGCCATGGCGGCGGAGCCGACCGGTTTGCCCTGGAAGCCGATCGCGTCGATCTTGTAGTCGACGCGGCCAGCCATGTTGTTGTCTTTGACGTCGCTGGTGTCTTTCTGCTCGAAGCCCTTGAGGGTCAGCACGGTTTGTTGCGGGCCGAAGGTCAGCTTGGTGTCGGTCAGTTCAACGGTGTTCTGCCCGGTGTAGAAGCCGAAGGTGGATTTTTCCAGGTTGCTGGCCACGGTCAGGCCAGACAGGTCGGCGGCGAAGGGCGTGCCGTTGCCATCGACGGCGTTCAGCTTGAGGCTGTTCATGAAGCCGTCGACCTTGACCTTCTTGCCTTCGGCGCTGCTGTCGAAGTCCAGGTTCAGCCCGGAGAAGCTGGCGCTGGACGTGTCGTCCTTGTACTCCAGTGGCAGCAATTCGAGATTACCGCTGACCGAACGGCTGTAGCCGATATTGGCCACGCCCTTGAGCGGCGACACGTCTTTGGCGGCGGCGAACCATTTTTCGGTGGTAGCGTTCTTTTCCAGCGCGTAGTGACTGGTGGCCATGACCGGCAGCCACTTCAGCGACACCAGACGCGAGAACGGCAGCGGGCCGTGTTCGATGTGGTCGACGAAGAGCAGTTCCGGGTTCGGGTTCTGCTCACCGAAGAACGAGCCCTGGGCCTTGAGGCGATAGTGCGCGGTACTGCTGAACAGGCCACGGTCGAGGGAGACCAGCTCCAGGTCCAGACGCCCGTCGACGCCGGCCATGGAACGTTGCAGTTCCTTGTTGGCGTCCTGCACCGCCGTTTGCAGCACCGGCTCCAACTGCTTGCCGGTGTACCAGGCACCGCCTGCACTGACGACGCCAACGGCGACAACAAAACCCAAAAGAACTACGGCTGGCTTATTCATGAAGTGACCTGATCAAATCCTGTGAGAAGTGGGCTGTCTTCCTTGAACCCTGAAAGGGTTGGCTCAAGCCCGCCAAAAGCGGGGGAAGATTAGCACTGGCGGCCGCGAACGGCCCAGCTTTTCAGAGGGGTCAGGCCAGCAGATGGTTCACGAGTATTCCGAGTCGATCTCATCGAGCTGGTGATCAAAACTCTTCAACCGCGCCGTCCAGGTGTACACCAGCACCTCAAACTCGCGGTGGATCACCGCATTGCCGGGGGTGTCGGCCTTGGGGTCGCAGAAGTCCAGTTGGTAGCGCTCCCGCGCCATTTGCGCGGCGACGTCGGACAATTCCCGCGCATTATTCAGCCAATGCCTACCGTCGGCGACTTGCTGATCCAGGGCCACGCACTGTTTTTTCAGGGCTTCTAGGCTTTTTTCCAGGGGCGTGCCGGTGAGTTCACCCATGACTTCCTGGAAGGTGCGCCCAGGCTGCCAGTAGCTGCCCCAGAAATAGCGGTCGAATACGGTTTCGACGCGGCGCAGGGCGACCTTGGTGTCCCAGATCGCCACGCGGGTCTTGCCCTGTTCGAGCAGCCGACGTTTGATCCGATGGTTCTGGTAGGACGCCCAGGCCACCACGCCGATGGATAAGGTACCGATCACCAGGCAGGCGCTGTCGAGGAACACCATGGCCTTGTCGATTTGATGGGCGAGCATGACGCCATAGAAGTAGGCAGCCGATAACAACACCAGTGCGAAGAACACGCACCAGAAAGCGGGAGCATAAGGGTTTTTCATTATTGGAATCCCCATGAGCAAACGCGAGCAGTGTCAGGTGAGCGCCGTTGCCTGAAAAGCCACGGCGTTCACCTGACAAAGCATAGCTATTCGCTCAGGGTTTGCTGGCTTGCGCCGCTTGCGTTCGTCCGCTTTCCCAACCGCCGCCCAAGGCCAGGAACAGATCGATCTGGCTCATGGCAACCTGGGTGTTCGCCGCCGCCAGTTGCGCCCGTACATCGGTGTAGGTGCGGGTGGCTTGCAGGTCGGCGAGGAACGACGCGCGGCCGGCCTGGAAGAAGCGGTGCGTCTGGTCCGCCGCTTCCTTGGCCGACTCGCCGGCTTCGTTCAAGGCGTCGCGACGCTGCAACTGCGCGGTGTATTGCGCCAGGCCCGTCTGGGTTTCGCGGATGGCGTTGAGCACCACCCCGTCGAAATGCGCCAGGGCGCCCTGGGTCGCGGCTTCGGCTTCGTGGATACGTGCGCGGGCGCCGTTGGTCGGCACGGTCCAACTGATCAGCGGGCCGAAACCCCAGCGGTTGGTCGGTGCGGTGCCGAGGTTTTCCAGAATGCCGACGGTGCCGACCGTGGCGCCGATGCTGATGTCCGGGTACAGCGCGCCGGTGGCCACGCCGATACGCGCCGTCGCTGCCGCCAACTGGCGTTCGGCCTGGCGCACGTCGGGACGCCGCTTGAGCAGCGCGGCGCCGTCGCCCACCGGCAGTAACTGAGCGATGTGCGGCAGCTCGGCACAGCTGCCGGTGCCCGCCGGCAATTGATCCACCGGCTTGGCCAGCAGCATCGACAGACGGAACAGACCGGCCTGGCGCGCCGCTTCGTAGCGCGGCATGTCGGCGCGCAAGGATTTGTATTGGGTTTGCGAGCGGGTCACCTGGGTTTCATCGCCGCGCCCGGCGTCGCGCAGGCGCTGGGTCAGGGTGGTGCTCTGGGCTTGCAGTTGCAGGGACTCGTTGGCAATCGCCAGTTCTTCGTTGGCCGCGCAGACCTGGGTGTAGGAACGCACCACATCCGCCACCAGGGTGATGCGCGCAATATCGGCGGCGGCCTGGGCGGCATCAGCGCTGGCCTGGGCGCTTTCGATCCCGCGCTGCAAGGTGCCCCACAGGTCGAACTGGTACGACGTGCTGATGCCGACACTGCCGATGTTCGCCACCGGCACTTTGTCTGCCAGCAAGAACGCCTCGCCGGATTCCTGCAAGCGCTGGGCCTCGGCCTTCACCCCGGCATTCCAGCCACCGGCGGATTCCGCCTGCTGCACCTGATACCGCGAACGCTGCAGGTTGGCGGCGGCCACGCGCAGATCGGTGTTGGAGGCCATGGCCTGGCGCACCAGTTCGTCCAGGCGCGCGTCGTTGTACAGTTTCCACCAGTCGGCCGGCACCGGCGCCGACACCACATTGTGGCCCTCGCCCGCGAGCTGCCCTTGCAGATCGCCGCGCTTCACCGCCGCTGCATCCGGCAGTTTGTAATCCGGGCCCACCGCCTGGCAGGCCGACAGCAACAACCCCAGCGCAGTAATGGCCAGCCGTTGCTTCATGGCTTGTCTCCAATGATCGACACCGTGGCCGTGCGTCCGGCAATCATGCGGAAGTCTGCCGGCACCTCGTCAAACGCGATGCGCACTGGAATCCGCTGGGCCAGGCGCACCCAGCTGAACGCCGGGTTGACGTTGGGCAACAGGTTGGCGCCGCTGCTGCGGTCACGGTCCTCGATACCGGCGACGATGCTCTGCACATGCCCGTGCAAACGGGCGTTGTCGCCGACCACCCGAATGTCCACGCCCATGCCGACGTGGATACCGTCGAGCTTGGTTTCTTCGAAGTAACCGTCGATGTGGAACGAATTGCTGTCCACCACCGACAACACCGGACGCCCGGCGGTGACAAACTCCTGGCTGCGCGGCGCACGGTCGTTGACGTAGCCGTCCACCGGGCTGCGGATCACCGAGCGGTCGAGGTTGAGCTGAGCGGCGTCCACCGTCACCTGCGCTTCAGCCAGCGCCGATTGGGCACGGGCAACGCGGGACTGGCTTTCTTCCAGTTGCTCGCTCGGCACCAGGTTGCCCAGGCCACGGTTGCGTTTGTATTCGCGGTTGGCCTGGGCCAGGGTTTCCTGGCGGTCGGCGACGGCGGCCTGGGCTTGGCGCAGGGCCAGCTTGAAGCGATCCTGATCGACGGCGAAGAGCACCTGGCCCTTGGTCACCAGCTGGTTGTCACGCACCTCGACTTGTTGGATCAGCCCGGACACGTCCGGGGCGATCTGCACGATGTCGGCGCGGATGTGCCCGTCGCGGGTCCACGGCGCAAACATGTAGTACATGACCATGCGCCACACCACGACGACCGCAAAGGTCACGATCAACAACGTGAGGACTACACGGCCGATGGTCAAAAACGGTTTTTTCATGTCATCAGGTATCGACTGAGTGAGTCCACCGCGCCCAGCAACAGCGCGTAGAGCCCCACGTTGAACAATGCCCGGTGCCAGACCAGGCGGTAGAAGTGGAGACGGGTCAACAACCCGTGCACCACCAGAAACAACACGTACGTAATGCCCATCAGCACCAGCAGCGTGGGCAGGAACACCCCGCTGATATCCAGATCACCGATCATAAAGGCGCTCCATCGGGTAGCGGCGCTTGCATCTCGGCGCCGCCAATGAACTCCACACCGGGCAACAACGCCAGGCGCAGGCCGGCCAGTGCGTGCAGCAGGTGCACGCGGGTATCGTCTTCGTCTTGCAGGCCCTGGCCGTTGAGCGCACGACGCGTGCGGTCGAGGGTCATCAGCAGACCGCTCGGCGCGGGCAAGCGTTCACCGGCCTTGAGGCAGGCCTTGAAGTAACCGCCGACACCTTCGACCACCTGGTTGAGCAGCACCCGTGGCACGCCAAGGATGCGCGGCGAGTAGGCCAGCAGGTCGAGCAGGTTCAGCGCCACGCGCAGGTCACGCAGGGCGATGCCGGTGTCCTGGCCGATGATCGCCAGGCGCGGCAGGTGCTGCATCAGGCGGTCGAGCATTTGCGCGGCGAGGTGACGGTGTTCGTTGAGGGTCGCCGGTTCAGTCATGCCGACGATGTCGTGCCAGCTGAAACGGGTCAGGCGCTTGGCCGCCAGTTCGGCACCGAAGGGTCGCGCGATCAGGGTCCATACAAAGGCGAACAACAAGCCTACGGGCCCGGCCAGGTTGACGTTGGCGAAGTTGAGAAAGTCCGCGTCATACGCCCCCTGGATGCTGATGAACGACGAGGTGTTGACCAGCGTCAGCAGCATGCCCAGGTAGAAACGCGGCTGCACGGTGAGCGTGCCGATGCAGATGAACGGCAACGCGAACGCCAGCACCAGCATCGGAAAATCGTGCAGGTTGGGCAGCACCAAAAACAGATAAAGGCTGGCGAAGAGCACCGACATCGCGGTCCAGAAAAAGAATCGGTAGATCTGCGGCGCGGGGTCGTCCATCGAGGCGAAAAAGCTGCACGCCACGGCGGCGAGGATCACCGCGCTGCCGCCGTCGGTCCAGCCCAAGAGAATCCACAATACCGAGGCGACGATGATCGCGGTGACGGTGGAAAACGCCGAGTAAAACATCAGGCCACGGTCGAGGAACGGGGTCAGGCGACCGAGGCGCCAGTGGCGGTAGACGGCGCGCCAGGTAACCTGGCTTTCGCAGGCGATGGCAGCTTGCAGGCTGCGGCAGTCTTGCCACAGGTCGATCCATTCGCCGAGACGGTAGAGGGCGTTGGAGAACAGCAGCGTGTGGCGTTCGTCCAGCGCTTCGCCGCTGGGTTGCAGGGCTTCGAGTTGGTCGCGCAGGGCGCGCCAGCTGTCCAGCGTGGGGTTTTCTGCGCTGCTTTGCAGCCACTGGTTGGAGGCTTCCAACAGCGGCGTCAGTTGCTCGAGGTACTGCGGCGCACGCTGTTCGACGGCGTAGAGCGCGTCGTCGAGTTCTTCCACCACGGGCAACAGGTGAATCATGCGGCCGCGCAGTTCCTTGGTGTTGCGCACCGTCTGCGGCCGCGCGCCTTCATGGGGCAACTGGCCGATCATCAGCTCCAGGGTGTTGAAGGTGGCGACCATGCCGCCGCGCAGGCTGCTGACTTCTTCTGGCGTGACGTTGCGTGTCAGAAAGCGTTGGCTGTAGACCTGGGCGTCGGCAAACCATTTGCTCACCGAGCCATCGAACACCGGCGCCAGGCGGCGTGGCCAGAACATCGCGCCGACCACAGCGGCGACGGCGATGCCGAGGAAGATTTCTTCGGTGCGCGCTTCGGCCACGTCCCACACGGCCAGCGGGTTATCCACCACCGGCAGGGCGATCAGCGGCAAGGTGTAGCCGGCCAGCATCAGCGCATAGTTGTTGGCGGTGCGCAGGTGCATGGAGAGGAACAGCAAGATGCCGGTCCACAAGGCAATCACCACCACCAGCACATAGGGCGACTGCACGAACATCGGCACAAAAAACACCGCCGCCGCCGCGCCCATCAGGGTGCCGATGGCGCGGTACAACGCCTTGGAACTGGTGGGGCCGACAAACGGGCTGGAGACGATGTACACGGTGGCCATCGCCCAATAGGGGCGCGGCATCTGCATGAGCATGGCGATGTACAGCGCGATCATCGAGGCGGCGAAGGTGCGCACACCGTAGAACCAGTCGCGGGCCGGCGGGAAACCGGTAAAGAATCCGTTCAAAGGCTCGCCGCCTCGAAGGCCCGCAGCACGCGCAAGGCGGCTGCCATATCGTCGGGGGCGATGTCCGCCAGGACTTCCTTGCGCAGGCGCACCAGTTGCACTTCCACCGCCTGCACCAGCTCACGGCCACGCTCGGTGAGGCTCAAGGCCTTGGCGCGGCGGTCGTGAATGTCTTCGGTGCGGCACACGTAGCCGCCGTTGCACAATTGGTCGAGCAGGCGCACCAACGACGGGCTTTCCATCCCCGAAGCCTGGGCGACTGTTACCTGATGCACACCGTCGCCCAGGCGGCCGATCATCAACAGCGGCACCGCGCAGGCTTCGGAAATGCCGTAGCTCACCAGCGTGGTCTGGCAGATTTTGCGCCAGTTACGGGCGCCCACCACCATGCTGCTGCTGAGGTTCATGTGAAGTTGTTCGAGGGATTGAGGCACTGGATAGTTCGCATACAGTTAGTTTGCTAACTATCAATATGGTGGATGAACGGAAGGCCGTCAAGTTTTGAAACACTTTTGCGGATGAGCGGAAAAATGAGGACAGGATTTCCCCAATGCCGTCAGTCAAGAACCAGAAAGAACAAAAAAGTAACTTCAGCAATCTCATGCAAAGCCCGCCCCACCTCCTCCTCGATAAATCCAAACACCTCCTCCCCCACGCTGTACTGAAACTGTTTCCTGCGATGCCTGGATACCTTGCCGTCATTGTCCAGGCACATCATCACCAGCTTCGACAGATCGCTGCCACGCACGTCAAAGCGCAGATTCACGGCCTTGATCACACGGTCACAACGATCGAGAAACTCGATTTCTTCACGCAGCTCTACCTCTAGCGCGCGGCGGACCATATTCGACGCAGCGGGTCGCGTCCCAGTAACGGTAGACCGTAGGGTGGCCGCTGAAGTCGAAGACCATTTGCTCGCCGTCCAGCCAGGTGACGTTCCACAAGTCCCGGGGCGGTTGGAAGAACGTCTTGAGCGCCTCCAGGCAGGCCTGTTCTTCGTGTTTCATCGCAACGGAAACCGGCAGCAGCAGGCCGTTTTCCAGGGCGCCGTAGTGGCAGAGGATTTGGTGGATCAGCAAGCGCGACAGGCGGCGAAGGCGAACAGGCTAGGGTCGAGTACAGCGTCTGCGGCAGGTGCAACGCTTTGGGGGACAGCGAGGCAATGACTAACCCGAGACATCGCGCAACCTCAGAAAAAGTTCACTTGCGCGATTAAAGCCCCGTTTTTTTCAAGCCTCATCAGTTTTTTTCAACTTTTGTGGTTTTCGCGCAGTTTTTTACACCCCCCGCCCCTTCCTCAACAACACGTCCAACTCATCCACCAACTCCGCCCAATCCGCATCCTTGCGTTTCTCCTCACGCAAAAACGCGCTCTGGCTGGGCGTCCAGAAAAACGCATCGGCCAGTTCCAGTTCGGGTTTGAGCGGCGAATGAACCACCAAGAATTTATCGATACTCTGCGCGTCATCCGGCAGTCCCAACTGCTTGAACAACGACGACAAGCTATGCACAGGCGATTCCATGACAGATTCCTAAGAAGATGAGTCACCCGAGTCTAGCCCAGATGAACGCCCTGCCACGACCGCTCGACGCACCGATACGCTGACGGCGAGTGCGACTCGCCGTCAGCACCCGCCGATTACTTGACCACGGCAGGCGCCACCGGCGCGGCGATGTTGCCCGCCGCCCACGCCGACTCGCGACCGGCCAGGGCGGTGGCGATGCTCTGCACGCGGTCGGAGTCCAGTTGCTCGGGCAGCGGGTCGAGACCGGCGCTGGCGAAGATCTGGCCGTAGGCGTTGCGCAGGTCGGCGTAGGCCAGGTCGCGGCGCAGGTCGGCTTGCAGGGTGTTGAGTTCGCCCTGGATCAGGTCGAGCTCGCCGAGGCCAGCAGCTTGGTGACGGTTGCGCAGCTGGGTGAGGATCTGCCCGTCGATATTCGCCAGTTGCTCGTTGGTCTTGAACTGACGCACGGCGTCCTGGTAGTTGGCGTTGGCCACGTAGATCTGCGCCAGCACCGCGATGGACATCGCCTGGCGGCGGGCGGTGGCGACTTCTTCGCCGGCCTTGGCCACGTCGATGGCGGCCGGGGCCGAGATCACGTTGAACAGGTTCCAGGTGACCTTGGCACCGTAGTCGGCCCAGCGGTTGTCCACCAGGAACGAGTTGCTGTCGTAATGCCCGCCGGCGCTGAATTCCAGGCCCGGCAGCAGGCGCAGCATGGCTTTGCGGGTTTCGGCGGCGCTGATGCGGGTCTGGTAGTCCTGCTCGCGCAGCTCAGGACGGTTGGCCAGGGCTTCCTGTTCCAGGCTGGCGAGGTTGACCTTCAGTTGCGGCACGCTGTAGTCGTCCGGCGTGGCCAGCTTGAGCTCGGTGCCCATGGGCAGGTTGATCAAGGTCGCCAGCTCGGTCTTGGCCAGGGACAACGCGCGGCGCTGCTCCTGCAATTGGCGCGTGGCCTCGATCAGTGAACGCTGGTAGCCGAGGGCTTGCACCGGGTCGCCGATGCGTTGCTCGCTCATGCTTTGGCTGTTGCTCTGGGCCTGGTCGACGCGGGCCATCAGGCTGTCGATCTGGCCAAGCAAACGTTCGGCCGCCACGGCGCGCCAGTAGGCCGAGCGCACGTCTTGGACGATGGTGTTGATCACCTTGCGGCGGCGTTCCTGGATGATCAGGCGTTGGTCGCCTTGCTGCTTGGCGCTGATGTAGCTGACGCCAAAGTCGAGCACGTTCCACACCATGGTCAGGTCCGCCACGCGACGGTCGCGGTCCTGGGAGGTGGACGGTTCCAGGGACTGGGTGCCGGTACGCACACTCTGGCTGCTGGAGGCGTTGGTGTTGTTGCGCCCGGCATAACCGGCCGACAGCGCCATGCGCGGCAGCATGTCAAAGCTGGAGAGGTCGGATTGACGCTTGGCCAACGCCTCTTCCATCACCTTCAAACGGCCTTCGAGGTTGTACTTCACCGCGCGGGCCATGGCCTGGTGCAGGGTCAACGGGCCGCTCAGCGGTTCCTGATCCTTGTACATGCCCTGCAGGTCGCTGCGAGCGCGCTGCTCGCTGACGCTGCGTTCAATCGGCTTGCTGGTGACCGCACAACCGCTGATCGCCAGCGCCAGCAAGCTGGCGCCGAACAACTTATGACTTTTATTCATCCTTGGACTGCCCCTGTTCCCGCGCCTTGAATTAAGTGTGTTCAAGCCTGCATTCCGTTGATGCCGACCTGTTGCAGTGCGTGCGCCAGATCAATCACCTGGCGTTGTTGTACGTCGTTGATCTGCTGCAATTGTTGACCCAGGGTCGGCGCCCCCAACGTGCCGCCCGAGCCTTGGATCGATTTGCTGTCGAAGGCCTTGAAGCCACCGTCGTCACCCTGGGTTTCGCGGTTGAACAGGCCCGATAACGTGCTTGAGCCAAACACCCCGCCATCGCCGCCGCCAAACCCGAGGAACCCGGAGGCACCCGCCGCATTGCCGCCGTCCGTGCTGAACACCTGGGCGATATAGCTTGGCGCCAGAGCGTTGTTGCGGATAAAGATGTTGCCGATCGGCGGCAAGCCGCCGCCCGAATCACGCTGCTCGAACAGCGCCGGGAAACCAATCGGCGAGCCCAGGTTGCCGCTGGGCAGACCAAAGATGATCGGTTGCAGCGGCGCGTCCGGCGCCCCCGGTGGCGCCGTCGGGCCGGTGACACGGAACAGCGGGTCGCCGGTCAGCGCGACGGTGTTGATCGCGTAGTTGCCGGAGTTGCTGAAGCCGCTGCCGGCATTGCCCGCCGCATCCGTCACCAGGCTGGTGTCGAGGGTGATGAAGTTGCTCGGATCAAAGAGGTTGGCCGTCGGCGTCAGGGTGGCGGTCCAGGTCTTGCCGCCATCGCTGGTGGCGAGGTTGGACAAGGTGCCGTTGGCCACGCTCAAGTCATCCAGGTCAAAACCACTGACTTTTTCACTGAAGGTGAACGTCACGGTGGTGGTCTGGCCGACGGTCAGGTTCGGGTTGGCCACGGAGATCGTCGCGGTTGGCCGGTCGGCGTCGAGCGCATAGTTGTTGGAAATGGCGATGCCCGCACCGGCGTTGCCCGCTGCGTCGTTCACCAGGCTGGCATCCAGCACCACCAGGTTGGTCGGGTCGGTAATCGCGACGGTCGGCGTCAAGGTGGCAGTCCAGGTCTTGCCGCCATCGTTGGAAACGAGGTTGGACAACGTGCCATTGGCCACGCTCAGATCCGACAAATCAAAACCGCTGACCGCTTCGCTGAAGGTTACGGTGACCGTGGTGGTTTGCCCGATGCCGAGGACGGCGTCGGCCACGGTGATGGTCGCGGTCGGCCGCTGGGTATCGATGCTGTAGTTGTTGGAGGCGGTGGTGCCGACGCCGCTGTTGCCCGAGGCATTCGCCACGCCGCTGTTGTCCAGCACGATGAGGTTGCTGGTGTCGGTGATATTGCTGGTCGGCGTGAACGTCGCGGTCCAGGTGACGCCGCCATCGCTGCTGCTCACCGCACTCAGGCTGCCGTTGGCAAGGGTCAGGTCGGCGTTGGTAAAGCCGCTGACGGCCTGGCTGAAGGTAATGGTCACCTGGGAGGTTTCACCCGCCTTCAGTTGCGTGTCAGCCACCACGATGGTTGCCGTCGGCACCTCGGTGTTCACCGAATAGTTGGCGGAGTTGGTGGTGCCGGTGCCGCTGTTGCCCGCCAGGTCGGCGATGCCGGTATTGTTCAGCACGATCAGGTTGGTGGCGTCGGTCACACTCAGGGTCGGCGTGAACGTTGCCGTCCAGGTGATGCCGCCGTCGCTGCTGCTGACGTTGCTCAGGCTGCCATTGGCCACGCTCAGGTCGCTGTTGTCGAAGCCGGTGACGGCCTCGCTGAAGGTGATGGTCACCAACGAGGTTTCGCCCGGACGCAGGTCGCTGTCGCTCATGACAATCGTGGCTGTCGGCCGCTGGCTGTCGACGCTGTAGTTGTTGGAATCGGTGGTGCCGGAGCCGGCGTTGCCCGCCAGGTCGGCGACGCCGGTGTTGTCCAGGGTGATCAGGTTGGTGGTGTCGGTGATGCCGGCCGCCGGGGTAAAGGTGGCTGTCCAGGTGATACCGCCGTCGCTGCTGCTCACCGCGCTCAAGGTGCCATTGGCGATGGTCAGGTCGGCATTGGTGAAACCGCTCACCGCCTCGCTGAAGGTGATGGTCACCTGCGAGGTCTGACCGACGCTGAGGGCCGTATCCGCCACCACGATGGTCGCGGTAGGACGCACGGTATCAATCGCGTAATTGTTCGAGTCGGTGCTGCCGCTGCCGGCGTTGCCGGAGGCGTTGGCCACGCCGCTGTTGTCCAGGGTGATCAGGTTGGTGGCGTCGGTGATGCTGCTGGTCGGGGTGAAGGTCGCAGTCCAGGTGATGCCGCCGTCACCGCTGGTCACGGCGCTCAGGGTGCCGTTGGCGATGGTCAGGTCGGCGTTGGTGAAACCGCTGACGGCTTCGCTGAACGTGATGGTCACCAGCGAGGTTTCACCGATGCTCAACGCAGGGTTCGCCACCACGATGGTGGCTGTCGGCAGCACGGTGTCGATGCTGAAGTTGGCCGAGTTGGTGGTGCCCGCGCCAGCGTTGCCGGCCAGGTCGCTCACCCCAGTATTGTTCAGGGTGATCAGGTTGGTGGTGTCGCGGATGCCCACGTCCGGCGTGAAGGTGGCCGTCCAGGTGATACCGCCGTCGCTGCTGCTCACGCTGCTCAGGGTGCCATTGGGGACGCTCAGGTCGGCATTGGTGAAACCGCTGACCGCCTCGCTGAACGTAATGGTCACCGCCGAGGTTTCGCCGGCGCTCAAGCTCGCGTCGGAGACCACGATGGTTGCCGTCGGGCGCTGGGTGTCGATGGCGTAGTTGCTCGAATCCGTGGTGCCGCTGCCAGCGTTGCCCGCCAGGTCGTTGACGCCGGTGTTGTCCAGGCTGATCACGTTGCTGGTGTCGGTGATGCTGGCGAGCGGGGTCAAGGTCGCGGTCCAGGTGATACCGCCGTCGCTGCTGCTCACCGAGCTCAAGGTGCCATTGGCAATGGTCAGGTCGGCGTTGGTAAACCCGGTGACCGCTTCGCTGAAGGTGATGGTCACCAGCGAAGTTTGACCGATGTTCAGTGTCGTCTCCGAGACCACGATGGTGGCCGTCGGACGCGCGGTATCCATCGCGTAATTGTTCGAGTCGGTGGTGCCGCTGCCGGCGTTGCCGGAGGCATTGGCGACACCGGTATTGTCCAGGGTGATGAGGTTGGTGGCGTCGGTGATGTTGGTGGTCGGCGTGAAGGTCGCGGTCCAGGTGATGCCGCCATCGAAGCTGGCCACGCTGCTCAAGGTGCCGTTGGCGATGGTCAGGTCGGCGTTGGTAAAGCCGGTGACCGCTTCGCTGAAGGTGATGGTCACCAGCGAGGTATCGCCGATTTTCAGGCTACTGTCGGCCACGACGATCGTTACGGTTGGGCGCACGGTGTCGATGGTGAAGTTACCCGAGTTGGTGGTGCCCGTGCCGGCGTTGCCGGCCAGGTCGCTCACGCCCGTATTGTTCAGGCTGATCAGGTTGGTGGTGTCGTGGACACCCGCGGTCGGTGTAAAGGTCGCGGTCCAGGTGATACCGCCGTCGCTGCTGCTCACGGCGCTCAGGGTGCCATTGGGCACGCTCAAGTCAGCGTTGGTGAAACCGGTAACCGCCTCGCTGAAGGTGATGGTCACCAGCGAGGTTTCACCCGCGCTCAGGGCCGAATCGGCGACCACGATGGTCGCGGTCGGGCGCTGGCTGTCGACCGCATAGGCGTTCGACGTGGTGGTGCCGGAACCGGCGTTGCCGGCGGTGTCGGCCACGCCGGTGTTGTCGACGACCACATGGTTGTTGCCCTGGGTGATGCCTGCCACCGCCGTCAGCGTCGCGGTCCAGGTGATGTTGTCGCTGGTCGACAGATTCGACAGCGCGCCGTTGTCGACCGTCATGTCAGCCAAACTGAAGCCAGTGACGGCCTCGCTGAACGTGATCGTGACCAACGACGTGCCGCCAATCCCCAGCGCGTTGTCGTTGACCACCACCGTGGCGGTGGGCCGCTGGGTATCGACGGCGTAGTTGTTGGAATCCGTACTGCCGCTGCCGACGTTCCCCGAAGTCGCCGCCTGCACCCCCGTGTTGTCCAGGGTGATCAGGTTGGTGGCGTCCGTCACATTGCTCGAAGGGGTGAACGTCGCGGTCCAGGTGATGCCACCGTCGACGCTGTTCACGGCGCTCAGGGTGCCGTTGGCGACGGTCAGGTCGGCGTTGGTAAACCCGGTGACCGCTTCACTGAAGGTGATGGTCACCAGTGAGCTGGCGCCAACGTTCAAGGCCGGATTCGCCACGACGATGGTCGCCGTAGGCGCCACGGTGTCGATGCTGTAGTTGGCCGAGTTGGTGACGCCCGAGCCCGAGTTACCGGCCAGATCGCTCACCCCCGTATTGTTCAGGCTGATCAGGTTGGTGGCGTCGTTGATACCCGCGGTCGGGGTGAAGGTGGCGGTCCAGGTGATACCGCCATCGCTGCTGCTCACCGCGCTCAAGGTGCCATTGGCAATGCTCAGGTCGGCGTTGGTAAACCCGGTGACCGCTTCGCTGAAGGTGATGGTCACCAGCGAGGTTTCACCGGCGTTCAGCACCGGGTCGGCCACTACGATGGTCGCGGTCGGACGCTGGGTGTCGATGGCGTAATTGTTGGAGTCGGTGGTGCCGCTGCCGGCGTTGCCAGCCTGGTCGGCAATGCCCGTGTTGTCCAGGGTGATCAGGTTGGTGGTGTCGGTGATGCTCGCGCTGGGTGTGAAGGTCGCGATCCAGGTGATACCGCCGTCGCTGCTGCTGACCGCGCTCAGGGTGCCATTGGCGATGGTCAGGTCGGCATTGGTAAAGCCGGTGACGGCCTCGCTGAACGTGATAGTGACCTGCGAGGTTTCACCGATTTTCAACGCGCTGTCGGCCACCACCACCGTCGCGGTGGGCCGCACGGTATCAATGGCGTAGTTATTGGAATCCGTGGTGCCGCTGCCGGCGTTGCCGGCCTGGTCGGCAATGCCGGTGTTGTCCAGGGTGATCAGGTTGGTAGAGTCGGTGATGCTGCTGGTCGGCGTGAACGTCGCGGTCCAGGTGATGCCGCCATCAAGGCTGTTCACAGCGGTCAGGGTGCCGTTGGCGATCGTCAGGTCGGCGTTGCTGAAGCCGGTCACCGCCTCGCTGAAGGTAATGGTCACCAGTGAGGATTCGCCGATTTTCAGGCTGCTGTCCGCCACGATGATCGTCGCGGTTGGGCGCTGGGTGTCAATGACGTAGTTATTGGAATCAGTGGTGCCGCTGCCCGTGTTGCCTGCCAAGTCGCTGATGCCGGTGTTGTTCAAGGTGATCAGGTTGGTGGTGTCATTGACGTTGCTGCTGGGGGTGAACGTGGCGGTCCAGGTGACGCCGCCGTCGCTGCTGGTAAGCGACGACACGATGCCATTGGCGACCGCCAGGTCGGCGGTGGTAAAGCCGGACACCGCCTCGCTGAAGGTGATGGTCACCGAGCTGGTTTGACCGATGCTCAGGGCAGTGTTCGCGACCACGATGGAAGCGGTCGGCCGCACCGTGTCGATGGCGTAGTTGTTGGAATCCGTGGTGCCACTGCCGGCGTTGCCCGCCAGGTCGGCGATGCCAGTGTTGTCCAGGGTGATCAGGTTGGTGGCGTCGGTGATGCTGCTGGTCGGCGTGAACGTCGCGGTCCAGGTGATGCCGCCATCAAAGCTGTTCACAGCGGTCAGGGTGCCGTTGGCGATCGTCAGGTCGGCGTTGCTGAAGCTGGTCACCGCCTCGCTGAAGGTGATGGTCACCAGTGAGGATTCGCCGATTCTCAACGCGGTGTCGGCGACCACAATGGTCGCGGTTGGCCGCACGGTGTCGATCGCGTAATTGGCCGAGTTGGTGGTGCCCGCGCCAGCCAAGCCGTCGTTGATCGCGACCACCCCTGTGTTATCGAGGGTGATCAGGTTGGTCGCATCGGTGATGTTGCTGGTCGGCGTGAACGTCGCGGTCCAGGTGATGCCGCCATCGAGGCTGTTCACAGCGGTCAAGGTGCCGTTGGCGATCGTCAGGTCGGCGTTGGTGAGACCGCTCACCGCACGGCTGAACGTGATGGTGACCAGCGAGGTATCGCCGATTTTCAACGCGGTATCCGCCATCACGATGGTCGCGGTTGGCCCCGGGGAATAAGCCGTGTTTACCGTGCCGCCGTCATTGAAGATGTTGTTCACGGCCGCTACGGAGGCGCCCGTGGAACCGCCGCCCAAGGCAGGGCCACCGGAGCCGCTGCCACCGACGTTACCGCTCATGGCCGCAAAGTTGGCAGCCGTCATCAACAGCGTGCCTTTGTTCCAGATCGCGCCGACGCCTTTGCCGGCCGCGCCGCCCGAATCGGCGGAGCCACCCAGGCCACCACCGCCACCACCGCCGCCGCCGGCAGCGATGTTGTTGGTAATCACCGACGTGCCGACAACGGTCAGTGTGCCGGTGCTGCCGTTGTAGATACCGCCGCTGGCCGAGGCGCCCGCCCGGCCAGGTTTGTCCCAACCGGAGCCGCCGCCACCGCCGCCAATGGAAATCGTGCCATTGTTTGCCGTACCACCGGCGCCGCCATTGCTGTAGTTGGCCGCGCCCACGCCGCCCGCGCCGCCGGTGCTGCTGCCGCCCCTGCCGCCCATGTAGTTGGGGTTATAGCCGCCGCCGTTGCCGCCGGTGTTGGCACTGCCGGAAGTGCCGCCATACACGCCTGTACCAAAGCCGGAAGTACCACCGTGACCACCGGTTTGCCCGCCGAGCGCGCCGCCACCGCCACCGCCGCCACCGACCGCGCCACCGACATAAGGCGCAGTAACCCCGCCACCGCCACCGCCGCCCGAGGCTGCGTTGCTGGTCACCGTGACATTGGTCAGGGTCAGGTTACCGTAGTTGACAATGCCGCCGCCCATGGCCGCCGTTCCGTCGGTCCCCGCCGCAGCGCCGTTGCCGGCGGCCAGGCCCTTGGTGATGATCAGCCCATCCAGGGTCGCGGTGACGCCGGAGTTGACCTTCAACACCTGGGTTTTGTACTGCCCGCTGATGGTCACGTCTGCCACGCCATCATTGTTGCGATCGCCGTCGATGGTGAGGTTCTTGGTGATGATCAGCTGGCTGTTGAGGTTGACCGTCATGTCGGCACCGAAGGCCACGGTATCCCCCGACACCGCGTCGCTCAGGGCCTGACGCAAGCTGCCGACACCACTGTCGCCGTTATTGAGCACCGTGATCGTCGCCAGGCTGTACTGATACCCCGACATGCTGCCGTAGGACAGCGCGGTGTGGCTCTCGATGGAGCCGGTGGCGATTTCCAGGGTCCAGTCGCTGCCCGCGCCGGTGCGGTTGGTGGACGCGGCAATATCGCGCCCGGTCAGCTGCGCCAGGGAGTCGACAAAGTTGATGCCCTTGTCGCCCGCCGCCGTGTTGCAGGCGTAGATCAGGATGTCGCCGCCAACGTTCATGTCCTGGCCGATCTGCGCCAGCACGTCGCTGCGGGCCGCGACGTTGTCTGCCGACAAATAGGTGTTGCCCAGCCACAGGTCCCCGGCGTTGCCGTGGGCGATGATCTGCACCGAGCTGACGCCCTGGTGGCTGCCCAGGTAATCGGCGATCTGTTGCAGGCCGTCCTTGCTCGCGTCCAGTTGCACCACCTGGGTGCCGGGGGCGACGCCTTTGAGCAGCTCGGCAGAGTCCTTGACCCGCGCGTCGACGAACACCACGGTTTCACCCGGTACGGCGACCGGGGCCGGGGTCACGGGCGCATCGGTTTGCGCATGGGTTTCGCTGCCGGTACCGGCGGGCTCGGTGGTCGGCGCCTTGGCGGCCGCATCGGCAGCCGTGGCGTGACTGTCGGCCTGCGCCACGTCAGCCACTGTGGCGGCGACCGCGCCGTCGAACAGCATGCGTGGTTCCAGGGACATGATCATCGGCGTCGCCTGAGTGAGGGCGCCTGTTGTCGTTTGCCGTGCCTTACCTTTGCTCCACCACATGCTGCTCACCCGCTTGTCGAATGCTGATACCCGCAAATAAAAAAGCCGTGATCAACTGATCGCGGCGTCGGCTTTGGTGCGAATCACATTGGCGGCGCTCAGGCTGCCGTCACGCCAGAAATCCATATGGGCGAACTGCTCGAACAGATCCGGCGGCAACAGGCTGCGGCGCGCTTGCAGCGCCACCCGTGGCTTGACCCGATGCAGGCCGGCCACGCCCAGGTCCTGGTCGAAATCCGGGGCGTCGTAGCTGAGGTTGTCGAAGTCATGCTCGAACCACGGCTCGCCGATAAATTCATAGACCAGCCGCATGACCCGCTCGGGGGCCTGGGCCAGCAGGTCGTAGTCGACGATCAGCATCGAGTCGGCGTGTTCGCCGTAGTACGCCTCTTTGAGCGCCGACCACGCATACCCGACCATGCGGTTGCGCTGGGCCAGGGTCTCGACGCGGCTGTACACGGTATTGCGCTCGACATCGTCGTTGAACAGCTTGGTGTTTTCGAAGGGATTGGCGCGGTACAGGCGCTCCAGGCTGTCCATGATCCACGCGACATTGCGCACGCAGGCGATGACTTTGGCTTGGGGAAACAGGTCATGCAGCGCCGGCATGCGCGCGCACCACTGGCGATTGGTGTCGAACACCACCGGCGTGGAGGTTTTGTCGGCGTAATAGGAATCAAACAGGCCGCGCAGCAGGCGGCGGCGGGTGTCGGCGTCGATCACCGAGCCAAACTCGCTGCCGGCGCTGCACTGCCCCAGCACACCATTGAACAGGGTGCCTACCGGGCTGCTCATGCCCGCATGAAAGCGCGGGTTCTGCAGCAGGATGGCAGAGAGTAGGGTCGAGCCGGAGCGCGGCAATCCGGAAATAAAGTGATACGGCAATCCATTCACCACTTTTTGTCAGACAATTCCTTTTGTCAGCGCAGCGTAGCTCAGGATTGATACAACCACTAGTGGGTAAATGCCACTATTTGCAGTCGATTTAATACCGATTCGAAATTAACGACATGCCTCAGGCTGCAAAGAAACAGGCCCCGTACACAGCACAAATAGCCGCGCCCTCGCCCCGCCGCCATCTTGCTGCAATACCTGGCGCCAACCGTCGGGGATCGGCGCGAAATCGTCGGGCATTTCATTGCTGCTGATCAGCCAGACGCGGCGGGTTTCGGCGGGTAAAGCCGACAGACGGTCGAGGTAAATGCGTCCGCCGTCCTGATCCACCAGCGTCCCGAAGCCATAGGCATTCGGCCTGGTCGGGGTGCCGTCGGGCTTGGGCGGGGTGTAGAGCTGCAACTGGGCGTCGGTCTGGTCGTAATACACGTAACTCAAGTACCACATCATGTCGCTGAGTACGATGCGGTCGTCGTCCTGGTAATTGCGATTAACAAACTCCACCGGCACGTTGAACTGGTCATGCACATCCACCGTGGCGTTGTTCTTCAACCCCAGCAGTTCAACGCCGACAAACACCACGAATAACGCCGCCCCCAGCCACGACAGACGGCTCGGCAGACGATCGATGGCCAAGGCCATGAGCAGCGGCAAGCCGATGGCATACACCGTCAGGTAACGTTCGATAAACACAGGCGATACAAACGACACGCCATACACCAACAGCACCGGCAGCAGCAGAAACAGCGCCAGCAGGCGCGCCGGCCGCAGGTTTTCGCGGTCTTTCCAGGCAGTCACCGCAACCACCGCCATCAGCGCTAGCGGGAACAGCCAGAACAGCGGCGCCCAGAAGCCGAGGCCTTCATCCTGCAGTACGAACTGCCAAATCATCGAGGGCACGGAGATCAGCGTAACCGGGTCTTCCCAGCCAATATCGCCGCCGACCTTGAGCTGCTCGACATGCTGGACCAGATCCAGCAGGTTCGGCAGCCAAGGCAGGTACAACACGACAATCGCCACATTGGCCCACCACCATGCCGGACGCGCGAGCAAGCGCTGGCCCGGCGCCTGGGAACGGTACAACAGGCCCAGCCAGGCCCAGTGCACCAGCACACACAACGCCGTGAAGTAATGGGTATAAAAAGCGGCCGCCATCAGCAGCACATAGGCCACCAGGCAACGCGTGCGCGCGGGCTGGCGCACCCAGTACACCAGCGCCAGCGTGGCCCCCAGCAGCCACACCGCCAACAGCGAATACATGCGCACTTCCTGGCTATAGCGCACGGCGCTGGGGAACAGCGCCAGCAGCACGCCCGCCAGCAAGGCAGCGCGACGCGTGGACAGCAGCCGCATCAGCCACATTCCCAGGCCTACGGCGAGTACGCCGGGGATCGCACTCATGCCGCGAATCGACCAGATGCCGTCGCCAAACACCTCGATCCAGCCGCGCAGCATGAAAAAGTACAGCGGCGGGTGCACATCATGGGCCGCGTGAAACCACAGGTCGTCAACGGCGTATTCGCTGAGCAGCAGGCTTGAGCCTTCGTCGCCCCAGATCGCCGCCGCCGTCAGGCCATAGAACCGCACGGCCATGGCCAGCGCCAGGATCGGCACCCACCATAGCCGGCTCAGCCAGCCGCTGCCTTCCCAGGCCTGCGCCACGGCAAATGTACCCACTTTTTCGTCTTGCTCGACCACAGACCGTCGCACCTCAAATCCCCTGACACTGCCGGTTTCCCCGGCAAAAATTGCGCATGCGCCAACAGGCGCAACTCTAGGGCATAAGCCTGGGTTTCGCTCGCGGTTTCGCATTGGCCAGGCGCTGCGCAAAAGTGCGTCTACGCTCTGCGATGACGCCGGATCGATTGGCGCCACTCCATACCTAAGAGCTCACACAAGGATTCGCGACTCATGGAAGTATTTATCGGCACCATCCAGTCTTTTGCCTTTAACTACGCCCCCAATGGCTGGGCGTTATGCAACGGCCAGGTCTTGGCTGTGCAACAGAACGCCGCACTGTTTGCGTTGATCGGCACCTTCTACGGCGGCAACGGCCAGTCCACCTTCCAACTGCCGAACCTGCAAAGCCGCTTGCCGATGGGCATGGGCCAAGGCACAGGCTTGTCGGCGCGGGTTATCGGCGATTTTGCGGGCACCGAGTCCGTCACGCTGCTGGCCGGCAACCTGCCCGCCCACACCCATGGCGCGGGCACGCTCGCCGGCAGCACCACGGTGCAACTGACCAGCGTCGTCAGCAACTCGGTGACGGTACCTACGCCGACCAATGCCTATATCGGTGCTTCCGGCCCAGGCCCCGGCAGCGCGACGATCTATTCCGATCAACAAGGCGCCAACCCGGTGCCGCTCAAGGGCGTCAGCACCACGGTGGTCGGCGACACGGCGGTTGCCGGCCAGAGCCAGGCCTTTGCCACCCTGAACCCTTACCTGGCGATCAACTTCAGCATTGCCCTGATCGGGCTCTACCCTTCACGCTCTTGACCCGCCCCCAATCAACCCCGCATTTTTTGTAGTGAGCGGGCTCGCCCCGCGCTGGGCGGCGAAGCCGCCCCAATCGGTCCGCCGCGGTGTTTCAGACAAACCGAGGAGCCTGGATTTGGGGCGGCTTCGCCGCCCAGCGCGGGCAAGCCCGCTCACTACGAGGAGCCAAAGCATGTTGAATTTTGTCACTCTGGAACATTTTCGTCCTCTGCTGGCTCAGCCCAGTGTGCTGTACCTGCCAGATGGCTCGGCGTTGCAGATCCAGGTCCAGGGGCTGCGCCCGGCGCCGGAGGCCAGCTTGCCGGGCAGTGCACGGGAGGGCTTCAGTGTGTCGCTCAATAGCCTCGGGCCGACGGATTTCGTCGACGGCTTGTGCCGCCTGCCCTTGCCGGATGTATGCCTGGAACACGTGTTCGTGTCCCGCGAGCCGGCCATGGGGCGCGACGGTGAGCGCGGTTACTTCTGCATCGTGTTCAACTGAGACGGGTACCACACCAGCCGTTGCGCGGCCGGTGTCTGTTCTTCCACACGAAACCCCAGCGCCAGGTAATGCTGGCGCGCATGGGGGTTGCTCGCCCACACCACCGTCGCCACCGGGCAACACACTTGGGTGGCGGCCTGCTGCACGCTGTGCAGCACCGCCCGGCCGAAACCCTGGCCACGTGCGGCAGGGATGAACGCCAGGTACAGCACGCGGATTTCATTGGCGCCGAAGTCGGCACTCAAGGCACCGATAGGCGTGCCGAGCTTTTCCACCACGTAATGCAGGGCGCCTGGAAACTGCTGATCCATGCCCCGCTCCTGCACCTGGAACTGCTGGGCGATGACCTCTTCAACGACCTCTTGCTCGCCGTCGATCCACTGCAAATCCGCGCGCGCCGAATGGTAGAGCTTGTGCAAAAACGGCCCATCGCTGGCCCGTGATGGGCGCATCGCCAAGCCCTGCGCCAATCCGCCATTGTTGTTCATCATCGCCTGCCACTCCTTGTCAGAACCCGCTTTCCCTAACCCCCAACGCCGCCGCCCGCCGCCAGGCCGTGCCCAGCACCGACTCACTGCGCCCTTGCAACAGCACCACGCCGCGCAACGGTTGCCGGGGTGTCTCGATCGCCTCCAGGCTTTTGAGGCGCGCACCATACTGCGCCTGCACCGGCGCCGGGCGCTGGTTTTCGTCGCGGCGCACGGCAATCGGCCCGTGATGGTCGGAGGTCAGCGCCTCCTGATCCAGATAAGCCACGCCGTTGGCGTCGATGTCGGTCAGTTGCACCGGGATCGCGGCGTGCATCGGGTCATCGGCGATAAACCGCCCGGTCGCCCCAGGCCCGACTCGCCACAGCTGCGCCTCGGCCAGGTAGCCGCGCAGGCGCGCGCCCTCTTCCACCACCCGCACCAGCGCATCCTTGGGCGACAGCCAGCGACCCACGCTCAATTGCGGCAGCACATCGCGTACCGTGCCCCCATGGGGCGCACGCAACAGCAGGCGTTCGCGCTGGGCAGCGAGGCCACGGTATTCGGCCAGGGCCTGGGACAGGCGCTGATCGTTGATCCCGGCGTCGGCCGCCGTTTCACTGCGCCCGGCCTGGCGGCGCATCTGCAACTGCAGGATCTCGACTTCGCGGCGCACGATGCTCTGGCGCGCATCGAGGTCCGGCGACTCCAGTTCGATCAGCACCTGGCCCTGGGTCACCGCCTGCCCGTCCACCACCCGCAGCGCCTTGACCCGCGCCGCTACCGGCGCATGAGATGCGCTGACGCGACCGGCCTCAAGCATGCTCGGCAGCTCCACCGCGCTGCGCCACGGCACCACCAGCGCCAGCACGATCAACCCCAATCCGAGACTGCTGAGCAACACCCGAGGTGTATGGGCCTGGCTGCGGCGGCTCCACCACTCACGCCACTCCTTGTAGATCGGCAGGCAGATAAACCATGCCAACTCCACCAGCATCAGGAAGATCCCGAGCAGCTTGAAAAACAGGTGATACACCGCCAACGCGATCCCAAGGAACAGCGCCGCGCGCCACAGCCACGCCAGGTAGCCCCACCACAACAGGCGGCGCCGCATCGTCGGCGACCACGGTTCCGGCGCCGGTTCGCCATAGCCAAACAGCAGCTCCCGCAGACGCCAGCGGCACAGTGCGAAAGCGCGGCCTTGCAGGTTGTCGACGCCCCATAAATCGCTGATCAAAAAGTAACCATCGAAGCGCATGAACGGGTTGAGGTTGATCGCCAGGGTGGTCAGCCAGGTGGCGCTGGCCAGCATGAACGCCGCCGTGCGCGCCGGTCCGTCCGGCAGCAGCGACCAGGCCAGCAAGGCGATGCACGCCAGCAGCAGCTCGGCCATCACCCCGCCGGCGCCGATCATCAGGCGCGCGCGGCGATCATTGACGCGCCAGGCGTCGCTGACATCGGTGTAGAACATCGGCAACAGCACCATGAAGGCCACACCCATGCTCTGCACCCGACAGCCGGCGCGCTTGGCCATGAACGCATGGCCGAATTCATGGCACAGCTTGGCGAAGAACAGCGCCACGCCAAACGCCAGGGCGCCGCCGAGGCTGAACAGGTGCGGGAAGGTCGCCAGGAAGCGCTGCCAATCGCGCGCCACCAAAAAGACCCCGAGGCCGAGGATCATCGGCAAACCGTAACGCAACAGGCCGGGGCCAAAGCGTGCCAGCCACGGCCAGGCGCGGTTGAGAAACGCGTCCGGGCGCCACAGCGGGATGCGGAAAAACAGGTATTGATGCAGCAGCACCTGCCACAGGCCCTGCTTTTGGGCGGCGGCTTTATACAGGTAGCTGGCGCGTTGCTCCGGGTCGAGGGCAGCGATCAGGTCATGGGCGCGCAGAAAGCTCAACAGCTCGCTGACCTCGCTGTCCCCCAAGGGCAAGCCCGGCTCGCGGTTGGCCGCTTGCAGGACTTTTTCCGCATCGCCCAGGGACCAATGCCGCAGCAGGCGGATAGCCGTGGCGCCCAACTTGAAATAGCGCCCACGCACCGGGTCGGCGAGGGTCCAGCGCGGCGAACCGTCCAATGCCGCGCCGGCGCTGGACAGTTGCAGGTCGTCACGCAGCTTGGGCAGGCTCATCACAGGCCCACGCTTTGACGCAGGCCCGCCAGCGGTCGACGCAGCAAGTACAGCGCCAGCGGCGCGCGGTCGCCATACAGCTTCGCGGTACCACGCAGACCGATGCGCGGCGGCGCGTCATCGAACTGCGCATCCAGGCGATAGGCCAATTGCCCGCCCGGCGTAGGCTGCGCCTCGTACGCGGCACGTTGCAGGGTGGCGAGGTGGCGTTGCAGCGGGTCACTGTCGAGGAACAGCGCGACCTGCGCGTTGGGCGCCAGGGCAATCGCATCGCCCACCGCCAGTTCGATGCGCAACTCGGCCTGGCCGGGGTCGGCGATCTGCAACAGGCGCTCGCCGGTTTGCACGGGTTTGCCGGTCCAGCGCTCGGCGTCGGCAAACACTGCAATGCCGTCGCGCTCGGCACGCACCTCGCTGCGCTTGAGCAGCTCGCGGGCGTAATCGCGTTCGGCGCGTTTTTGCTCGACGCGCGCGGCCAGCAGGTCGATGCGCGAGCTGGATTCGGCATCGGCAAACGCACGTTGGGAATTGGCCTTCAACTCCGCTTCCGCCACGCCCAGGGCCCGCGCCGCCACGTCCGCCTGGGCGGTCAGGGTGGTGCTTTCGAAGCGCAGCAGCAGGTCGCCGGTTTTCACGCTTTGGTTGGGTTTGACCAGGAACTCGGCAATCACCCCGTCCAAGGGCGCCGCGACGACTTGCCCGGCCAGTGGCACCACTTCGGCAGGCGCCAGCACCGATTGGCGCACCGGGATCAGCAGCATCAGCAACAACCCGAGCACCACCGCCACCTGACGTTTGCGGGTCAGGCGCAGGCGCCACGGCTGGCGCGGTTGCAACGCATGCCAGGCATGGCTGTAGGTGTCGCCCAACTGCGCCAGCAAGACTTGCTCGGCCGGGTTCCACGGCGTATCTCGCGCCAGCCACAGGCCACCAAACACCTGGCCTTGGGGGTTGATCAGCGGCAACCAGAACACATGTTCGGCCGACAGGCTCTGCCAGTCGGCGCGCACCGCGTCGCTCAATGGCTCGGCGGGCACCACGCGCGCGGTCTGGCCGAGATCCAGCTTGTGCAACTGCGCCACCGCCTGCTCGACAAACGCCACGAACGGCGCGTTCGGGTCGACGCTGCTCACCGCTGTGACCGCCTGCACCTTGCCCGCGATCAACAGCGCGGCGTGGCGATAGCCGAACAGCGCTTGCCCATCGTTGACCAGGCTGTAGGCCAACTGCTCAGTGGTGCGGGCGGCGCGGGTCTGGCGTTCGAGGTCGAGAAACTGCGCGAACACCCGCTCGGTGTTCCCCGCCATCGGTGCGTTCATTGCAGCTGCGCGAAGTGGGCGGTACCGCTCATACCCGCCATCAAACCGGCGGCATTGGGCAGGGTAGCGACCAGCAGCAGCGTCTGGCTGCCCTCATCGATGCGCGCGCCGAGGCGTTTGACCGTGGCACTGAACGCCTGGCCGGTTTCGTCGGGGGTGAAATTGAAGGTCTGCCCGGGCTTGAGTTTGCCCATCCAGCGCGACGGCACCAGCAGGTGGATTTCCAGGCTGCGGTTGTCGACGATTTCCAGCAGCGGCGCACCCGCCGACACGCTTTCATAACGCTGGACCTTGCGCTGCACCACCTGGCCGTCATACGGCGCCAGCACGCTGCAACGCTTGATCTGCACCTGATAGACCTGGGACTGGGCCTGGGTCTCGGTGAGCTTGGCCTCGGCCCGCGCCACTTCGAAACGCCCGACGGAATTGAGCGAGGCCAGTTGTTTGTTGTGCGCCAGTTCTTCACCGGCGCCACGGCTGGCGGCCTGGGCGGCGTTCAGTTGGGCCTGGTAGGCCGAACAATCGAAGCGCGCCAGGGTGTCACCCTTCTTGAACGACTCGCCTTCGCTGAACGGCAGTTCGACGATGCGCCCCGACAACTCACTGGCCAGCATCGCCTGGTCGCGAGCCCGCAGCACACCGCGCGCTTCGCTGGTGGCACTGGCGGCAGTCGCCGGCGGCTGATCCAGCAAGGGATCTTCAGCCATGGCCAACGGCGCCACGCCCAACAGGCAGGTAAAACCCAACATCAGTGCATTCAATTGCTTCATACGGTCAACTCCCTGACATACAGCGCAGTCTATGTCAGAGAAATTAAATTGCCACTACCCTCAATCGGACAAATCTACGATTTGTGTAGGGCTTCACCGAAGCGATTGTCGGATCAAGCTATGATTGCCGCCCTCCAAGGACTCAGGATCAAGGACACGTCATGCGCATCGGTTTTCTGTCACCCCTGGCACTGGCTCTGCTGGCCAGTGTTTCCCTGCCCGCAGTGGCCAGTTCCGACAACTTTTGCTTCCCTGACTGGCGCGTCGCCCGCAGCAGCCTCGACCGTTGCAACAACCTGCCGTTCCTGAGCCCGGGCAATGACAGCCGGGCCAACCTGCGCCTGATGCTTGCCGACAAAAAAGGCGCGCCGCTGACGCCGAATGCCTTGGACGAAGATGACCTGGCCCAAGGTTTCGGCGCGGTGCCGTTTCCACAGTACCGCCTGGCCCTGGCCTCCAACGGCGAGACCGAACCTGACTCCGACGATTCCCCTACCGCCGAACTCGATAGCCTGCTCGAGCCCCTGGGCATCAAGCGCGAAGACTACAAAACCGCCGGTGAAGGCTTCGTCAGTGGCGAAGGCAGCCGCTGCCGCAGCAACGACGACAGCAGTGCCACCGCGTTTATCCGCCAGGTCGCCAAGGCCGACATGCCCCAGGCCGAGCGCGAACTGCTGGCCAAGGCGCGCCTGCAACTGCTCACCACCTGCGACTGGGACGGCCCGGTGGTCGCGGACCCGCAGCAGATCCAGTCCACCGACGGCCAACTGTTTCGCACCTACCTGCAAGCCGCCGCCGACTTCTACAGCGGCCGCTTCGCCGAGGCCGAACGCGGCTTCAGCGCCGCCGGCAGCGCCACCTCGCCGTGGCTGAAAGAAACCGCGCGCTACATGGTTGCGCGCAACGCGCTCAACCAGGCCCAGGCCAACACCTATGACGAATACGGCGTGCCCGACCTCGAACGTGTGGATAAAACTGCGCTGGCCACTGCCGAGCAAGGCTTCGACGGCTACCTGAAGACTTATCCACAGGGCGAATACAGCGTTTCTGCACGCGGCCTGCTGCGTCGCGTGTACTGGCTGGGCTTTGACAGCGAGAAGCTGGCCGCCGCGTTTACCTGGGCGCTGACTGAAGCCAGCGACGCGCAGCGCAATGTATCGGTGGATGAACTGGTAGAAGAGGCCGACCTCAAGCTGCTGATGTCCAGCGGCGACACCGTCAACACGCCGATGATCCAACTGGTCAGCGACCTGATGGTGATGCGTGGCGGCGAGCAACCGGCGCTGACCCGCGCCGACCTGGAAAAACAAAAGTCGGCCTTTGCCAGCGACCCGGCGCTCTACGACTACTTGCTGGCCGTGTGCGCGCTGTTCGTCGAGCAGCAACCGGACGCCGCCTTGAAGCAATTGCCGCAAAGCGTGCCAGCGAGCCTCAACTACTTCGCCTTCAGCCAACAGACCCTGCGCGCCCTGGCCATGGAAGCCAAACAGGACTGGAAAGGCGCCGAGGCGCTGTGGCTGCAACTACTGCCGCTGGCGAAACTGCCACTGCAACGCGACCAGTTGGAATTGGCCCTGGCCATGAATTACGAGCGCAGCGGCCAGCTGGCCAAGGTGTTTGCCGCCGACTCGCCGATCAGCGCCAACCAGGTGCGCTACATCCTGCTGCGCAACGTCGCCGGGCCTGAACTGCTGCGCCAGCAGATCGCCCAGGCCCGCGACCCGCTGGAACGCGAAACCGCGCAATTCGTGCTGCTCTACAAAAACCTGCTGCGCGGCCAGTTCGAAAGCTTCGCCGACGACCTCAAGCAACTGCCTGTGCCTGCGTCCGAAGACAAACTCGGCACCAGCCTGGGTTATGTCTACGGCGGCAACCAGACCCTGCGGCTGTTCCAGTGGAACGGCGACAAGGCCGAATCCGGTTACGTCTGCCCGAGCATCGCGCAAACCGCCGAGACCTTGCAGGCCGACGCCAAGAACCCACAGGGCCTGAACTGCATCGGTGAATTCATCCTGCGCAACAGCCTCGACGGCATGCCGCTCGAACAAGCCCGCGCCGCCGGTAGCCTGGGCAGCACTGCATCGGACTTCAAGGGTGAAACCTTCTCGCGCCTCGACGGCTACCGGCAGGTGATCGGCGACGCCAAGGCGCCAAAGAATGACAAGGCCTACGCCTTGTTCCGCGCCATCAACTGCTACGCACCGGCCGGCTACAACAGCTGCGGCGGCAAGGACGTCGAGCCGGCGGTGCGCAAAGCCTGGTTCCGCCAGCTCAAAAGCGGCTTTGCCGACACCCAGTGGGGCAAATCGGCGCAGTACTACTGGTGAAGCCGCTGTGGCTCGCCTGGCTGCTGCTGGCCAGCCCGGCGTTCGGCGCCGTCGACGCCCGCGACTATGACGCCTTCTGGCTGTGGAGCGGCGTCGCACCGCAGCCGGTACTTAAACAGGCCAACACCCTGTACATCCTCCAGGGCCAGATCAACGCCAACCGCCGCGCCCCCGAACGCGGCGCGCAACTGATCGCCCAGGGCATCGGCGTGCCACGCCTGACCCGTGGCGACATCTGGGTGGTGTACCGCGCCCACACCCTGCGCTGGCCGGAGGCGGTCTACAGCCAACTGCTCGGCCAGGTGCAACGCTGGCGCGACGCGGGCAACCCGGTGGTCGGCATCCAGATCGACTTCGACGCCCGCACCCAATACCTGCACGAGTACGCCAGCTTCCTGCGCGACCTGCGCCAACGCCTGCCGGCCGAGCTGAAACTGAGCATCACCGGCCTGCTGGACTGGAGCAGCAACGCAGACCCGGCTGCCATCGCCCAGCTCAAGGGCGTGGTGGATGAGGTGGTGGTGCAGACATACCAGGGGCGACACAGCATCCCGGATTACGCGGCGTATCTGCCACGGATGAATCGCATGGGGCTGCCGTTCAAGGTCGGCTTGATTCAGGGTGGAGCGTGGGAGGAACCGGGGTATTTGAAGGGGAGCGAGTGGTTTCGGGGGTATGTGGTGTTTTTGCAGAATCGTTGAAGGCGTCTTGCCTGAAAAACCCCATGCAACAAACCGGCGTCCACGGTTCATTTGAACCGTGGACACTGGGTTCTACAGAAAAGGGAAATACAGCGCTTCGATTACTGCAAACGCCCAGAAAATCATGCCGATGAGAATCCAGATGCCATTGGCCCACGTCAAACGACTGTTGGCCTGGCCCTGGGGATCATTTTCCAGATGGTTCACCGCCTGCTGAATTTGCACGGACAATGCAGCCTGCACGATGAGCAGGCAGAGGCTGATCTTCAATCCGTTGAAGGGCGAAACATACCAGAGGAAGGTTAAAGGCAAGAACGTGCAGGTGATCCAACCTAAGGCAAAACACCGCGGCCACCATCGATAAGGTCGCTCTTTCAAATCAAGCACACGTTTGATGTTCATCGCCAACGCGTAAATGAAAAAAACCGAGAAAAAAGCCCGCACCAACGGCAGCACTCGAGCCCCCGTTGCGGCGCGATAAAGGCTCCAATGTTTGTAGGACCAGTAAAAGCTATAGAAACCCTGGGACAACAACACCATCAGTAATAGTTTGCGCGGCGCTACCACGAAAAACGTAGGTTGCAGCGCGGCAGGCGGGCTTAGATTGGCTTGCGGAGGGGCATAGGGGTTATCGAATGGCATGGACTCTTTTCCTTGATAAGTCGGCGCCAGAGGCTAATGCGTAACCCCGCCCAATCCGTCAGCGTGAGCAAAATCAAGAGTGCTCCTACACGCCACTTCCTGTGGCGCCAGACTCTTCCTACACACCAGCCTGCATCCGCAGAGTCTGCCTACCAGTCGTAGGTCACGCTCGACACCGCCGTCCGCCCTTCCCCGTAATAACAATCCAGGTCACTGGTGCACTGCGACAGGTAGGTCTTGTTGGTGAGGTTCTGCACGTTCAGCGCCAGTTTCACGCCCTTGAGTTTCAGCGGCGAGCGGCTCAGGTCGTAGCTCAGACTGGCGTCGTAGACGCTGTAGGACGGTACGCTGAAGGCACCTTCGTAGTAGTCGCCCAGGCTTTGGCGGGCGTAACGCACGCCCAGGCCTGCGCCGAGGCCGGCCAGTGGGGTGTCGCCGAGCACGTTGTAGTTGACCCACATCGACGCGGTAAGCGGTGAGATGCCGGCCGGGTGGCGGCCCTGGCGGCCTTCTTCGTCCTTGGTGTATTTGATGTCGTTGCGTGCAGCCGAGGCGATGATCTCCCAGGCATCGTTGAGCACGGCCTTGGCTTCCAGTTCCACACCGCGTGAGCGCATGGCGCCGCTCTGGGTGCTGAACGTGTCATTGGGGTTGGTGGTGATGACGTTTTCCTGGTCGAGTTGGTAGACCGAGGCCTGCACAAAACTCTTCTGGCCAGGTGGTTGGTATTTCACGCCGACTTCGTATTGCTTGCCGGTAGACGGATCGAACGGCTTGCGGTCGACGTTGGTGCCGGTCAGCGGCAGGAAGGATTCGGAGTAGCTGATAAACGGCGCCAGGCCGTTATCGAACAGGTACACCAGGCCCGCACGGCCGGTGAAGGCTTCGTCCTTGCTGGCGAAGCGTGTTTTTTGCATCGGCTCTTTGTTGACCACGCTGGCCCAGTCGTAACGGCCACCGAGCACCAGCGCCCATTTGTCCCATTTAATCTGGTCCTGCACGTACAGGCCGGTCTGGCTCAGGGTGCGGTCCCAGCGGTACGGCTGGCGGTAGTCGATGTGCTGGCCGTAGACCGGCTTGAACAGGTCGATCGCCGCGGCGGTACGGTCGTAGAGGCCGTGGAACAGCGAGCCGGAGTGGTAGTAATCGAGGCCAAAAATCATCGTATGGGACAGCGCGCCGGTGTCGAATTCGGCCTGGGCGATGCTGTCGACGCCAAACACTTTGTTGTTCTGCGCCCAGTCCACTGCGTAACGTTGCAGGTAGCGTTGGTCCTGCACCCCGGTGGCGGGGTTGGCGACGAAGGCGTAGCCGTGCAATGGCGCGGTGTAGCGGTCGTCGACCTCAGCGTAGCGGGCGTTTTGCTTGAGGGTCCAGGTGTCGTTGAGGCGATGGGCAATCTCGTAGCCCAGCACATACTGCTCGCGGTTGTACTGGTTGACGCCCGGCTCGCCGAGAAACAGGTCGCGCTTGATCTTGCCGTTGGGGTTGGCCCACAGGGTGCCGGACGCTGGCAGGCCTTGGGCTTCGGGCACGCCTTTGTCTTTTTGGTACTGGGCGAACAGGGTCACGCTGGTGTCGTCGTTGGGCCGCCAGGTGAGGCTGGGGGCGATGAACTGGCGTTTGTTTTCGACGTAGTTGATTTCGTCCTGACCATCGCTGAACAGGCCGGTCAGGCGATAGAGAAACTGCCCTTGTTCATCCAGCGGGCCGCCGAGGTCGATGGCCGCGCTTTTGTGCTCGTAGGTACCGGCCTCCAGCACCACTTGGTGCACCGGGGTTTCGCTGGGGCGCTTGCTGACCATGTTGACGATGCCGCCCGGTTGGTTCTGACCGTACAACACCGAGGCCGGGCCCTTGAGCACTTCGATGCGTTCCAGGGAGTACGGTTCGATCTGCAACGCGCCGCCGGTGCTGCCGCCGCCGTAGGGCAGGTGCAGGCCGTCGAGGTACAGCGGGGTCGGCGAGAAGCCGCGCGAGGTCGGCTCATCGAACAATTTGACCCGGTCCGCAAAGCCGCCCGCCGCCATGCCCGGCGTGTAGAGCAACGCCTGGGTCACGCTCTGGGCACCGCGCGCCTTGATCTCGGCGGCGCTGATCACGTTGATGGTCTGGGGGATTTCCACCAGCGCCGAGTCGGTCTTGCTGCCCGAGGCGCTGCGCGTAGCGACGATACCGTCCACCGGGCCCCAGGCGCTTTCCCGGGCTTGCTCGCCGCTGATCTGGGTGGCGCCCAGTTGCAACGGGCCGCCGCCGGAAATCGCCTGCAACGACCAACCGCCCTGGGACTGCATCGCCACCAAGCCGCTACCCGCCAGCAACTGCTCCAAACCGGCGCCCACCGCGTAACGCCCTTGCAGGCCTGCGCTGCGCTTGCCTTCGGTGAGTGAGGCGTCCACCGAGAGCAAAATCCCCGAGGCGCTGGCGAAGCGGTTCAATGCCTGGTCGAGGCTGCCCGCGGGAATGTTGTAGGCGCGCTGTGTTTCGGCGCTTTCAGCGGCTTGAACCAGGCTCGGCAGCAGGGGCACGGCGGCCAGCAGGCCGACAAACACGCCACGGCGCAGGGCGCGGGCCAGGGGTTGGATCTGGTGATGCGGCATTGCAGGACTCCCCGTGAGATCGCTTCTTGATTGGCTTTCAAGAGGTATCCCGAGCGGGATGCAAAAACCGACAAGTGCTTGGCAAACTTTTTTCAGACCCGTGCCTTGATCGTCACCCAGTAGCGCGTCACCGCCTGCACCTGTACCGGTAACGAGCGCTCCAGCGCGGCGAGGATCGCGTCGGTGTCGTCCAGCGGAAACACCCCGGTCAGCAACAGGCCGGACACCGCCTGATCACAGCGCAACAGCCCCGGACGATAGCGGCTCAACTGCGCGACAAACGCGCCCAGGGGCTGGCGTTCGGCGATCAGGCGGTGCTCGGTCCAACTGCTGGCATTGGCGTCCACCGCCGTCAACGCCGCGCTCTGCCGAGGGTTGAACCACAGGCTGTCGCCAGCCTTCATCTGCACCGCCGCGCCGTGCAGCGGGGTCACGCGCAGGCGGCCTTCGTAGAGGTCGACGCGGCTGCCACCGGACAGTTCGCGCACGCCAAAACGGGTACCCAGGGCCTGCACATCACCGGCCGGGGTTTCGACGATCAACGGGCGCACCGGGTCGTGGCCGCTGGTCAGTAGCACCTCGCCACGGATCAGGCGAATGCGGCGTTCGCTGGCGCTGAAACGCAGGTCCACCGCGCTGTCGCTGTTGAGGTCCAGGCGTGTGCCGTCGCTGAGGGTGACGTGGCGGATCTCGCCGGTGGCGGTGCGGTGTTCGGCGAACGCGGCCTGCCAGGGTTCGCTGCGCTGCACCAGGTAGCCGCTGCCGCCGGCCACCAGCAACAGGCCGAGCAGCTTGAGGGCGGCGCGGCGTTGGGTGTCCGGGGTGTCACGCAACACGGCGCGGGCGCTGTCGACGGGCACGCCACCGAGGGTTTGCTGCAAGTGCTGCAAACGTTGCCAGGCGCGGCGGTGTTCCGGGTCGGCGGCCTGCCACTGGGCGAAGGCCTGGCGTTGTTCACCGTGCAGGTCGCCACCCCAATGCAGCATCAGCCATTCGCTGGCTTGCTCGACAATGGCCGGGGCGATGGGTGCGTCGTGTCTCATTCGGCGTAGGCCACTTGGTAGCAGGCGACGATGGCGCGGGTCATGTACTTCTGCACCGAGCTGAGGCTGACGCCCAGGCGCTCGGCGATCTGTGCGTAGCTCAGGCCTTCGAACTGCGACAGCAGGAAGGCACGGCGCACGTTGTCGGGCATGCGGTCGAGCATCGCGTCGATCTGCATCAGGGTTTCGAGGATCAGCGCGCGGGTCTCCAGGCTCGGCGACTCGGGCTCCGGCAGGTGCGCGATGCTGTCCAGGTAAGCGCGCTCGATGCGCAGGCGCCGCCACTGGTCGATCACCAGGTTGCGGGCGATCTGTGCCAGGTAGCTGCGGCTTTCCTTGTCGCCGGGAAAGCGCCCGGACACCAGCAGGCGCAGGAAAGTGTCCTGGGCCACGTCGGCGGCATGCTCGCGGTCGCCCAGGCGTTTACGCAACCAGCCTTGCAACCAGCCGTGATGGTCGCGGTACAGGAGGTGAAGCTGTTGCTGGCCGTCAGTCGCGGTGTCCATGAAAAAGCTCAGATACACTATTGAGAGCAATTATCATTACAGTTTATTTCGCGACTGACAAAAACTCTTTGTCCTCACCCCCCGGCGGTGTGCAGCGGATACACCGATTCCCAACCGCCGCCCAACGCTTTGTACAGCCCGACCATGGCCAGGGAGACGCTGGTCGAACTCTCCACCCACTGCTCCTGCGTGGCCAGCAATGCGCCTTGCACGGTGAGCACGTTGACGAAATCCACTACGCCTTCGACGTACTGGTGTTGCGCCGTGGCCAGGGCAATCTGGTTCTGGCGCACCGCTTCGGCGAGGCTGTCGCGGCGCAGTTGGCTGGCGTTGTAGCGGGTCAATTGGTCGTCGATCTCATGCCAGGCGCGCAGCACGGTTTGCTGGTACGCCAGCGCCGCTTCCTGTTGCTGGGCTTCGCGCAGGTTCAACATGCCTTCGAGGCGCCCACCATTGAACAGCGGCAGGCTGAACTGCGGGCCGAAGGCAAAGGCGCGTGAACCCCACGAGCCGAAATCCGACAGTTGCATGGCCTGGGAACCGAGGTTGCCGGACAGGGTGATGCGCGGGTAGAAATCGCCCTTGGCCACGCCGATATTGGCGGTGGCGGCGTGCAATCGGGCTTCGGCCTGGCGGATGTCGGGGCGACGTTCGGCAAGTTCCGAGGGCAGGCCAATGGCGACCTGGCGCTGGGTCTGCGGCACCGCGGCATCCGCTGACAATTGCGCATGCAGCGCTTGCGGCGCCTCGCCCATCAGCAGGCTCAGGGCGTTGATCAACTGGTCCTGGCGCTGTTGCAGATCCGGCAGGCGCGCTTCGATGGTCGCGACCTGGGCGGCGGCTTCGGCCACGTCCAGGTCGGTGGCCACGCCGTCGGCCAGGCGCAGTTGCGAGAGCTTGAGACTGTGGCGTGCCACGTCGAGGTTTTGCTCAGTGACGGCGCGGGTATTTTGCACGCCGCGCAGCTGGATATAGTCCTGGGCGGTTTCAGCGAGCACCGCGAGCAGCACGGCGCGACGGTCGTTTTCGGCGACTTGCAGGGTGGCGTCGGCGGCTTCGGTTTCGCGTTTGACGCGGCCCCAGAGATCCAGCTCCCAGGACGCCGAGAACCCCGCATCCCACTGGCTGAACGCGGCGCGGCCGTTCTCGCCGGACGGGTCGTTCAAGCCTTTGCCACTGTTGCGTTTGCGCTGGTAGGCGCCGCTGGCATCGACGTTGGGGTAACGCTCGGCGGTGGTGACCTGGCGCACGGCGCGGCTTTGTTGCAGGCGGCTGCTGGCGAGTTTCAGGTCGAGGTTGTCGCTGAGCGCGCGGCGGGTCAGGGCCGAAAGTTGCGCGTCGTGGAACACATCCCACCAACGCTCCTGCAACGGATCGCTGACGGCACGACTGGCGGCTTGACGGCCTTGGGGCTCGCTCCATTGTGTGACCTGAGGGGCCTGTGGCCGTTGGAAGTCCGGGCCGACGCTGCAGGCACTCAGGCTGATAAGGCTCAGGGTGAGCCAGGCAACACGCTTCATTGCTGGGCCACCTCATGCTGCTTCGCGACCGGCTGCGTATCGACGGTGGCTTCCACCGACATGCCCACACGCAGGCGTGCGGTCAGGGCCTGGCCCGGCTCCAGCACGATCTTCACCGGGATGCGCTGTACCACCTTGGTGAAGTTGCCGGTGGCGTTGTCCGGCTTGACCGCCGCGAACGTCACCCCCGTGGCGGGCGCGAGGCTTTCCAGATGGCCGTTGAGAGCCTCGCCGTCGAGGCTGTCGACGCGCACCTGCACGGCTTGGCCGGCGTGCATGTGGGAGAGTTGGGTCTCCTGGAAGTTGGCCACCACGTAGGCTTCGGCCAACGGCACCACGGCGAGGATCTTGCTGCCTGGCGTCACATAGGCACCCACCCGCACCGCACGCTCGCCGACCACGCCATCCACCGGCGCGACGATGCGCGTGTACGACAGTTGATAACTGGCCATTTCCAACGCGGCCTGGGCGCGCTTGAGCCCGCCTTCGGCGGCGTCGCGCTGGGCGCTGAGGATTTCCACCTGCTTGCGTTCGGCCGCCAGCACCGCCGTGGCATTGGCCAGGCGCGCGGTGGCCTGGTCGATGCGGGTCTTGGCCTGCTGGGCGTTCTGCACGGTGCCGGCGCCAACCCCGGCAAGGTGGTTGTAGCGGTTCAGTTCGTGTTCGGCGAAGGCCATTTCGGCGCGGTCTGCCGCGACGGTGGCCTGGGCCTGGGCGATCACCGAGCTTTGGCGCTCCAGGGTCGCGCTGGCGTTTTTCAGTTGGGCCTGGGCGACCAGGGTGTCGGCGTCGGCAGCCTGGGCGGCGGCGCGAAAATCGCGGTCGTCGATCAGCGCCAGCAGTTGCCCGGCCTTGACCCGCTGGTTGTCTTCCACCAGCACTTCCTTGATGAAGCCGGCCACACGGGGCGCGACCAGGGTGAAGTCGGCGGCGACGAAGGCGTCGTTGGTGCTCTGGCGCTTGCTGCCGAGCACACCCGGCGCAACCAGGTAGACCAGCACGCCAACGGCAAACACGGCGATAACGGCGAGGGCAATTTTGTCTTTGCGTTTCATGAACAGTCCTTTAATCAAGTCGGTGCACGGGGCGGGAAGATCCGCGTGGGCATCCAGAAAATCAGCAGGATCAACGCCACCGCGACCGCGGCCATGACGACATACAGATCCGAAGAGGTCAGCACCACGGCCTGCTCGTGCAGGCGGTGCGCCAGGCCCGGTGCGTCGCCGTCGACCAGGGGCGAGTTGCCCAGGCGGTCGACCAACATGGTCGAGTGCAAGTGCAGGCGCTGGGTGGTCAGTGTGTCGAGCACACCCGTGGCAATCACGGCGGCCAGGCCTTTGACCGTGTTGAACCAGGCCGAGGCGAACGGCCCGTCCATCGGCTGGATACTGCCGGTGGACAGCATCAGCAGCGGCAGCACGGCCATCGGTTGCCCGAAGATTTGCAGCAGGTACAGCCCGTAGAAATCATCGCGAATCCATTGCGAAGTCAGCTGCGAACTGCCCAGGCAACACAGCACCAGCATGCCCATGCCAATGCCCAGTACCCAGCGGCAATCAACCCAGCGCAGGTTGCACAACGCCGCCACCAGCGGCAGCGCGATCAACTGCGGCAGCGCCATCAGCAGCATCACCGGCGCGGTCTGCAGCGGGCGATAACCCTGGACCTGGGCGAGGAAACTCGACGGGATGATGATCACCGAGGTCAGCACCATCAGCACGCCGGCCAACACGATCAGGGCAAACGCCAGGTTGCGCAGGCCTAGCATCTGCAGCTTGAAGAACGGCATCGGGTGCGACCATTCATTGAGCATGAACAGCACCAGCAAGAGCGTGCCGCCGCTCAACAGGAAGGTGATCAGGCCCGACTCGAACCAGTCCAGGCGATTGCCCTGGAGAATGCCGATCACCAGCATGCAGATCGCCGGAAAACCCAGCAGCAGGCCGCGCCAGTTGAATTGCTTGAAGCGCTCCAGGCGCAGCGGGTCCTGCGGCAAACCGTAGGCCACGGCGGCCATTGCCAGCAGACACGGCGCGACGATCTGCCAGAACGCCCATTGCCAGCCGACGTATTCGGTCCACAACGCCGCCAACGGCGTGCCCAGGCTTGGGCCGAAGGTGGCGGTAAGCGCGTAGCCGGCCAGACCGTAGAGCTTGACGTTGGCCGGCAGGAAGCGCAGCGCGACGGTCATCAGCATTGGCGGCAATGCTCCACCGGCCAGGCCTTGCACGGTGCGCAGCAACAACAGGCTTTCGTAGTTCGGCGCGAACGGGCACAGGATGCCCAGCACGGTGAACAGGCCAATGGCGCACAGGGTGAAACGGCGCAGGGAAAACGTCACCGAACACCAGGGTGCAAAGGCCATGGCCGCGACTGACGTGGCGGTGTAGGCGGCAACCAGCCAGGTGCCTTCGTCAAAGCCGATGTACAGCGCACCGCGGATGTCGGCGAGGGCGACCTTGGTGACCATCTCGTTGAGACCGGACACCAGCACGGCCAGCAACACGCCGACCAGGCCGAGGATGATGCGCGGGCCGAACACGGGAGGGCTGATGCTGACGGGTTTGGCTGCGGCCGCGAGGGTGGGGGCAGCGAGGGAAGTCATGAACGGGAAACTCGGAATGATCAATACCCGAGCAGTTTAATCAGGCACACACATGACAAAAAGTTACATGTCGGCAGCTTATAAGTGCACCAAACGCAACTCTCAAACCCAACGCAGGTTCCTGTGGATGCTGGCTTGTGTGGGATCGGGCTTGCTCGCGAATGCGGTGGGCCATTCACGTAATGTGTTTCTGACACTCCGCACTCGCGAGCAAGCCCGCTCCCACATTTTGACCGAGTTCACTTTAGGTGGGTTGGGCTTCCAGCCAGGTAGCGTGACAGCTCTCGCGCAGGGTCTCGCGCAGCCATTTGTGCGCCGGGTCCTTGTCGAAGCGTGGGTGCCAGGATTGCGCTAACACCAAGGTCGGCAGAGAGATCGGCAACGCAAACGCGCGCAGCGGCAACTTCAGGCGATTGGCGCTGTAGAGGGCTTCCTTGGGCACCGGCAGGATCAGGTCGGAGTCGGGCAGCATGAACATCGCACCGTGAAAACCCGGCGCGATCATCGCCACGCGGCGCTCCAGGCCCTGGGCGTTCAGCGCGGTATCAATCGGCCCACGGGCGATGCCGCGCCGCGAAATGCTGATGTGGGAGTAACTAGCAAAACGCGCGGCGGTGATTTCTTCATCGAACAGCGGGTGGTCTTGTCGTGCCAGGCCGACGAAGGTGGTGGAGAACAGGTTCTGCACCTTCACTTCGGGGCTGGAGGGCATGGTGTTGCTGACGCGCAGGTCCAGGCGCCCTTCGCGCAGCGCTTCGTCGTCGGTGTCGCCCTCGGGCACGAAGCACAGCTCGCACAGCGGCGCCACGCGTTCCATGGTGTCGAACAGGCGACCACCATACACGCCGATAAAAAAGTCGTTGGCCCGCACACTGAAGCGGCGGCGCAAGGTACTCAAGTCGACCTGGTCCGCCGAACGAAACAGCAGCGCCGCCTGTTCCACCACGTTGCGTACCTGGGCTTGCAACTGCAACGCCTTGGGCGTCGGCACCAGGCCACGCCCGGCGCGCACCAGCACCGGATCGCCGACCGCTTCGCGAATGCGCGTGAGGGTGCGGCTCATGGCCGCCGGGCTGAGGTTCATGCGGCGCGCGGCGCCGACCACGCTGCCCTCGTCGAGCAAGGCGTCGAGGGCGACCAGCAGGTTCATGTCCGGTAGTTGCATGCCAAGCACTCGTGATGACTAAGGCGTGAATGGGCTGCAATCGTAACAGGTGATCAGCGTTGCATGCCCCAACGCTTCACGGTGAGCCGCTCGAAGGTGTCGAACACCAGGTTCTCCACAAGCAGGCCGATCAGGATCACCACCGCCAGCCCGGCAAACACCTTGTCGGTGTAGAGCTCGTTGCGGTTCTGGAAGATGTACCAGCCCAACCCGCCCTTGCCGCTGGTTGCACCGAACACCAGCTCGGCAGCGATCAGCGTGCGCCAGGCAAATGCCCAGCCGATCTTGAGGCCGGCGAGGATCGACGGCAGCGCCGCCGGAATCAGGATGAACAACACGAAGCGCATGCCCTTGAGGCCGTAGTTGCGCCCCGCCATGCGCAGGGTTTCGGACACGCCGAGAAACCCCGAATAGGTGTTCAGCGCCAACGCCCACAACACCGAATGCACCAGCACAAAGATCAGGCTGTTCTGCCCCAGGCCGAACCACAGCAGCGCCAGCGGCAACAGGGCAATCGCCGGCAACGGGTTGAACATCGAGGTCAGGGTGCTGAGCAAGTCGCGGCCCAGTTGGGTCGAGACCGCCAATGTGGTCAGGGCAAATGCCAGCACGATGCCGATCAGGTAGCCCTTGATCAGCACCACCAGCGAGATGCTCACCTTGCTCAACAATTCGCCGCTGAGCAGGCCGTCGTAGAGCGCGTGGAAGGTCTGCAGGAAGCTCGGCAGCAGCAGGTCGTTGTTCTGGTAGCGTGCGACGCCTTCCCAGAGGATCGCCAGCACGATCAGGATCAGGCCCTTGCGCAACCAGCCTTGTTGCCACAGACGTTGGCGCAGAGGCAGCTCGCGCTCCACCGGGACGCTGAGCAAGGGTTCGAGGTGTATTTCGTATTCCTGGCGCATGAGAAGTGGCCCCTTAGTAGGCGATGCGGATGTCAGCAAAACCCAGCTCGGGCTCGGCCTCGGTGGCTTCATCGAACAACAGGCGATGAATCCGCCGCGCCGAGTGCTGGAATTCCACGCCGCCAAGGCTGTGCAGGTCGTATTGATGGCTGTGGATTTCCGCACGCACGCGCCCCGGATGCGGCGACAGCAACAGGATGCGATTGCCCACCACCAGCGCTTCTTCGATGGAGTGGGTGACGAACAGCAGGGTGAAGCGCACCTCTTCCCAGAGCAGCAGCAATTCTTCCTGCATCTTGCGCCGGGTCAGGGCGTCGAGGGCGGCGAAGGGCTCGTCCATCAACAGGATTTTCGGCTGCATGGCCAGCGCGCGGGCGATGGCCACGCGGGCTTTCATGCCGCCGGACAGGGTGTGGGGATACGCGTCGGCAAAGGCGGTGAGGCCGACTTTATCGAGGTAGTGCAGCGCACGGTCTTCGGCTTCGGCGCGCTTCAAGGTCTTGGACGCCAGCAGCGGGAACATCACGTTCTGCTTGACGGTTTTCCACGGCGGCAACTGGTCGAACTCCTGGAACACCACGATGCGATCCGGGCCCGGTTGTTCGACCTTTTGCCCGAGCAGGCGGATCTCGCCTTCGCAGGGTTTGATAAACCCGCCAATGGACTTGAGCAATGTGGATTTGCCGCAACCCGACGGGCCGAGCAGCACATAGCGGTCGGCCGGATCGATCTCGAAACTGACCTGGTGAGTGGCGCGCACCACGCGCTCGGGCGTGCGGTATTCCAGGCTGACGTTATCCACCGCCAGCAACGGCAAAGGAGTGTGCAGGTTGCTGGCCGCGTGGCCTTGCAAGGGCGCGTTCATCTCAACTTCCTTGCAACGGCTTGGCGTCCTGGAAGAAGTAGTCCTTCCACGATTCAGGCTTGTTCTTGATGGCGCCGACGCGGTAGAGGAACTCCGCCAGCGGGTAGGTGTTTTTCGGCGTGATGCTGAATTCGAACTGTGGGTTGTCGATGATTTTCAGCAACTCGGCGCGGTCGATCTTGGCCTTGGTCACGCGGATGTAAGTGTCGGCCGCTGCGCCTTTGTCGTTCTGGGCGAACTGCGCGGCTTCGGTCAGTGCGTCGATGAAGGCCTTGTAGGTTTTCGGGTTGTCGTTGCGGAATTTCTCGGTGGCGAACAGCACGGTCGGCGAGTTCGGGCCGAGCAGGTCGTAGGTGTTCAGCACCACGTGTACGTTGGGGTTGGTCAGGGCCTGGTCCTGGAACGGCGGGTTGGAAAAGTGCCCGGTCAGTTCGGTGCCGCCGGCGATCAATGCGGCGGTGGCGTCAGGGTGCGGGACGGCGACGGTGTATTTGTCGAGGCGGTTGAATTCCTTGTCGCCCCACTGCTTGGCGGCGGCGTATTGCAGGAAGCGTGATTGCACGGAAACGCCTACCGCCGGAACGGCGATGCGGTCTTTGTCGGTGAAGTCGGCGATGGTCTTGACCTTGGGATTGTTGCTCACCAGGTAGTAGGGGAAGTTGCCAAGGGAGGCGACAGCCTTGACGTTCTGCTTGCCGCGGGTGCGGTCCCAGATGGTCAGCAGCGGGCCGGTGCCGGCACCGGCAATATCGATGGAGCCGGACAGCAACGCGTCGTTGACCGCCGCGCCACCGGACAGTTGGGTCCAGTCGACCTTGATGTCGATGCCTTCCTGCTTGCCGTATTTCTCGATCAGGTTCTGGTCGCGCACCACGTTGAGCAACAGGTAGACGATGCCGAACTGCTCGGCGATGCGGATCTCGCCTTCAGCCTGCGCTGCCGCCGGTGCAACGAGGCTGCCGGCCAACAGGCTGACACCCAGGCCGACGGTCGCGGCCAGGCGTGCAAATGGAATTTTCCTGGACATGGTCATACTCCGGATCAGAAAGGCGCGTCGCCCTGGATGGTGGTGCGAAAGAGTTTGCGGCGCAGGTGGCTCGGGCAACCGGCGGCCAGGTGGATCAGCGAGCGGTTGTCCCAGAACACCAGGTCGTGGGGCTGCCATTGATGCCGATAGATGTTCTGCGCCAGCACGCTGTGGGCGTAGAGCTGGGCCAGCAGGTCGCGGCTTTCGTCTTCCGGCAGGCCGACAATGCGGGTGGTGAAGCCTTCACTGACGAACAGCGCCTTGCGGCCGTTTTCCGGGTGGGTGCGCACGATCGGGTGGACCACTTCGGCAACCTGAGCGAGTTGCTCGGTGGTCAGGGTGGGACGCCAGTTGCCTTCGAATTTGCTCTCGCTGTAACGCGCCGTGTAGGAGTGCGCGGCACTGCGGCCTTCGACGGCTTGGCGCAGGTGCGCGGGCAGTTGGTCCCAGGCTTTGTGCATGTCGGCGAACAGCGTGTCGCCGCCTTCGGCGGGCAGTTCCTGGGCGTGCAGCATCGAGCCCAGGCTCGGCAGTTCTTTATAGGACAGGTCCGAGTGCCAGAACTTGCCCGCGTCCCCCAGGCCGATGGATTGGCCGTTTTCGATGATGTTGGAGACGATCAGGATTTCCGGGTGGTTGGCCAGCAGGAACTGTTTGAGCACGTGGATCTGCAACACGCCGAAGCGGCGGCTGAAGGCGATCTGTTGTTCGGGGGTGATGCGTTGGTCACGGAACACCACGACGTGGTGGTCCAGGTGCGCGCGATGGATGCGGGCGAAATCTTCGTCGCTGACAGGTCGGGCCAGGTCCAGGCCGATGATCTCGGCGCCGACGCTACCGGGCAGTGGGCGAATCTCGAAAGCTTGGGCGGTGGAGGTCGCTGTTGGAACAGTAGAGGTGGCGGACATGAGGTCACTCCCGGTCAGACAGGGAAATGACTTTATAGATATAAGAACTGCATTTTAAATACCGTTAGCGAATATGCATATGCGCAATCCAGCGGGACAACTCCTTGCCGTATGGCGGTCAAGGCATAAACGAGGGCGACGCCGCGTTCAGTTCATAGCACTATGACGCTGGCGTGTAAGACGCTGCAAATCCTTGATGTGGGCGCCTGGAACCGCGTGTTTAGCCACTTACAAGCCGCAAATCTTGCCTGTTTGACAAGCCATTGGGCAGTCTCTAGTGTTCTTTGGATCCAATTGTTTCAACCCATTCTAATAAGGAGGACAGCGTAGTCGTGACGCAGAAGCCGAACCCTTTGAGCAGTATCAAAGTCAGCGGACCCATTCCCGCCCATCTTGCCCGCTCCGTGATTGAAGAAACCTTGCGTAATGCGATCCTCGATGGCCGATTGCCTTGTGGTACTGCCATGCGCCAGCAAGAGCTGGCCAGCCTGTTCGGGGTCAGCCGCATGCCGGTGCGCGAGGCCTTGCGTCAGCTCGAAGCCCAATCATTGCTGCATGTGGTGACGCACAAGGGTGCCGTGGTGGCGCCATTGATCGAAGACAATTCGGCGGAGACCTACGCCCTGCGCATGCTGCTGGAGTCTGAAGCGCTGCGCTTGTCGATCCCGTTGCTCACCGAGGCTGACATCGCCGAGGCAGACGCCTGCATCAGTGCCCTGGAGCGGGAAAAAGACTATTGCGAGATGGGCCGCCTCAATCGCCTGTTCCATATGGCGCTGTATAGCAAGGCCCCCAATCAGCGTCTGCTTACGTTGGTGGAACACGGTTTGAACGAGGAAGAGCGCTTCCTGCGTTTCAACCTTGAGGCGATGGGGCTGGGCGAGACGTCCCAGGAAGATCACCGTGAACTGCTGAGCCTGGTGACGCAGAAGAAAGTCGACGAAAGCGTGCTGACGCTGCGCAATCACCTGACCCGAGGCATGGAAGTGATCACCACTTACCTGGCCGGTCTTGATGCCGCTGGCAAGAAAGACCCACGCTAGTCGGTTCAACGCCGCGCGGGGCAACTTTCCAATTAAGGAAGCCCCGCAACTAAACCCATAAACTTAATTAAGCCCGCAACCAACCGGGAAGTTTCCCACATTTAACCCTGCAAGTTACCCACGCCAAGTAACTTCCCGAAAAAACATCTCATACATTCATAAGCTCATCCAAGTGTTTAATCGGCTTATCATCTTTCGAATAAACCAAACACTCCAGCCGGCCGTGCCAGCGTGCGCATGAGCCGGTGCCGTATACGGTTTGTTTACGCGTTATCAACGCCACTCTCGTCTGTAAAAGAATAGCCACCACTGCTGTCACTGCAGTTGCAACAACTCATAGGCATCAACCATGCATCAAGTTTCGCTGGAACAAAAAAGGTTACGGCTGTGCAGTCATCCGTTATTTATCGAAATCAATTCACTCAGCAAGTTACAACTTTTCATGCAAAGCCATGTATTCGCGGTCTGGGACTTCATGACCCTCACCAAGCGCCTGCAACGGGACCTGACGTGCACCCGGCTACCCTGGCTCCCACCGACCGACCCCGAAGCGGCACGACTGATCAATGAGATCGTGTTGAGCGAGGAGTCCGACCAGCACCCCGACCGCGGTCATTGCAGCCATTTTGAGCTGTACCGGGACGCCATGGTCGAAGTCGGCGCCAGCACCGTCGCGATCGATACCTTCATTACCCTGCAACGCCAGGGCGTGGACGCCGGTACCGCGCTGCAACGGATCAACGTCCTGCCGGGGGTGGCGCGCTTTGTTGCCGCTACCTTGCACATCGCGCTGAACGCGCCGACCCATTGTGTGGCCGCGGCGTTCCTGCATGGCCGGGAGAGTGTCATCCCGGCCATGTTCGAACGCTTGCTGCGGGGCAGTGAAATCATCAGCCGCCAGGCGCCCACCCTGAGCCAGTATCTGCGCCGTCATATCGAGCTGGACTCCCAGGACCACGAACCGGGAGCCCTGCGTTTGCTGCAACGCCTGACCGGCGCAGACCCCCAGCGCCAGCAGCAAACCGAGGATACCGCCCTGGATGTGGTCAACAGCCGCATTGCGCTGTGGGACGACATACATGCTTCATTGCAGGAGGCACATCCATGAACTTCAGCGACTACCACAGCGCTGCCGAAGACTGGGAACGCCACGCCACCATCCGCACCCGCCCGCGCCGCATGCTGGAAGACGACGACAAACTGATCTACCCGCTGGCGCGCCAGCCACTGGCGCTCAGTGCAACCTTTACCGAGCAGTGCCCGCAGTGGCGCGATTTCGTGCTGACCCAGAGCTTCTACAAATATATCAACGACGTGGTGATTTTCGAGACCGAGATCGTCGACAAGACCGCACGCAGCATTGCCAAGAACCGCTTCTCGCTGCCCTTCCCGCCCGCCTGCCGCTACGACGCGATGACGGTGGTGGTGGATGAGGACTATCACGCCCTGGTCGCACTGGACTTCCTGCAGCAGGCCGTGACAATGACCGGCCTCCAGCCGCTCGAGTTGCCGTCACAGATCGAACTGAGCCGCGCCCTGCCCCTGGCGCAGGCCTTGGCCCCGGCTCACCTGCGCGATGCCGTGGAACTGATCGGCGTAGCCATCGCCGAAAATACCATCACCCATGATGTGGCGGCGTTCGCCAAGGACCACAGCATCAAGGCCTCCGTCCGTGGCTTGATGGCCGATCATCTGTGCGACGAAGGCCGCCACGCGCAGTTCTGGACACGCCTGGTGCGCCTCTACTGGCAGGCGGCAAGCGCAGCCGACCGTGACACCATCGCCCACATCCTGCCCACGTTCCTGGCGCACTACCTGACCAACGACCTGCAGCAGCGCTTTGATCTGCAACTGATCGAACACCTGGACGTTGACGCGAGCGTGCGCCACGCCCTGCGCAATGAAATAAACGCGCTGGTGTTCCCGATTACCCGCCAACACCCGCTGGTCGGCAACATCATGGGGTTCCTGCACCGCAGCGGTTTGCTGCAGACGCCCAGCGTGGCCCAGGCGCTGGGCGACTACCTGCCGTGCGCCGGGAGCCCGCGATGAGACGCCTGATGATTGGCTGGGTCGGTGTCAGCAAAGCGCTGGAGGCCGTGAGGCAATGGGTCGAGCAGTACGGTCATGGGCCTGGGCATGAGTTGGCCGATCTGGTGATCGAAGACGGCAGCCAACCGCTGCCGACACACCTGGCGCACGCGCCGCGGCTAAGCCTGCGCCTGGGCGTTGGCCCGCTGAACGAATCCGGCCTGCCCGCCCTGCAACTGCGCAGCTATGACCGTGAACAGCGGTTGCTGGCGACCCAGGAAGTGCCCGAAGAGCCCAGTGGTAACGGCCAGCGCTTGCATCGACAGGCGACGGACACGCTGGCGCAATGGGTTGCCCTGCACGTCAGCGGTCTTGCCCGCGACCCTGGGTACCTTGCCCAGCCAACCTGCGCCAACCGTTGGCCGGAACAGGGCTTGCAAGGCCTGGACGCGCTGGCATTCATGCACAGGTTCAATCGCACCGCTGACCCAACGCTGCGGCAAGCCGCCCAGGTGCCAATGATCGAACGGTTGCAGGCCAGCCTGCGGACCTTCGCCGGGCGGCCGGCCCTGAATATCGCGGGCGAGGTGCTGACTTATCGGCAATTGCACCGTCAGGCATTGGCGATCCAGCAGCAGTTGAGGCCACTGCTGGCCGACCTCGAAGTACCGGCAGTGGTCGGCGTGTGCCTGGAGAAATCCGCAGCGCTCTATGGGAGCCTGCTTGCGCTGCTGGGCTGTGGCGCGGTGTACCTGCCGCTGGCACCGGAGCATCCGCCACAGCGCCAGCAGGCCCTGCTGGAAAGCGCTGGGGCCAAGGTGTTGCTCGACGACGGCCGACACCCGCTGCGCGGGCAATTCGTTGCGCTGGATGTGAGCCGCGCCGGCGACGCGGGCATCGACACCACGCAATCGTTGCTGCTGCAGCGCCCCAACCTGGATGCGCCCTGCATGGTGCTGTTCACCTCAGGCACCAGCGGCCGCCCCAAGGGCGTATTGCTCAGCCAAGGCAACCTCGCACATTTCACAACATGGTTCACCACTCGCATGGCACTGGGTGAAGAGAGCCGCGTGCTGCAGTTCGCCTCACTGGGGTTCGACGCTTCGCTGATGGATATTTTCCCCAGCCTGATCGCCGGCGCGCAGTTGATCGTGCCCAACGAGGCGCAACGGCTGGATCCCCATCAGTTGGTCGCACTGATCCGCGAGCAACGCGTCAGCCATGGGTTCCTACCGCCGGCGGTGCTCAGCCTCCTGCCGCCCGATCTGCCCCTGGGCCTGCAACACCTGCTGACCGGCGGTGAAGTCTGCGAGCCCCACGTGATCGAGCGGTTGGCTGGCCAGTGCCAATTGCACAACCTCTACGGCCCCACCGAAGCCACGGTGCTGGTCACCCATCGGCGGCTGCAAGCGGGGGACAGCAATTGCAACGTGGGCTGTCCCATTGCCAACAGCCAGGTACTGATCCTCGACGACGACCTGCAACCTGTGGACGAACAGGTGATGGGCGAGTTGTACATCGTCGGTCCTGGGGTAATCCTGGGGTATGTGGATGCCGCGCAATCGAGCGATAACCCTTTCGTGACCCTGGCGCTGCCCGACGGCCAGGCTGTGCGGGCGTATCGCAGTGGAGACCTGGCGCAGTGGACCGCTGACGGTATCGTCCTCGGTGGCCGACGCGACGGGCAGGTGAAGATCCGCGGCTTCCGGGTCGAACCGCAGGAGGTGGAGCAATGCCTGCGCGACAGCCGGTTGTACCGCCAGGTGGCGGTGGTGGTGGATGCCGAGCAGAGAATCCGTGGCGTTGTCGCCCGGCCGGAACCCGGTGCCACACTGTGCGCACTCAAACAGCACGCACGGCAGTGGCTGCCGGGTTATCTGCAACCGGACGTGTGGACGCAGTTGCCAAGCCTGCCGTACGCCAGCAACGGTAAGGTCGACCGCCAGGCGTTACTGGGCTTGCCGGTTCAAGCCACGTCGATCGGCTCGGACCAACCCGCGCAAACACCTCTACAAACGCAGCTGGCAGATCTGTGGAGCGAACTGTTGCAAGTGCCCGTGGCGCAGTTGTCGATCGACGACAGCTTCTTCAACCTCGGCGGCCATTCGATTCTGCTCTCGACGTTGTTGCTGCGCATCCGCGAGCGGTTTGGGCGCAGCCTGGCATTGAACCGTTTCTTCGAAGTGCCGACGATTCGCACGCTCGCGTTGCTGATGGCAGATGACGTGTTGCCCTGCGCACCGTCCGGCCAGGCCGTGCGCGATGCGCAACGGAGTGTGTCGGTGCGGATGCTGGCCGAGGACCGTGCGGGCGACTGCCGCAAGGTCATCGTTACGGGCGCCAACAGTTTTATCGGCGTGCATATCGTCGAGGCGTTGCTGGCCGGTGGTGCAACGCAGGTGGCGTGCCTGGTGCGCGAACTGCCGGGGCATTCGGCCCTGCAACGCTTCAACCAGGCCCTTTGCGAATACCGCTTGGAACACCTCGACCTGAGCCGGGTGCGGGTATACCCCGCCGACATCAGCCAGCCGCGATTAGGCCTGGACGACGCGGTGTACAACGAGCTCGCCAGGGGCTTTGGTGCACTGGTACACAACGCCGCGCTGGTCAACCATGTGCTGGACTACGGCGCACTGGCCGGGGATAACGTCGAACCCGTGCTGGAATGCCTGCGCCTGTGTGAAACCGGGAGCAAGAAGGTGTGCAATTTCATCTCGACGCTGTCGGCATGCAGCGCTATGGACGCCTCAGGACACATCCTCGAAGCGCCCGCCGCGAGCAGCCTGCCGCTGTACATCAAGAACGGTTACAACCTGTCCAAATGGGTTGCCGAGCGCCTGATCGGCCGCGCGGTGGCGCAAGGCGCCTGGGTGAATATTCATCGCCCGGGAAACATCAGTTTCAACAGTCGCAACGGGGTGTGCCAACCCCAGAAGAACCGCCTGATGTTGATGCTCAAGGGCTCGCTGCAATTGGGTTTGCTGCCGCGCCTGGCGGTGAACTACGACTTGATGCCGGTGGATTTTTTCGCGCGTTTTCTCGCGTTCCACTGCGGCCGATTTGAGTGCGGGCGAAACGTGTTCAACCTGCATAACCCGCAGCCCCTGAGCTGGGACCACTATCTCGATGCCTTCAGCCTCGCCGGCTTCCGGTTCGAGCGTGTCAGCGTGGCCTGCTGGCAGCACGCGCTGCACACCGTCAGCGCCGACAACGCGTTGTTCGGTGTGTTGGGTTTTTACCTGGAAGGCCTGGGGGAAGACATCGGCGACACCTCGATGATCCATCACGACAACGCGCGGCGGGGGGTGCAGGCCATGCACGCGCAGTACCCCGAAAAAAGCCCGGCGTTGTTGCGCAAGGGTTGCGACTACCTCAAGGCCATCGGCTTTCTCTGAACCCTACCAGGACATCCCCCATGAAACCGCTGCAACCCGATACATTGATCCGCAACCCCGACAGCGCACCGCAGGTAGCCTCGGTGGTAGTCGCCTGCGAAGCCACCCGGCTGTGGGGCTTGGTAGGTCAGTTCGCAGGCTTCGATAAGTTCATTCCTGCCCTCTCGCACATTACGATGACCGGCGAGGGCATCGGCGCATTGCGTACGAAATTTTTCCGCGATGGGCACTGCGTCGTCGAGCAACTCAACAGCCGTGACGACGACGCCATGTACATGACCTGGACCGCCCTCTACAACACGTTGGGAATCGCCAGGCTGTGGGCGTCAATGCGTGTGGAAACACTGGGCGAGCGATGTGCCAGGGCGACCTGGACCATTGTTGCCGAGCCGGTAGATGCGGCGCAGGCGGGGTTTGAGCAGTTTGTGCAGACGTTTGCCGACAGCGCCCTGGAGAACGTACGGCGGATGCTCGACTGAGCGGCAGGAGCGAGAACACTCGCTCCTGCGCACATCGTCAGATCTTGAAGCTATCGACCAGTTGCTTCAAGCGACTGGCCTGCTGGGACAACGCGTCGCAATCCTTCAACGTTTCGTTGAGATTGCTGACGCCTTGCTGGTTCAGCAGGTTGATCTGGTTGATGTCGACGTTGAGGGTTTCCACTACGGCGGTCTGCTCTTCGGTGGCAGCTGCGACCGATTGGTTCATGCCGTCGATCTCGACAATCCGCTGCGTCACGCTGACCAGGCGCTCACCGGCCTGGTTGGCCACTTCGACGCTTTCTTCGCTGGAAATCTGGCTGGCGTTCATGGTGGTCACCGCTTCACGCGAGCCCACTTGCAGCGAGGTGATCATCTTGTGGATCTCTTCGGCCGACTCCTGGGTACGGTGCGCGAGGTTACGCACCTCGTCGGCAACCACGGCAAACCCACGTCCGGCTTCACCGGCACGGGCGGCTTCGATTGCGGCGTTGAGCGCGAGCAGGTTGGTCTGCTGGGAGATGCCTTTGATCACATCGAGAATGTGGCCAATGTTGTCGGTGCTCGCATTCAGGGTTTCGATCTGCGTGCAGGACAGGCTGATCTTTTGCGAGAGTTCCGACATCGCCAGGATGGTTTGCTCCACCACTTTGCGTCCATCGTCGGCCTGTTCACTGGCACCGCTGGCATGCTGCGAAGCATCGGCGGCGTTGCGCGCGATTTCCTGGGTGGCGGCCCCCAGTTCGTTGATCGCCGCCGCCACGCTGTTGGTGCGGGCGCTTTGCTCGTCGGAACCGATGATCGACGCGTTGGACGAGGCCATCACGCGCTGGGACAAGTCATGTACCTGGCGCGTCGCCGATGACACTTCGGAGATGGACGCGTGGATACGTTCGACGAACTGGTTGAACGCACTGCCGACCTCGCCAAACTCGTCTTTGCTGGTCACGGCCAGGCGGCGGGTCAGGTCGCCCTCGCCCTGGGCGATGTCCTGCATGGCAACGCCCATGGTGGTCAGGGGTCGCAGCAACACTTGGATCAACAGGCTCAAGAGCACGGCAATCGCCACTACGGCAATCAGCATCGCAATCAACGCGGAGGTGCGGAATTTGCCCAGAGGTGCGTAGGCCTTGTCTTTGTCGATCGACAGACCGATGTACCAGTCAGCGCCAGGCAAGCCGCTGATCGGGGTGAACGACAGGATGCGATCCTGACCGTTGAGCACCACGTCCTGGTTGAGCTTCTCGATGCGCAGTTGGGCGCCCGGGTAGATGTCCTTGAGGTTTTTCATCACCTGGTCCTGGTCCGGGCTGACGATCACCTGACCGTCACCGCTGACCAGGAATGCGTGGCCGATGCCGCCGAAATCTACCGAGTTGATGATCTTCACCAGGGTTTGCAGGCTCAAGTCGCCGCCAACCACACCGAGCAATTCACCGTTCTTTTTCACCGGCATGGCGATGGTCACGATCTGCCCACCCACGGCGGCCATATACGGCGGCGTGAGCATGGGTTTACCGGCGGCTACAGCCTGCTTGTACCAAGGGCGCTGACGCGGGTCGTAGTCGTCGGGCATCTTGGCATCAGGGCGCTGGGTGAATACGCCGTTGGTTTGGCCGACGTAGGTGAACTGGAAGTTCGAGGTGAAGGCCGGTTGATCGACCAGGCCCGGAAGGTCAGCCCCCGCGCCTTGGTGCGCGATGTTTTGCGTAAGGTTTTCTAGCACCAGAATTCGCCCGCTGAGCCAGTTTTGCACGCTGCTGGCCGTGAGTTCACCGGATTGCTGGATAGACGACTCCAGGTTTTGCTTGATGGTGCTGCGCTGCAGGTAGTCGTTGTAGAGCGTGAATAACGCGAACGCTAAAACCACGACGCCTGACGCGGCCAACAGAATTTTATGACTGAACTTGAGATTCATTTCATCGACTTCTTTTTGCCAAAGGGGGGTTAGCGTGCCGAGTGGAGCATTCCATGTTGCGGCATAGATCGTCTTTGTAGCCGCTCTATTTCGGTGCACGCATGGCTCATCAGGCTTTCGGCCAAATCAGGGTAAAACTTAGGCCGCTGTAAGGTGTTTCCTCATTTTATGTAGGAAACCGACAGGCGGTTGCCGTACAGGGATCAGAGTTGCAAATTTTTTCAGCCTCCCAAACAATGCGACTAATTATCATTTGTAACGTTTGGCCGAGCCCGTGTGAATGGCATCCTCCGAGTACATCCCGTGTGAAAGTGTCGTGCAGACGCTTTACCGCACCCATCACAACTGGCTGAACACCTGGCTGCGCGGGCGTTTGGGCAATGCCGCGGATGCTGCCGACCTGGCGCAGGACACCTTTGTGCGTCTGCTGCAGAAGACCGAGCGTTTTGAACTCAAGACGCCGCGTGCGTTTTTACGCACCATCGCCCGCGGCCTGGTGATTGATCACTGGCGCCGCGAAGAAATCGAACGGGCTTACCTTGAGTCCATCGCCCATCTGCCCGAGGGATTAGCGCCCAGCGCTGAAGCCCGTGCGCTGGTGCTGGAGTTGTTGGAAGAAGTTGCTCGACTGCTTGAAGGACTGAAGCCAAAGGTACGCAAGGCATTTCTGCTGGCGCAGTGCGATGGACTGACTTACAAGCAGATCGCGCAGCAGATGGGCGTGTCGCTGCGGTCCGTCGAGCGTTACGTTGCGCAGGCGCTGTACCACTGCTATGTGCTGCGGTATGAAACATGACGCCGATGAACAACGCGGTGCGCCCAAGCCCCAGTCCCGAGGCGGTCAAGCAAGCCATCAACTGGTCGCTGCGCTTGCGCAACAACCGCGCCAATCCAAAGCTGCGCGCGCAATGTGCAGACTGGCGTGAGGCCCACGGCGACCATGAGTTGGCCTGGCAGCGGGTGCAGGCGTTGCAGCAGGAATTGAGTGGCCAACTGGCGGCGATTCCAGGGGCGCATGCGGCGCTGGAAAACAGCGCACAGGGCTTGGGCCGACGGCAGGCGCTGAAGGTGTTGTCTGGCGTGCTGCTGGTGGGTACGGCGGCGTGGGTAAGCCGGGATCTGACGGGCTGGCAACGCTGGACCTGCGACCTCGCGACTGCCACCGGCGAACGCCGTAGCGTGCAATTGCCCGACGGGACTCGCTTGCAACTCAATACCGACAGCGCCGTGGACCTGCATTTCAACCCGCAGCAGCGATTGATCACGCTGGTACGTGGGGAGGCCCTGGTGACGTGCGGCGCAGTTCGGTCGACGCCTTTGCTGGTGCAAACGCGGCATGGCTTGTTCGAAGGCATCGACGGCCGCTTCGCCGTTCGACAGGACAGTGCCTGCACGCGGTTGAGCGTGGTCAGCGGCAATGTGGTCATTCATTCACCACATGGGGCAAAAGGGCTGTCGACCCAGGTGCACGCAGGAGAAAGCTACCTCGTGCGTCAGACCGAAGCTATCCCCGCCGCGCCTTTGGACATGGACATTGGCGCCTGGGCCGATGGACTTATCGTGACACGCAGCATGCGCCTCGACGCTTTCCTGGCAGAAGTCGGGCGTTATCGTCATGGCTACCTGGGTTGCTCGGCAGACATCGCCGATTTGCGGCTATCGGGCGTTTTCCGTTTAGAGGACACCGATAAATTGTTGGCGATCCTGCCGCAAACGCTGCCGGTTCAATTGCGCTACCGCACCCGCTGGTGGGTGAGCCTGGATCGATCAGCCTGAACTTCAAGGTTTTTTTGGCGGCTTTTTTCCGTGAGTCCGGCTTAGACAGTAAGCCTTTCAATCTGCCCTCACCGGCCTCTACGGACCTTGACCATGACTGTGCGTTTTCCCTGTAATTCTTCCTATTCATTGCTGAGTAAAGCCGTACGTGTGGCGCTGCTATCGACAGCGATGGGCCTACACGTATTGCCCTTCACTGCCATGGCCGCAGACGCGAGTGCCGAACGCCCCCATCAACGCTATGAGATCTCCGCAGGCCCACTGACCGAGGTGCTGAATCAGTTTGCCCGACAGGCCGGCATCATGCTTTCCAGCACACCTGCGCACACCCAGGGCCTGCATTCGGCAGGACTGCGCGGCGACTATTCGGCCAGAGACGGCCTGAATCTTTTGCTCCGTGGTTCTGGGTTGCAGGCGGTTTCCGAGGATGACGTCAGCTTCACAGTGCAAGTGACGCCGGAAGATAGCGCACTTACCCTGCCAACCACCGACATCAAGGGCTTTGCGCTGGGTAATGCCCTGGGCAGCATGGAAGGCTACAACGCGACTCACAGCCAGATTGCGACCAAAACCAGCGCCGCTTTGCTCGAGACCTCGCAAACCGTCTCGGTGGTCACGCGCGAGCAGATGGACGACCAGGGCTCCCAGACGGTAGCCCAGGCCATGCGTTACACACCGGGCGTATTGACCAACCCCTATGGGGCGACACACCGGTACGACTACGTGGCAATGCGCGGCTTCAACGACGGCTCGGTAGACAACATTTACCTGGACGGGCTCAAGTCCATGGGCGACAGCGGCACCTACAGCACGATGCAGGTTGATCCGTATTTCCTCGAGCGGGTGGATATTCTCAAGGGCCCGTCTTCGGTGCTGTACGGGCGCAGTTCGCCGGGCGGGCTGGTGGCACTGACCAGTAAGAAGCCGTTGTTCGAGCCCTATCATCAAGTACAAGCGACTGTAGGAAGCAACGGGCAACGAGGCATGGGGTTTGACTTCAGTGGGCCTGTGGATGACGACAAGCGGATTGCCTACCGACTGACAGGTTTGACGGATAAGTCCGACACCCAGTTTGACCACGCCAAAGAAAAGCGCTTTGCACTGGCACCGACCGTGAGCATCGACTTCACCGATGATACGTCGCTTGTACTCCAAGCGTACCTCCAGCACGACCCTGATGGGGGTTATCACGGGGGCATGCCGGCAGATGGTGCGTTGCATCAGCGTAACGGCCAGCGAATCTCCAGCCATTTCTTCGAAGGTGAACCTGGGCTCGACGGCTACAAGCGTGATCAGCAGTCGTTTGGCTATCAATTTGAACATCGCTTCAATGATGTCTTCACTGCGCGGCAGAACTTTCGCTATCTGGACTCCAAGGTGCGGCTGGATCAGGTCTACGCCTATGGTTGGAGCACGCCGACCGGCAACAAGCTGAACCGCTACTACTCCGGAGGGGACGAGAAGCTGCATGCGTTCATCATCGACAACATGCTACAGGCGGAGTTTTTTACCGGCGCAATCAAGCAGACCGTATTGATGGGGGCGGATTATCAGCGACGTAAAACCGTAGTGGACTGGACTAGCGGATCGCTGCAACCGATCGACGCGTTCAGCCCTGTTTATGGTAATTCGGCGATCAGCTATTACAGCCCGACCAGCTACCTACGACGGCTGGAGCAGACCGGTGTCTATCTGCAAGACTTGGTCGAAATGGATAAATGGCGGTTTTCCCTCGGGCTGCGCCAGGACTGGGTAGAGACTTCCGACGAGAACCGAGTCGCTGAGACCGGGCGGCCGGCAGGCACACAAATCAGTGATAAACGGACCAAGCTGACTGGGCGTGCAGGTGCGTTGTATCTGTTTGATAACGGCCTGGCGCCCTACGTCAGCTATTCCGAATCCTTCAATCCCAACTCCTATTCCGATAGCACAGGTAACCCGTTGGCGCCTACTGACGGGACGCAGTGGGAGGTGGGGCTGAAGTATCAGCCGCCGGGTACAGACAACCTGTTTACCGCGTCGTGGTTTCGCATCGATCAGGAGAATCTGGCGACCAAACTACCGCAGGAGAACTTCTATCGTGCTGTAGGTGCTGTTCGCTCGCAGGGGCTTGAGTTGGAAGCACACATGCAAGTGAGCGAAAACCTGAAGCTGTTGGGCAGTTATACCTTCACTGACATCAAATACACGAAGTCGATGGTGAGTACTTTGAGTACGGCTGACAATCTGATCGAGAACGAGGGTAACTCTCCGACCCAGGCACCTCGCCACATGGCATCGGTGTGGGCTGACTACGCATTCAATAGTGGAGCCCTGGACGGATTGCGACTCGGGGGCGGCTTGCGGTATGTGGGCTATAGCTGGGCGGATGCGGAAAACACGATGAAAGTCCCGTCCTATACCTTGCTTGATGCTTCGGTGGGGTATGACCTGGGCAAGATCGGATTGAAGGGCGTGGATGTACGGATCAATGCCAACAATCTGACCAATGAGACGTACGTGGCGTCGTGTGCCAGCCTGAACTTCTGTTACCTGGGGGAAGAGCGCAATGTGAGCGCTACAGTCAGCTATCAGTTCTGATCCGTTACGGTTCAAGGCCCTTAAACGACAAAACCCCTGTCTGCGTTAGCAGACAGGGGTTTCGGAATTCAATCTTGACGATGACCTACTCTCACATGGGGAAACCCCACACTACCATCGGCGATGCATCGTTTCACTGCTGAGTTCGGGATGGGATCAGGTGGTTCCAATGCTCTATGGTCGTCAAGAAATTCTGTGTACCGGACCGTTGCGTTAGCAACGTGCCAGTGAAATTCATGGACTTCTACATAAACAAAACCCCTGTTTGCGTTAGCAAACA
>NZ_JAHPJF010000014.1:0-246642 GCF_020515815.1 Pseudomonas sp. AF03-9 | reverse complement strand
CAATTAAGCCCCGACAAATTTGCACAGTTATTTCTGAACCAGACCACTAGAATAGGTACCTAACCATTTTTAGAGTCAGAGCCCTATCTATGTCTGATCCGGTTGACACCCTTGAGGTGTCGGATTTACCACTGGACGACCTGGTGGCATGCCATGAGTGCGACTTGCTGATGCGCAAGCCAGCACTCGCCCTGGGCGAAAAAGCCCAATGCCCCCGCTGCGGCTACGAGTTGTACGCCCATCGCCATAACGTCGTTGAACGCAGCCTCGCCTTGGTGCTCGCCGCGCTGTTGCTGTACATCCCGGCGAACTTTTTACCGATCATGCAGCTCAATCTACTTGGGCAAACCTCTGAAGATACCGTCTGGAGCGGCGTCGTCGGCTTGTTCGATACCGGCATGCAAGGCGTCGCGGTCGTCGTCTTCCTGTGCAGCATGGGGATTCCCTTGCTCAAGCTGCTCTGCCAGTTGGCAGTCCTGCTCAGCATTCGCTGGAACATCGGTCGCAGCTACGGACTGCTGCTCTACCGTATCTATCACCACATGAAAGACTGGGGAATGCTGGAGGTCTACCTGATGGGTGTCTTGGTCGCGATTGTAAAACTCGCCGACATGGCCTCCATCACCGTCGGCCTGGGACTGGTCTGTTTCGTCAGCCTATTAATGGTTCAGGTACTACTTGAGGTGGTGATGTCGCCGCACCAGATCTGGCAAGCGCTGTCAGGAGAGGATGATCATGCGGGCGATTGATGCAGGCATTCTGATTTGTACCGAATGCCATGAGTTGAACAAACAAGACTCGGACACCGATGAACAAATCTGCACCCGTTGCGGCGCGCTGATCCACGCCCGTCGCCCGAACAGCCTCGCGCGTACGTGGGCGCTGCTGATCACGGCCGCTATCTTGTACATTCCCGCTAATCTGTTGCCGATCATGACCATCAACTCCCTCGGCCAGGGCGACCCGAGCACCATCATGGCCGGCGTGATCCAACTGGTGCAGCACGGCATGTTCCCCATTGCCGCCGTGGTGTTCATCGCCAGTATCCTGGTGCCGACGTTCAAGCTGGTCGGCATCGGTCTGCTACTGTTCTCGGTGCAGCGTCACCAGCCACTTTCCGCGCGACAGCGCATTGTGATGTACCGCTTTATCGAGTTCATTGGCCGTTGGTCCATGTTGGATATTTTCGTGATCGCCATCCTGGTGGCGGTTGTAAACTTTGGGCGGCTTGCCAGTGTCGAGGCCAATCTCGGCGCTGCGGCGTTCGCCAGTGTGGTGATCTTGACGATGCTTGCCGCAGTAACTTTTGATCCCCGACTGATTTGGGATAACACGGAGTCGGACGACGACCATGAGTGATTTGCCTAAAGCTAAAACCCGCCCGGCCTCCAACTGGTCGGCCATTTGGGTGCTTCCCCTGATTGCCCTGATCATCGGCGGCTGGCTGGGGTGGCGCGCCTATACCCAGCAGGGCATCGACATCCAGGTGCGCTTTGAAAGCGGCGAAGGTATCCAGGTCAACAAAACCGAAGTGGTCTACAAAGGTATGACCGTGGGCAAGGTCAAGGCCTTGGCCCTGGACGACGAAGGCAGTAATCGCGGGGTGATCGCCACCATCGAGATGAACAAGGACGTCGATCAGTACCTCAAGACCAACACCCGTTTCTGGCTGGTCAAGCCAAGCGTCAGCCTCGCCGGTATCACCGGTCTGGAGACCCTGGTTTCGGGCAACTACATCGCCGCCAGCCCGGGTGACGGTGAGCCCACACGCAAATTCAAGGCGCTCTCTGAAGAACCACCGCTATCGGACGCCAAGCCCGGCCTGCACCTGACGATCAAAGCCGACCGCCTCGGCTCGTTGAACCGAGGCAGCCCGGTGTTCTACAAGCAGATCCAGGTCGGCCAAGTCAAAAGCTACCTGCTCTCCGAGGATCAGAGCACCGTCGAAATCAAGGTCTACATCGAACCGACCTACGCCAGCCTGGTGCGTAAACACACGCGTTTCTGGAACGCCAGCGGCATCAGCATCGACGCCAACCTCTCCGGCGTGAAGGTGCGTAGCGAGTCGCTCTCCAGCATCGTCGCCGGCGGCATTGCCTTCGCTACCCCAGAGAACCGCAAGGACAGCCCGCCGACCGACCCGAGCCTGCCTTTCCGTTTGTACGAAGATTTTGACGCCGCCGCTGCCGGCATCAAGGTCAAGGTCAAGCTCACCGACTTCGAAGGCTTGCAGGCTGGTCGCACGCCGGTGATGTACAAAGGTATCCAGGTCGGCAGCCTGAAGACCCTGAAGATCGACCCGTCCCTGTCCAGTGCCAACGCCGAACTGACCCTCGACCCGCTGGCCGAAGACTATCTGGTGCAAGACACCCAATTCTGGGTAGTCAAACCGTCGATCTCCCTGGCCGGTATCACGGGCCTTGAAGCCTTGGTCAAAGGCAACTACATCGCCATCCGCCCCGGCGACAAAGGCAGCGCACCGCAACGCGAATTCGTGGCGCGTGCCAAGGCGCCGCCGCTGGACCTGCGCTCACCGGGCCTGCACATGGTGCTGTTCACCGACAACCTCGGCTCCCTGGACGTGGGCAGTCCGATTCTGTACAAGCAGGTCAAGGTCGGTTCGGTGCAGAGCTACCAGTTCTCGCGCAAGAACAAACAACTGGTGATCGGCGTACACATCGAGAAGGAATACGAAAACCTGGTCAACGGTTCCACGCGTTTCTGGAACGCCAGCGGCGTTACCCTGACCGGCGGCCTCACTGGTGGAATCCAGGTCAAGAGTGAGTCCCTGGCCAGCCTGATGGCCGGTGGCATTGCCTTCGAAACCCCGGAGCAGAACGTACCGCTGAAAAAACGCATTCCGCGTTTCCGCCTGTTCACCGACCGTGAGGCGGCCAATCAACACGGCACCTTGGTAACCATCAAGGTCGACCGTGCCGATGGCATGCGCCCAGGCACCCCAGTGCGTTTCAAAGGCCTGGATGTGGGCAAGATCGAAAGCGTCGACCTCAGCGCCGACATGCAGTCGGTGCTCCTCAGCGCGCGCATTACCCAAGTGGCGGATCGCATTGCGCACGTCGGCAGCCAGTTCTGGGTGGTCAAACCTGAGCTGGGCCTGATGAAAACCTCCAACCTGGAAACCCTGGTCACCGGCCAATACATCGAAGTCCAGCCCGCAGTGAAGAACGCCGGCCCGCAAAAAAGCTTCGTGGCCTTGGACCAACCGCCAGAAGTCGTCCATCAAGAGGCCGGCCTGAGCCTCACCCTCAGCGCCGCCCGCCGTGGTTCGCTGAAGGAAGGCGTGCCAGTGACGTACCGTGAAGTGACGGTGGGTAAAGTCACCGGTTACGAACTGGGCCAGACCGCCGACCGCGTACTGATCCACATTCTGATCGAGCCCAAGTACGCGCCACTGGTGCGCAGCGGTAGCCGTTTCTGGAACACCAGCGGCTTTGGTCTGGACTTCGGCCTGTTCAAGGGCGCGACGGTGCGTACCGAATCCCTGGAGACCCTGGTCGCCGGTGGTATCGCCTTCGCGACGCCAGACGGCGAGCGCATGGGCAATGCCGCGCTGGCACGGCAGACCTTCCCGCTGTTCGACAAGTTCGAGGATGAATGGCTGACCTGGGCACCGAAGATTCCACTCGCCAAGTAGACCGAGGCGCGGCCTTCGCGAGCAAGCCCGCTCTCACACCCGACCGCTTTCCAAAGGATGGACTCGGTCAAATGTGGGAGCGGGCTTGCCCGCGAGAGGCCCGCACAGCCAACACAAAAAAGGCCCCTGGATTCACACCCAGGGGCCTTTTCATTTCAGCTGAAAAAATCAGACCTCATCCAACTCCGGCTCATCGGCCTGCACATTCAGCGTCGCCTTCACCACATCGTGGCGACGGATGTACTTCCAATCCGCCTCGTCGATATAGATCCCGTTCGGCCCGCTGCCACCTTCCAGGTCAATCGCCACCTGGGCGGAAACCTGTGGCTTCACACTGGCCAGGATCGGCACAAAGCCCAACTGCAGACTGGTTTCCAGCAGCGCCGCCTGGTTCTTCTCATCGATGTCCGCCGCCTCGTCGAGGTAGTACGGCAAACGCACGCGCCCGGCCTGGTCGCGGTCCATCAAGTGCAGCAACAAATACATGTTGGTCAGCGCCTTGATGGTCATGGTGGTGCCGTTGGACGCCGCGCCATCGATGTCGGTGTGAATCACCGGCTGGCCATGCACCTTGGTGATCTCGAACGCCAGCTCGAACAAATCCTTGAGGCCCAACTGGTTATGGTTGGCGGCCACGAGGCGGGCCAGGTATTCCTTGGCCTCTTCGTTCTTGTTGTCTTGCTCGGCGCTCTGGCTCAGGTCGAACACCGACAGGGTTTCGCCTTCTTCATACTGACCGGCACTGTGGATGATCTGGTCGATATGCTTGAGCGCTTCCTTGTTCGGCGCCAGCACGATGCGGAAGCTCTGCAGGTTGGAGACCTGACGCTTGTTGATCTCGCGATTGAACAACGCCAGCTGATGTTCGAGGCTGTCGTAGTCGCTGCGGATATTGCGCAGGGTCCGCGCAATATCGGTAACCGCCGCACGCCGCGCCTTGCCCAGGGTCAGCGCTTCATCGGTACGGTGCGCATAGGCGTTGATCAGCAGTTGCAGGCGACGCTCAACGTCATCCTCACTGTCGAACTTGGCGACGCCCTTGAGGCGCACCTGGGCATACAGCGCCTCGATCTGGCCATCGGCGCGCAGCAAGCCTTGCCAGCTGTCCTGATAGTCATTGAGCAGCGGCAACAGGTTGTCCATGGAGTCGTCGACCGGGTCCATGAACGGAGTGCCGAACGGCAAGTCCGCCGGCAACAACTGGCGACGACGCAACGCGTCATCCAGCGTGCGTTGCTTGGCTTCCATATCGCCGATCTGACGACCGACCAATTGCAGCTTGGCCGACAGTTGCTGCACCCGTTCGGTAAACGCATCGCTGGAGCGTTTCAACTCATCCTGCGCCGCTTCCATTTGCGCCAGGTTTTCCAGCTTCTCGCCTTCTTCCGCGCTCAGGGTCTGTGCGCGGCGGAAGTCTTCCAGGGCTTTCTGCGCATCCAGTACTTGCTGGTACAGTGCTTCGGTCTGGGTCTTGCTCGCCGCACGGTCGGAGGCCACGGCCTGCTGGGTTTTCAGTTGCTTGAGTTCTTTTTCCAGACGCTCTTTCTGGTCGCGCAACGCGGCGCGATCCGCCAGGGCCTGCAATGCCGGCGGTTCGATATGGGAGATGTCGATGGACAGCCCCGGCACTTCGAAGCGTTCACCCTTGAAGCCATCGAGGATCTGCTCCAGGGATTTGACCCACTGACCCTCCTCGTCCAGCGTGATGCCATGCTCGCCCAATGGCAGGCTGAACAACGAACTGTTGAACAGACGCATCAGACGCTCAACATCTTGCTGTGAGAATTCTTCGCGCAACTTCGCGTAGCTGTTGTTATCCGCGTGATCGAGCTGCTGCTTGACCGACTTCAAGCGCTTTTCCAGCTCGCGCAGGCGTTCGTCCAGATCCTCGGCGCTGAACTGCCGCGACTGCGCAAGGGCGCCCGCCAATTCATCGTGGGCATCCTTGGCCGCCAGCAACTGCTGCTCCAGCACTTTCACGTCATCCACCAGCGCAAAGCGATGCTTGAGCACCGACAGCTCGCCCAACCAACGCTGAATACCACTGATCTCACGCTCCAGGCGCATCAACTCCTGGGTGCCGCCGCGCTGGTCGTTCTGCAGCGCGTCCTGCTCATTACGGTAGTGCTCGGCCTGAATGGTCAGCTCTTCCTTGCGCGCACCGGCGTAGTCCGACCAGGTGCCAAGCAACGAATCGAGCAATGGCGACAGACGATGCAGTTTGCCGCGCAATACATCGCGCTGGCGAACACCATTGGACAACGCCTCGACCAGCGGCCCGGCGGCGACCAGCGAGTTGTAGTCCTGCTCCATGCGTCGCACATCGCGGAAGGCTTCTTCGCACGCGGCGATGTAATCCACGCTGCCGGAACGCAGGCTGTGTTCGAAGGCATCGAGGAACAATTGCTTGAGCTTGGCCGCGGTGATTTCGCGCATGTGCAGCAGGTTGATAAACAGCGCGCGGAAGGTCTTCAGGCTCTGCTCGCTGGTGGAGCGCAGTGGAATCAGGGTCAGGTCCAGGGGGATCGACGTGTGGCCGCCCACCAGCAAGCGGCGTAGTTCATCGGGCTTGAGTTCGTAGGCTTTCAGGCCTTCGCGCTCCAGGTTGGTGAACAGTTCTTTCTGCCGCAGGCAGGTGTCGTTTTTCTGGTAGTGCGCCAGGTCCAGCTTGCCGGCGTAGGCAAAGAACTGGTGCCCGAAACCACCGCCCGGGCCGCGACCGACCACGCCGATCACGTGCGGGCCGTGGGGCAGGGACACTTCCACGAGGATGTAGCTGGTGTCGGTGGCGAAGTAGAAGCGCCGCGATTGTTCCAGGGTGTACTTGCCGAAGCTCATGTCTGACATGCGCGCCAGAATCGGGAACTGCAAGGCGTTGATCGACGCGGATTTACCCAGGTTGTTCGCGCCGTATACCGACAGCGGCTCTTCCAGCGGGAACAATCCCAGGCTGTAACCGGCGGTGTTCAATAGGGCGAAGCGGCGGATGCCGTAGCGTTCCTTACTCATGCGTCGGTCTCCTGTTCTTCGGCAATGGCACGGGCCAGGGCGTCTTCTTCGCTTTCTTCGGCAAAGTCGCTCAAGTCCAGCGGGTCATCGGTTTTCAGCAATTTCTCGTCGCTGTCTTCATCGATGATCACCGGCGCCGGCAGTGGCAATACGCTGTGGATGCTGGCCGCGAGGTCACGGTCCTGCTGCACCGACAGGCACACGTCGAGGAAACGGTGCATCGGCGGCAGGAAGCGATAGATGCCGTTGTCTTCGCTGGCAAAACCCAGCTGGGTCATGCGGCGCATGATCTTTTCTTCGAGTTCTTCCTGGGTCTGCACTTCGGCCTGGATAAACAGGTCACGGTACTTCTCCAGCAGCGACGGCAGTTCATCGCGGCCCAGGCTGCCACCGTCGAGCACGGCAATCGGGTCGCGGCCCTGGTCGGCCAAATGTTCGACGATGATGAAGGTGAACAACGCCAGGCGTTGCGCGGTCTTGTTGACCTGCGCGGCGGCCACGGCGGTGTCTGGCACGAAGTAGTAGAAGCCCCGCGTGTCGCACACCAGCTCAAAGCCCAGGGCCTTGAACAGCGTGCGGTACTGGTCCTGGAAGTTCGACAGTTGGGCGTACAGCTCCGGGTCGCGGCGGCTGACGTGGTAACCCTTGAACAGCTCGCGAAAGATCGGCGCCAGCTGGGACAGTTCGGATAGATCAAGATGCATGAGGTGTACTCGCAGAATGCTCGGCGGCGTCAGTACTGGCCGGGAGCAGGGCGAAGGAGCGCAGGCTGACCTGGTGCTCGGTGGTGTGGTAGTCGCGGCGTTCCAGGCGTTCGCGCTTGAAGCGTTTTTCGCGGGACAGGCGCGAGAACCAGTACAGCAATTCGTCGGTGGCGCCGTCCGGTTCCTGCTCCAGCAGCCAGGTCATCAGGTCCGGCATCGGCAACGCGTCTTCGCAGCGCTCGAGCATTTCCTTGACCGTGCGCGGTGCACGTTGGGCGTCGCCCTTGTGGGATTTGTGCGCCTTGGGGAAGCGCGCCGGTTTCGGCTCGAAATTCGCCAGGGCGTAAACATAAGCCTCCACCTGGCTGGCACTGCCGAGGAAGGTGCTTTGCGGGCGGGTGAACATCGGCATCGCCGCCTGCGGCACGGCGTCCAGGCCCTTGCGGCGGATCGCTGACAGCGCCAGCGCCGCACCGCGGGTCACGGCGTTGTGCCGACGGGCTTCTTCGCGCAGTGGCAGCAGCAGCTCGCGCGCATGGCGCAAGGTCAGTTGGGCGCTGGTCTGCATTTCCAGGATGCGCGCGTGGGTGCGCAGCAGCATGTCGTCGTCCACCAGGTGGCCGAGACGCTGTTGCTCGGTGAGCAGGCGCAACAGCACGTTTTCGACCTTGCGCACGCCCTGTTCGAAGGCGCCATCGGCGTTCACCAGTTGGATCATCGGCTCGACGTATTCGTCCCAGGTCGCCAGGACCTCGGCATAACGCTGGCGCAACGGAATCTGCCGGTCGCTGGTCTTGGCGCGATCGGCTACGGCGGCGAGGGCCTGTTCGTCGTTGGCGAGCTTTTTCAGCACGTCCCGCACGCGCATATCCAGCAGGCGCAGTTGGCGGGCGAGGTCGTGGCCATCACGGATGTCGAAAGCGTCCTGGATGTACCCGGCCAGGCGTTCGAGATGGCGCAGGTAGGCTTCGATTTCCAGGCACAGGCCAAGCCGGTGCTCCTTGCGAAGATAAGCCAGGAAGTCGTGGATCTGCGCGTTGAGCTCGAAACGGTTCGGGCTTTTGGCGACAGGCACCAGGATGTCCAGGCGAATCCACACGTCCAGCAGGCTGGTGATGTCCTGTGGCGTGCTGTCCAGTTGTTGGGCGGCCAGTTGTGCGCGCAGCTCGGCAAGGCTCAGGGTGCCTTGGTCGAAGTGTTCGCACAGTGGCTCAAGTAAGGCCCAGTGTTCGGCGAGGGCGCGCAGGACGCGCTTGGGTTCGATCATGGGAATGGCCGGCTGGTTGGCGATGAAAAGTCGCGATTGTACTGCATCAGGCCGGGGATTTATCCACAGCCGGTCAGTACGCAGTGGGCGATTGTTGCCGAACAACGGTAGAATCGCCGCTCTTTAGTTATCCACAAGTGGCCGAGCTGTGCTTATCGAGTCCCGACGTCGCGCCTACTTGACCGCTATGCAGGTGGTCAACTGGCTGCCCCGCACCGAACTGCCGTTTGCCGCGCCGTCGCGGCCCGAGCTGCTGGAAGCGCTTGAGCCCTATGAGGCATTCGAGTCTTCGGGCGAGGAGGCGGCTGCGCCGGTGGCGCTGGTCAAGCCCGAAGCGCCCGTGCGGCCTGCGGTGGAGCGTGCCAAGGTCGAAGTGCCGCGCCCGTCGCCGGTGACCAAGGCGGTGGCGGCCGAAGCGCCTGCACCGGTGGTCAAGGCCCCGGTAGTGCCGCCGCCGCGTTTCGCCCTGCAACTGCTGCGGGCCGGGCGCTGCCTGCTGCTGGTGGAGTTGCCCACCGGCGAACGTTTCCAGACCCGCGACCCGGCCTACATGCTGCTCAAGGACATGCTGCGCGCCGCCGGCCTGCCCGACAGCCCGCAGATCGTCGGCGAGCCGGTACGCTGGCCGCTGCTGGTACGCGGCACCATGGACCAGGGCCCGGAAGCCGCGCGTGATTTTGTGCAAGGTTTTGTCTCGGCGCGCCTGGAAGACGAGCCCTGTGTGTGCCTGTGGCTGATCGGCCTGCCCGCCGTGCGTTTTGCCGGCGAAGCCAATGCCGAAGCCTGGTATCGCGAGCTGCAGGTCGAAGGCCTGGGTTCGGTATGGGCCCTGCCGGGCCTGGAATTATTAATGGAAGAGCCACAGCGTAAGGCTGATGTCTGGCAAGCCATGCGCCGGCTGATGGCGCGCTGGAAAACAACTGATGAGTGAGGCTTTATCCTTCCGCCCGATGACCGAGGCCGACCTCGACGCCGTGCTGAAAATCGAATACGCAGCGTTCAGCCATCCCTGGACCCGTGGGATCTTTCTTGACGGGCTGGGCAAGTACCAGATCTGGTTGATGTTCGAAGGCGAGCAGCAGGTGGGGCACGGCGTGGTGCAGATCATCCTTGATGAAGCGCATTTGCTGAATATCACCGTCAAGCCGGAAAACCAGGGCCGTGGCCTGGGCCTGGCGCTGCTGGAACACCTGATGTCGCGGGCGTATGCAGCCAGTGCGCGGGAGTGTTTCCTGGAAGTGCGGGACAGCAATACCGGCGCGTTTCGTCTGTACGAGCGTTATGGCTTCAACGAAATCGGCCGTCGCCGCGATTACTACCCCGCAGTGGGTGGGCGTGAGGACGCCGTTGTCATGGCCTGCACCCTGGTCGACTGAACACGACCCTCCAATGTGGAAGCGGGCTTGCTCGTGAAGGCGGTGGGTCAGTCGATGAATCGGTTGACTGACACTCCCTCTTCGCGAGCAAGCCCGCTCCCACATGGGTAACTGCGATGTGTCAGCGATTACCGTCTATTGGTTCGCGCTCGGCCTCGTCCAGCCGATTCCCCGCGTCAATCCCGTCCTCATCGACAATGCTCAAGTCGTATTCCGCCAGATTGCCCTTGTCATCTTCAACAGGCTCTGTAGGGCGTCGTGATTCAGTCATGGCCAATCCTCATACTGTGGGGCTTATAGTGTGTGGACAGGCGCACCACCCCAAAGATTCAAGCTTATTTGCGCCAGGCGTGACCCGGACGGGGGGTTGTCAGTCACAAAACTGCGCACCATTCCTGAGGCTTTCCCTGATGAACGAACTACAAGACCTGCTTGATAACAACGAACGCTGGGCGGATGCGATCAAACAGGAAGATCCCGAATTCTTCGCCAAGCTCGCCCGCCAGCAAACCCCGGAATACCTATGGATTGGTTGCTCCGACGCGCGCGTGCCAGCCAACGAGATTGTCGGCATGTTGCCGGGCGACCTGTTCGTCCACCGCAACGTGGCCAACGTGGTGCTGCACACCGACCTCAACTGCCTGTCGGTGATCCAGTACGCGGTGGACGTGCTCAAGGTCAAACACATCCTCGTCACCGGCCACTATGGCTGCGGCGGCGTGCGGGCGTCGATGCAAGACCGCCAGTTCGGCCTGATCGACGGCTGGCTGCGCACCATTCGTGACCTGTACTACGAAAACCGCGACGTGCTGGCCCAGTTGCCCACCGAAGAAGAGCGCGTGGATCGCATGTGCGAGCTGAACGTGATCCAGCAGGTGGCCAACGTCGGCCACACCAGCATCGTGCAAAACGCCTGGCACCGTGGGCAGAGCCTGTCGATCCATGGCTGCATCTATGGCATCAAGGATGGTCGCTGGAAGAGCTTGAACACCACCATCAGTGGTTTCGAGCAGTTGCCGCCGCAATATCGCCTGCGTCCGTTGGGCGAAGCCTAAGGTCGCTTGCGTTCGCGCCATTGGGCCATGAACGCCTGGCCTTCGGCGTTCAGCGGCTCATTGCGCCCGGTGATCCAGCCGCGGCAGTTCAACTCGCCACATTGGCAGGCGAACTGCCGGTACAACACGTCCTCGGTGTTGGCGTAATCCATCGTCAAGCGCTCGCCGGCCGCAATTTCCTGCAAGGTCCAGACTTCTAGGTAATGCAAATCGAGGAATACGTTCGGTTTGCAGGAGTGCGAGATCAGCCCGCAAAACCAGCAGTCGTACAGGTGGATGCGTGAAGACAGCTGCAAGGTATGCAGGCGTCGTTCGCTCAGGGCGTAGCCTGAGAGCTTGGCGATGCGTACACGACTGTCAAAGGCGACACGTGCCTTGATCCCGGCCGCTGTGCCATCAGCGTCGTGCACCACCTCGAACAGCTCGGTCGAGGGGTAGCCCGTGCCGAGGTGGGACTTGAAGGGGTAAAGGCAGTCGCTCGCAACGGTTTTAGCCTTATCCATGGCGCGAGTTTTCATAACTCTCCTGGGTTCGGCTGCATCGACCTGCGGGTAGTGGCTGACTTCCAGTCTTGCAGCGGATGGGTGCGCTCCAAGCGTCGCTCAACTTGGATCGGATTTCTACTGTCAACTTTGACAGTAGAAATCCCCCGTTGCCGGTACGACTTACAGCGCCGGGACCGTGATAGTAGGCGTTGGGGCGGGGTTCTTGAGCAGGCGCAGTTGCGCCTTGGTCGTCGGCGTGGCGCATTGGGCGTTGGCTTTTTCCGGGGTCAAGCCGCGCACGGAGGTGTAGAACAACTCGCAGGTCTGCTCCTTGCGCGTGACCTGCCAGGTGTTCATGCACGCCTTGAGCAACACATTCGGATCGCTCGCGGGCTTTTGCCCCATGCCCGCCTGCCAGCAGGCGGCGCTCAAGTCCTGGCCCATGACCTTCAAACCCGCCTCGTCGGCCTTCTGCTCGTTGCCGTCATAGGTCGCAGGGTCGGCCGCGTACCAGATGTAGCTCGGGTGGTTGGCGCCCAGCACCGCAACGGTTTCGCCGGCTTGCGGGCTGATCTGGGCCAGGCCCAGCACGGCCACGCTCTGCCCGTATTGTTGCTTGATCCAATTGCGCACCGGAGCGCCGAACGCCACCATCGGCAACGACCCTTTGGGCGACAGGCTCAGTTCCTTGACCATGCGCGTCTGATAATCGGTGAAGTAGCTGTAGACGCCTTCCAGATCCTTGCCGGCGTTGGACGGCGCGGCGATCGGCGCGATGTCGATGATGGTCTGGTAGGCCGGCGTTTCGGTGGCCGGGATACCGTTGTCGGTGAGCAGCGCGGCCCAGCGGTCGGTGGTACTGGATTCCAGGTAATCCTGGGCCTGGGTCAGCGAGTAGTCCGGCGGGAAGTGCAGCAGCTCGATGCTCTTGCGGTTTTCCAGGGCCATGCCCAGCGGCAGGAACAAATACCAGTTGTAGGCCCACTTGCCGTCGCTGTTGAGCTTGCTGGCGCCTTGGTAGGCCAGGTCGGCGGTGTTGAGTAGCGTCTTCAGGGGCTGGCCGTAATCTTCGGGCACACCGCTGAAGGTCGCGACAACCTGGCCGTCGTGGTTCTTCACGCTGACCTTGGCCCTGCTGTAACCGTCCCGCTGCAGGCTCTGGTTCAGATAATGCTCGGCCGTCTGCTCCAGCGACCAGGGCCGAAAGCAGATCACGTTGCAGTTATTGGGGAACGCGAACAGCTGAGTGACACGTTGCGTGCTGCCCAGCGGTACTTCGACGTCGGCCTGTACGACCGCACTGGCCATCAGTGCGGCCAGGGTGAGGGACAACCTGGTCGGTTTGAACATGTGTGATTCCTTGTCAGCGAAAGCCCGTCTGCGCGGGATGAAAGCCCACTCCCACACAGTAGCGGCTGACCAGGAAAACCGCGTGCTAAATCGCCGGGCATGTCGTTATTGGATAAGAAAACCTACAGGTTGAACTGCAAGGCGTTGCTCAAGTCACCCATGGGCTTCTGGCCGCGGGCGATCATGGCGTCATCACGCTGCTTGAGGCCATCGAGGGTTTCCAGCTGGAACACCCGGGTGATCAGGCGCAGGATCGACGCCGTGTCGTACACCGTGTGATCCACCGTGCCCTTGCGTGCAAACGGCGACACCACCAACGCCGGAATCCGCGTGCCAGGGCCCCAGCGGTCGCCCTTGGGCGGCGCGACGTGGTCCCACCAGCCGCCGTTTTCATCAACGGTGACGACCACTACCATGTTTTTCCACTGCGGGCTCTCTTGCAGCACCTTCAAGGCGCGGGCGATATGGCGGTCGCCGGAGGCTATGTCGGCGTAACCGGCGTGCATGTTCAGGTTGCCCTGGGGTTTGTAGAAGGTCACGGCAGGCAGCTTGCCGGCTTGGGCGTCGGCGAAAAACGTGTTGGTGCTGGACTCATCGCCCAAACCGCCATCACGCAGGCGCTTGTCCCGTTCGGCACGGTTTTGCGGCCCTTGTTGCTTGAAGTAGTTGAACGGCTGGTGGTGATACTGGAAGTTCGGGATCTTGGGGATACCCCCCGAGTCCTTGAACTGGTCCAGCGTCGCCTGCCATGCACCGGCATACCAGGCCCAGTCGACGTTTTTTTTCGACAGCTTGTCGCCGATGTGTTCGTGGGTTTGCGGCACCAGCACGTTGGGCAGGTCGGCCTTGGCGTAGTCCGGGTTTTGCGGGTCGCGAATCCAGGTCGGCCAGTAGGGCGGGGCGAGGGTGTTGACCCCATAACCGTCCGGGGTCAGCGCGCTGGGGCCGAACTGCGGCGCGCCGGTCATGGCGCTGGCCGGGGACTTGTCCAGGGGCTTGAGGCGTGTGTCGGTGGGGTCATCGCTTTGCAGGGTGGCGATCTGTGCCTTGGCCACCGACTGCGCGGCGTTCGGGTAAAACGGCGCGGTGGCGCTGATCAGGTACTGGTGGTTGAGGAACGAGCCACCAAACGCGCCCTGGAAGAAGTTATCGCAGAGCACAAACTCCCTGGCCACGTCCCACAGGCGCAGGGAATAACGGCTCTGGGCGTAATACCCCATCACCAGCCCGCCGGAATCGCCCCAGGCGACAAAGTTGTCGTTCTTGCCGCCATTGATCTGCATCTGGTTCTGGTAGAACACGTGCCACAAGTCGCGGGTCACCAGGCCCAAGGGCAGGTCTTCAGCGTTCGGGCCCTTGAGCGCGAACGGCGCATTGGGCAGGCCCTGCTGGAATTGCACTTCGCTGGGGTACGTCACCCCGTCGACGCTTTGCGGGCCGACTTGCAACACGCCGCCCCAGACCGCAGGCAGGGTGGTCAGCAGGCTGCCGTCGCGGTCGCGTTGCTGCGCGTCGGCAGGCTTGAGCGCCGACAGCGGTTTCTCAACGCCGGGGAAATCTGCAAACAGGTTGTTGAAGCTGCGGTTCTCGGCGTAGATCACCACCACGGTTTTCACCTGGTCGTGCAAGGCCTTGTCCAGCTCCTGCGGTGTAAGTGGTCGCGCCGTCGGCTTGCCCGGGGCCTCGCTGGGATTGCCGCAGGCACTCAAGGTCGCGCCAACCCCCAGCACCGCCGCGCCCCCCAGGAAGCGCCGACGGCTGCTGTCTACTGGCGCTTGGGCGGTGGAATCGGGGGAGGGGCGGTCTTCGTGCTCATCACTCATTGCGGGGAGTCCTTGCTGGCGAAATGTTGCAAGATATTTCGCAGGACGGTAGCAATGCAATGTGACGGAACGAAGACAGGGGGTTACGTCAGAAGGTCACAGCAGGCGCAGTGCCAGTTGGCTGCCGGCGCGCAAATACTCCACCTGGGCCGTCAGTGCATCCCTGACGATTGCCTCGCCGGTGTCGGTCAGCTTGGCTTTTTTGGCGTCGATGACACTGGTCTGCAATAGCTGCATCGTCACGTCCATCGCTTTCTGGAAGGCCGTCACGTTGTTGTGCAGGCCAAACTCCTTGATAACGGCCGCCATGCGGCGATCAGCATCGTCGCGCAGGGCCCTGTACTCGACGAACGAAACGTTGTCGTCCTTGTAAATATCGTTGATCAACTCTTCCAGTGATTTGGACAGGGGCGTCATCGGATTTTCCTTGGTGGTTCGTGAGAGGGAAGCCGAGTCAGGTTAATCAAAGGTGCTGGCGAAAGGAGTCAGGGGAGGGCATCGTCTGAAGTAGGACAACCCCACGCGTCTAATCAGAAAGGTGTTGCTTCACGCCGCAAGCCAGAAGCCCGCCACTTGAAGTGCGCTGCCAACCTTGCGACTGCGCCCATCGGCAAGGGAATGCAGTTATCTCCATCGATCCATGGGGAAAACAAATACATCTTGCGCGATTGCCATCATCCCGCCCAGCTCATAACCTGCACGCCATTTTGTTTGTCTGCCGAGCCTCACCATGACTGCCATCCTTTCCTCCCAGGCGCAGCGTTTTTCCCGCTCCGACTACAAAACCCTGGGCCTGGCCGCTCTGGGCGGCGCCTTGGAGATCTACGATTTCATCATCTTCGTATTCTTCGCGCTGACCCTCAGCCAACTGTTTTTCCCGCCAGAAATGCCCGAATGGCTGCGCCTGCTGCAAAGTTTCGGAATTTTCGTCACCGGCTACCTGGCGCGTCCGCTGGGCGGCATCTTGATGGCACATTTCGCCGACCACCTGGGACGCAAGCGCGTATTCAGCTTGAGCATCCTGATGATGGCGCTGCCGTGCCTGCTGATCGGGATCATGCCGACCTACGCGCAAATCGGTTATTTCGCACCGCTGATCCTGCTGTTTCTACGGGTGCTCCAAGGTGCCGCCGTGGGCGGCGAAGTGCCCAGTGCCTGGACCTTCGTCGCGGAACACGCGCCGCCCCATCACCGTGGCTACGCGTTGGGCTTTCTGCAAGCCGGGCTGACTTTCGGCTACCTGCTTGGCGCGCTGACCGCCACACTGCTGGCGCAAATATTCACGTCTGCCGAGATCCTCGACTACGCCTGGCGTTTCCCCTTCCTGCTCGGCGGCGTGTTCGGCGTGATCGGGGTGTGGCTACGCCGCTGGCTCAGCGAAACCCCGGTGTTCCTCGAAATGCAGGCCCGCCGCCATGCCGCCGCCGAACTGCCGCTGCGTACCGTGCTGCGTGACCATCGCGCCGTGCTGCTGCCGGCGATGATCCTCACCTGCGTGCTCACCTCCGCCGTGGTCGTCCTCGTCGTCATCACCCCGACCATGATGCAGAAAACCTTCGGCATGAGTCCCAGCCATACCTTTGCATTGAGCGCGCTGGGCATCGTCTTCCTCAACATCGGCTGCGTCCTCGCCGGTCTGCTGGTGGACCGCATCGGTGCCTGGCGCGCAGTGCTGGTCTACAGCCTGCTGCTGCCAGTGGGTATTGCCGTGCTGTATGCCAGCCTGATCAACGGCGGCATCTGGCTCGGCGCGGCGTACGCCGTGGCGGGCTTGAGTTGCGGGGTGGTCGGCGCGGTGCCGTCGGTGATGGTCGGCTTGTTTCCGGCGCCGGTGCGGGTCTCGGGGATCTCCTTTACCTACAACATTGCCTACGCGCTGTGGGCAAGCACCACGCCGCTGCTGTTGATTGCACTGATGCCGACAAGCCCGTGGATTTGCGTGGGCTATTGCGTGGTGATGGGCGCGGTGGGCGTGGGGAGTGTGGCGCTGTTCGGTAAGCGCCACACCTTGGCGAGCTGAGGATCAGGTCAGAAAGTGCCAGAGCAGCAGCGTACCGATCAAACCGACAACGGACACGATCGTCTGCAACACCGACCACACCCAAATCGTCTGTTTCAACTGCAAGCCGAAATACTCACGCACCATCCAGAACCCGGCGTCGTTCACATGGCAAAAGAACACCGAGCCCGCGCCAATCGCCAGCGCTACCAGTGAGCTCTGTGTCGCTGCCAACCCCGCCATCATCGGCGCGAGAATGCCCGCCGTGGTGGTCGTGGCAACCGTCGCCGAGCCGGTGGCCTGACGCAACGCCACGGCGATCAGCCAGGCCAGCAGCAGGTACGGCATGTGCGCACCTTCGGCGACCTTGCTGATGGTCTGGCTCACGCCCGCATCCAGCAAGGTTTGCTTGAGGCCGCCGCCGGCGCCGATGGTCAACAGCAATACGGCGATGGGCGCGAGGGCTTTGCGCAGGGTGTTGCCCACTTCCGCACGGGGCATACCGGCGGCCCAGCCCAGGCAGATCACGGCGGCGATCACCGCGAGGCCGAGGGCGATCAGCGGTTCGCCGAGGAATTTCAGGGCCAGGCCAACGGTACTTTGCGCAGGCAGCGCGACTTTGGCCAGGGTGCTGCCCAGCATCAAAATCACCGGCAACAAAATGATCAGCAATGACACCGCAAAGCCCGGCTGGCGCGGCGCCTTGGGCGGGGCGCTGAAGAGTGCGCCGATGTCGGCCGGCTCATCCACGTGCAGGCGTCTGGACAGCCAGTTGCCGTAGATCGGCCCCGCCAGGATCACTGCCGGCACCGCCAGGCAAAAACCCAGCAACATGGTCAGCCCCAGGTCGGCGTGCAGCGCGCCCACCGCAATCAGCGGCCCTGGATGGGGTGGCATCAGCGCGTGCAGGGTGGTCATGCCCGCCAGTGCCGGGATGGCGATTTTCAGCAGTGGCTGGTTCGAGCGCTTGGCCATCACAAAAATGATCGGCACCATCATTACCAGGCCCACTTCAAAGAACAGCGGCAAGCCAATCACCATCGCCACCAGCGCCATTACCCACGGCAATGACTTGCCCTTGCCCAGCCCGAGCAGGGTGGTGGCGATGCGGTCGGCGGCGCCGGACTCGGCCATCAGCGCGCCAAGCATCGAGCCCAGGGCAATGATGATCCCGGCTTCACCCAGGATCGCCCCCGCGCCTTTGCTGAAGGCCTTGGCGACCTCCTCCGGCGGCAACCCGGCGCCGACCCCGGCAATAAAGGTGCCGATCAGAATCGCCAGGAACGGCGGCAGTTTGGTCGCGCTGATCAGCACGATGATGCTGGCGATGGCCAGCAAGACGCAGAGCATGAGGCGGGTGTCATGAACCATCCACGCGGCAGTCGATAACTCCAAGACGGGACTCCTTATCGAACAGGTTGGGAAAATTGTTTCTTTTTGTTTCATGCTCAAAAAGCATACCTGATCCCGCGCTGATCCAGTGCCCATGTGCCGTTTTGGTGCGACCTGCGGCCCCCGCCCAAAGTGCCAGCCCAGAGCCATTGCTGTCGGATTTGTAATCTTTTCTCCACCGCCCTGATAAGTCGCGAGCGCTACATTCCAGCCGCTTGTACTTCATGGGCGTGGAACTCTCGTTATGCCAATTTCCGTTAAACATCTGCTGGGGGCGACGTTGTTGTGGGTGGCTGCCAATACTGCCCAAGCGCAAACCCTCACCCTCGATTCCGCCTTGCAAAATGCCTTCGCCAACCACCCTGACCTCGCCGCTGCGCAGTGGGACATCGACATCGCCGAGGGCGGCCGCCAGCAGGCCGCGCTGATACCCAACCCCGTGCTTTCCGTGGATGCCGAAGACACCCGCCGTGACACGCGCACCACCAGCGTCAAACTCAGCCAGACCCTGGAGTTGGGCGGCAAGCGCGGCGCGCGTATCGATGTGGCCACTCGTGCTCAGGACGCCGCCGCACTGACCCTGGAGCAGCGCCGCAATACCCTGCGCGCCGACGTGATCGACAGTTACTACGGCGCCCTGCGCGCCCAGGAGCGCCTTGACCTCGCGCAGCGCTCCCTGAAGCTGGCCGAACGTGGCCTGGTGGTCGCCAACGGTCGCGTGACGGCGGGCAAAACCTCGCCGGTGGAAGCCACCCGCGCCCAGGTGCAAGTGTCGCAAATCCGCCTCGAATTCAACCGTGCACAGATGGGCCTCAACGATGCCTATCGCCGCCTGGCCGCCAGCACCGGCAGCGCCGTCGTCGATTTCCAGGGTGTCGCCACGCAAAACCTGCCATTGCCTCCCGCCGCCCAGTTGCTGGCGCGCCTTGAACAGACGGCCGAACTGCGCCTGGCCGAATTGCAGATCCTGCACAGCGAAGCCAGCGTCGGCCTGGAAAAAGCCCAGCGCATCCCCGACCTCGACGTGTCGATCGGCAGCCAATACGACGCTGGCGCGCGTGAGCGGGTGAATCTGGTCGGCCTGTCGATGCCGCTCCCGCTGTTCAACCGCAACCAGGGCAACGTGCTCGCTGCCAGTCGTCGCGCCGACCAGGCCCGCGACCTGCGCAACGCCACCGAACTGCGCCTGCGCACCGAAACCCGCCAGGCCCTGGACCTGTGGCAAACCGCCGATAGCGAAGTGCGCACGTTCAACCAGCAGATCCTGCCGGCCGCCCAAAGCGCGGTGGACAGCGCCACCCGTGGTTTCGAGATGGGCAAGTTCAACTTCCTCGATGTCCTCGACGCCCAGCGCACGCTGATTGCCGCTCGCACCCAATACCTCGCCGCCACGGCCCAGGCCACGGAGGCCTGGGTGCGCATCGAACGGATCTACGGCGACCTCACCCGTCTTTGATTTTTCCTGGAGCTTTCTATGAACCACAAACATGGCGTAGCGCTCGCCGTCGCCTTGAGCCTGCTGCTGTGCAGTGTTGCCAAGGCCGCTGAAGAAGAAGGCGAACTTGAACTCACCGAGCAGCAGATCCAGGCCGCCGGCATTCAACTGGCCCAGGCCCAACCGCGCTCGCTCAGCACGCTGCTGACCGTGCCGGCAGAGGTGCGTTTCGACGAGGACCGCACCTCGCACATCGTCCCGCGTACGGCGGGCGTGGTGGAGTCGGTGCAGGTCAATCTCGGCCAGTCGGTAAAAAAGGGTGAGCTGTTGGCGGTGATCGCCAGCCAGCAGATTTCCGACCTGCGCAGTGAACTGGCCGCCAGCCAACGCCGGGTCGAACTGGCCCGCACCACCTTCCAGCGTGAGCGTCAGTTGTGGCAGGACAAAATCTCTGCCGAACAGGACTACCTGCTGGCACGCCAAACCCTACAGGAAGCCGAAATCGCCCTGAACAACGCCCGACAGAAGATGAGCGCCCTGAGTGGCAGCGCTGTACTCGTCGGAGGAAATCGCTACGAATTGCGCGCGCCATTTGCCGGTGTGGTGGTGGAAAAACACCTCGGCGTCGGTGAGGTGGTCAGCGAAACCAGCAACGCCTTCACCCTGTCGGACCTGTCCCAGGTGTGGGTCACCTTTGGTGTGTTTCCCAAAGACCTGAACAAGGTCCGCGTCGGCAAACCCGTCAAGGTCAGCTCCAGCGAAATGGGCACCGAAGTCCGTGGCACCGTGGCCTACGTCGGTAATCTGCTCGGCGAACAGACGCGCACCGCCACCGTTCGCGTCAGCGTGCCGAACCCCGAAGATGCCTGGCGCCCCGGCTTGTTTGTCAGCGTGCAACTGGCCACCGAGAGCTTCCAGGCGCCGGTCAGCGTGCCCGAGGCGGCGATCCAGACCGTCGAGGACAAACCCTCGGTGTTCGAGCGCACCGAACACGGGTTTGTCACCCGCCATCTTGAACTCGGTGTCAGCGAAAACGGCTACGTCGAAGTGCGAAAAGGCCTGGAAGCCGGTGCGCAAGTGGCGACGGTTGGCAGCTTCATCCTCAAGTCCGAACTGGGCAAGGGCTCCGCCGAGCACGCCCATTGATCCTGCGAGTGATTCCCCATGTTTGAGCGCCTTATCCAATTCGCCATCGAGCAGCGCATCATCGTGCTGTTGGCGGTGCTGTTGATGGCCGGTGTCGGTATCGCCAGCTATCAGAAGCTACCCATCGACGCAGTGCCTGACATCACCAACGTGCAGGTGCAGATCAATTCGGCGGCGGCGGGTTTCTCGCCGCTGGAGACCGAACAGCGCGTCACCTTTCCCATCGAAACCGCCATGGCCGGCCTGCCGGGGTTGCAGCAGACCCGTTCACTGTCGCGCTCCGGGTTGTCCCAGGTAACGGTGATTTTCAAGGACGGCACCGACTTGTTCTTCGCCCGCCAACTGGTCAACGAGCGCCTGCAAGTCGCCCGAGAACAATTGCCGGTTGGCATCGAGACTGCAATGGGGCCGATTTCCACAGGCCTTGGGGAAATTTTCCTATGGACCGTGGAGGCCAAGGACGGCGCACTCAAGGACGACGGCACGCCCTACACGCCAACCGACTTGCGCGTGATCCAGGACTGGATCATCAAGCCACAACTGCGCAACGTGCCGGGCGTGGCCGAGATCAACACCATCGGCGGCTTTGCCAAGGAATACCAGATCGCCCCCGACCCCAAGCGCCTGGCCGCCTACAGCTTGACCTTGAACGACCTGGTCACCGCGCTTGAGCGCAACAACGCCAACGTCGGCGCCGGTTACATCGAGCGCAGCGGCGAGCAACTGCTTATCCGCGCACCGGGGCAGGTGGCGTCGATCGACGACATTGCCAACATTGTCATCACCACGTCGGACGGTACGCCGATTCGTGTGCGAAACGTCGCTGAGGTCGACATCGGCCGTGAGATGCGTACCGGCGCCGCCACCGAAAATGGCCGTGAAGTGGTGTTGGGCACGGTGTTCATGTTGATTGGCGAAAACAGCCGCAGCGTGTCCCAGGCCGTGGCGGAAAAACTCGCACAGATCAACCGATCACTGCCCGAAGGCGTGGTGGCGGTCACTGTGTATGACCGCACCAACCTGGTCGAAAAAGCCATTGCCACCGTCAAGAAAAACCTCTTCGAAGGCGCACTGCTGGTGGTCGCGGTGCTGTTCCTGTTTCTCGGCAATATCCGTGCGGCGCTGATCACCGCGATGGTGATCCCGCTGGCGATGCTGTTCACCTTTACCGGCATGTTCACCAACAAAGTCAGCGCCAACCTGATGAGCCTCGGTGCGCTGGACTTCGGCATCATCGTCGACGGCGCGGTGGTGATCGTCGAGAACGCGATCCGTCGCCTGGCCCATGCGCAGCAGCGTCACGGCCGCTTGTTGACCCGCAGCGAGCGCCTGCACGAAGTGTTCGCCGCCGCCAAGGAAGCACGGCGGGCGCTGATTTTCGGGCAACTGATCATCATGGTGGTGTACCTGCCGATCTTCGCCCTCACCGGCGTGGCCGGGAAAATGTTCCATCCCATGGCCTTCACCGTGGTGATCGCCTTGCTCGGCGCGATGATCCTGTCGGTGACGTTCGTGCCGGCTGCCATTGCGCTGTTTGTCACCGGCAAGGTCAAGGAAGAAGAAAACCTGGTGATGCGCACTGCACGTCGGGCCTATGCGCCGGTGTTGGAGGGGGTGATGGCGCGGCGGCCGCTGGTATTCGGCCTGGCGCTGCTGAGCATCCTCGGCTCCGGGGTGCTGGCCAGCCGCATGGGCAGCGAATTTATCCCCAGCCTCAGCGAAGGTGATTTTGCCCAGCAGGCCCTGCGCGTGCCCGGCACCAGCCTGACGCAATCGGTGCACATGCAGCAGCAACTGGAAACCACCTTGATGGCCCAGGTGCCGGAAATCGAGCGGGTGTTTGCCCGCACCGGCACCGCGGAAATTGCTTCCGACCCGATGCCGCCGAATATTTCCGACAGTTACGTGATGCTCAAGCCGAAGGACCAATGGCCAGACCCGAGCAAATCCCGTGAAACCCTGATTGCCGACATCCAGCGCGCCAGTGCAATTGTGCCGGGCAGCGCGTATGAACTTTCGCAACCGATCCAGCTGCGCTTCAACGAGCTGATTTCCGGAGTGCGCAGTGATGTGGCAGTGAAGGTGTTTGGGGATGACATGGCGGTGCTCAACCAGACCGCCGACGCCATCGCCGATACGCTCAAGGGCCTCGATGGCGCTTCGGAAGTGAAGGTGGAACAGACCTCTGGCCTGCCGGTGCTGACCATTAATATCGACCGCGACAAGGCCGCACGTTTTGGCCTGAATGTCGGTGATGTCCAGGACACCATCGCCGTGGCCGTCGGAGGACGCCAGGCCGGAACCTTGTACGAAGGCGACCGGCGTTTTGCCATGGTCGTACGTTTGTCCGACGCGCTGCGCACCGATATTGACGGCTTGTCGCGACTGTTGATCCCGGTGCCCGCAAACGCATCCGGCCAGTTGGGCTTTATCGCCTTGTCCCAAGTGGCCAGCCTGGACCTGGTGCTCGGCCCCAACCAGATCAGTCGCGAAAACGGCAAGCGCCTGGTGATCGTCAGCGCCAACGTACGCGGGCGTGACATTGGCTCGTTTGTGGCCGCGGCCGAAGCGGCAATCAATGCCAAGGTCAAGGTGCCGGCGGGTTACTGGACCACCTGGGGCGGCCAGTTCGAGCAGTTGAAGGAAGCCTCCGAACGCTTGCGTATCGTGGTGCCGGTGGCGCTGCTGTTGGTGTTCGGGCTGTTGTTCATGATGTTCAACAACCTCAAGGACGGGCTGCTGGTGTTTACCGGGATTCCGTTCGCGCTGACGGGTGGGATCATGGCGCTATGGCTGCGGGATATTCCGCTGTCGATCTCGGCGGGGGTGGGCTTTATCGCGTTGTCCGGGGTGGCGGTGCTCAACGGGCTGGTGATGATTGCGTTCATCCGCAACCTGCGCGAGGAAGGGCGCTCGCTGTCGGTGGCGATCAACGAAGGTGCGTTGACCCGTTTGCGCCCGGTGTTGATGACGGCGCTGGTGGCGTCCCTCGGGTTTATCCCCATGGCGCTTGCCACTGGCACCGGCGCCGAAGTGCAACGGCCGCTGGCGACCGTGGTGATCGGCGGGATTATTTCCTCGACGTTGCTGACCTTGCTGGTGCTGCCGGCGTTGTACCAATGGGCACACCACAAAGAACAAGACTGACGTGTAGTGAGCGGGCTTGCCCCGCGCCGGGCGGCGAGGCCGCCCCAAATCCAGGCACCTCGGTCTCCCTGAAACATCGCGGCGGCGTTATTGGGGCGGCTTCGCCGCCCAGCGCGGGGCAAGCCCGCTCACTACTTAGGCTGGTCGCGGGGGAGGGGGAATATCAGGCGGAACGAGGTGATGCCACCCGGTGGGCTGCGTACCTCGGCCTGGCCCTGGTGCAGGGTCATGATCGAGCGCACGATGGCCAACCCCAGGCCGGTGCCGCCTTCGGTGCGGGCGCGGCTGTTGTCGGCGCGGTAGAAACGCTCGAACAGGTGCGGCAAATGCCGGGCGTCAATGCCCGCGCCGGGGTTGCTGACGGACACGGACACCTGTTGCGCATACGTTTCCACCAGCAGGGCAATGTGCCCACCGCGCGGGCTGTGGCGGATCGCGTTGGACAGCAGGTTGGAGAGGGCGCGCTGGATCATCAGGCGATCACCCTGTACCTGGGCATCGCCGCTGAGGGTCAGGTTGAGCTGTTTGTCTTCGGCGCTCAGGGCAAATAATTCCATGACCCGACGGGCTTCATCGGTCAACGACACCGGCACAAACGAGGCACGCGCCGCCGGGTGGCTGACCTGGGCCAGGAACAGCATGTCGGACACGATGCGTGACAAACGCTCCAGCTCCTCGGTGCCGGATTCCAGCGCGGCCTTGTATTCCTCCGACGGCCGTTGGCGTGACAGTGTGACCTGGGCTTTGCCCATCAGGTTGGTCAGGGGCGCGCGCAGTTCGTGGGCCAGGTCGTCGGAGAATTGCGACAGTTGCTGCACGCCCGCGTCCAGGCGGTTGAGCATCACGTTGAAGCCCTGGGCCAGCTCGCGCAGTTCCTGGGGCAGGTTGTCCAGGGCCAGGCGATGGGTCAGGTCCTGGGTGGTGACTTGGGCGGCGACGTGGCTGAACTGCTTCAACGGTGCCAACCCGCGCTGCACCAGCCACCAGGCGCCCATGCCGATCAATAGCAACAACAAGGGCAATGCCACCACCGTGGCACGCAGGTAGGCGCTGAGCAGGGCCTGGTCGTCCATGCGGTCCAGGGACAGCAGCACGCGCACGCGTTCGCCACTGGCCAGGCGCATCAGGCTGGACGCGCTGAGCACCTGGTTGCCGTCGCTGTCTTCCCAGTTGAGGTAGCCGAGGGTTTCCCGGTGCGGGTAGTCGGTGAGCAGCGGCACCTGGGGCTTGGCACCGACGCTGAGCAGCACACGCTCGTCGGGCGCGGTGCCGACGATGCTCAGGTAGAAGTTATCGTGGCCGACGACCAGGTCCAACAGCGAGTGCGGGCGCGCGCGGATGTCGCGAGCGTCCAGGCCCTGGGCGAGGCTGTGCTGGATCTGTTCCATCTTGCTTTCCAGACCCTTGCGCGCAAGTTTTTCCAGCTCATGGGTCAGGGCCAGGTAAGCCAGGCTGGCCAGCAGCAGCACCAGGCCGGCACCCATCAGGCTGACCGTCAGGCCGAGGCGCATCGACAGGCTTCCGGTCTTCATGGGCGCGCTTCCAGCACGTAGCCGACGCCACGAATGGTGTGGATCAACTTGACCTCGCTCTGGTCATCCACCTTGGCGCGCAGGCGGCTGATGGAGACTTCCACCACATTGGTGTCGCAGTCGAAATTCATGTCCCACACCAGGGAAATAATCTGCGTGCGGGTCATCACTTCGCCGGTCTGGCGCATCAGTACCTGGAGCAGGGCGAACTCTTTGGTGGTCAGGTCGATCCTGCGGTTGCCGCGATAGGCGCGATGGCGGCGCGGGTCGAGTTCCAGGTCCGACACGCAGAACACTTCCGGCTGTGGGATATGTTCACTGCGTCGCAATAACGTACGCACCCGCGCGAGCAATTCGGGAAACTCGAAGGGTTTGACCAGGTAATCATCGGCCCCCATGTCCAGGCCCTTGATCTTGTCATCCAGGCGCCCACGGGCGGTGAGCATCATCACGCGCTGGCTGCCGTCGCGGCGCAGTTGTTCGAGTACTTCCCAGCCATCCTTGCCTGGCAGGTTGACGTCGAGAATCACCAGTTCATAGGCATGCTGCCGGGCCAGGTGCAGGCCGTCGATACCGTTGGCGGCGCAATCGACCACGTAGCCGCTTTCAGTCAGGCCTTGCTGCAAATAAGCGGCGGTTTTTTGCTCGTCCTCAACCACAAGGATACGCATGGGGGGTTTACCTTTTTCGAAAAGAGAAGGGAGTCCATTTCCTTATGGAGGCTGTTGTTGGGGGAGTAGGAAAATTCTGAACCGTGAAGTGACTTCAGGGTCAACTGCGACGTTCTGTCGCAACTAAGTGAGCACGCAAAAAAAACGCCCCAATGGGGCGTTAAAAAATCCATCTCTTTCCAAAGGAGCTACACAAAAGCTTCAGAGATGAATGTGCTCGGTGTTGCAAGTTGAAGCCAGTCTATAAAGTTCAACTTAACGAGAAGGTGAGGCCAATATTACAATTTTGATAACTGGCTAGTTGTGAACAGATGTTAGTCAAGCGCGAACGAATGTAATGATTCAGAGAATCGCCAGCGGGTATTCGGCAATCAAGCGCACTTCTTCCAGGTCCGACTCGAATGCACTGGAACGCACCGTGGCTTGGCGCAAGCGCAGCGACAGGTCTTTCAAGTTGCCACTTTGCACCACATATTTGGCTTCGATGTCGCGCTCCCAGCGGCGCTGATCGGTCAGTGGGTCGCCTGCTGCATCGCGGCGCATATACACCGCGTTGGCGTTGCTGTAGTCGGCGCCTGTGCCTTTGCCGTAGCGGGTCATGAACGACAGGCCGGGAATGCCGAACGGCTGCATGTCCAGGTCGTAGCGCACCATCCACGAACGCTCCTTGGGGGAGTTGAAGTCGCTGTATTGGATCGAGTTGTTGAGGAAGATCGAGTCCGACTGGCGCAGGTAATCGAAGTCGTCATCACCGTTGTTGCGCTGGTGCGACACGGCCACGCTGTGGGCGCCCATCTTCACGCCGAGCCTGGCGCTCCAGATGGTGTTGTCGAACTCACCCAGCCGTTTCTTGCCCTCATCCACCGCCTTGTAATAGTTGAAGTCGCCGAACAGCGAAACCTCATCGTTCAGCGGGTAGTTGGCGGCGCTGCCGAAGTAGTACTGGTCCCAGGCGTCCTTCAAGCGGCTGCTGTACAGGCTCAGGCTCAGGTGTTTGTTGAGTTGGTAATCACCGCCGAAATAGCCGATCCACGGTGAGTCGACCTTGCCCGCATAGAACGTCGCAAAGCCTTTGTCCATGCCGCTCTCGGTGGGCTGGCTCATACTGCTCAAGCGTCCGCCTTGCAGGCTCAGGCCCTCCAGGCTGGTGTTTTGCGCGGTCACGCCACGAAAGCTTTCCGGCAACAGCCGCGAGTCGCCGTACGCCACCACCGGCGTGAGCGGGAACACGTCACCGGCCTTGATCACGGTGTCCAGCACGCGCAATTTTGCGGCGCCGCCGAATTTACTGTAGTCGGACTCTGGATGGTTGCCGCTGTCCACCGGCAGCACGCCAAACGAGCCCTTGCCGCCGCTGCGGCCGGTGCCCGAGTCGAGCTTGAGGCCGTACATGGCAAACGCGTCCAGGCCAAAACCGAGCGTGCCCTGGGTAAAGCCGGATTCGAACTTGCCAATGAACCCCTGCGCCCAGGCTTCGGAGTAGCCATTGCCGGTAGGGCTGGACTGGCCCTTGCGGTCATCGCGGTTGAAGTAGAAATTGCGTGCCAGCACGTTCACGCTGCTGCCTTCGATAAAACCTTCGGGCTTGTCTTCCACGGCCACGGCGGCCAGGGGCAGCGCCGCAATCAATGAAAAGGGAAGGGTGTAGTAAGCACTGTGCATGTTGCGCTCCTCGGTATTGGCAGTGATCAGCTTCTTATAGAGGTGGGCGTTCTTATTGATTTGGCCCGGGCTGATAGTTGCAAATCACAGATAACAGTGAAGTGGCACGCACATTACAATTTTGGAATCTCACGGTTACCTAACAAATAAGTAATGTTCTGGTGAACGTCGCGTCAGGGTTCGCTCGTTACTCTGGGCACTCAACTTTGAGCGAGGAACTTGTGATGAACTTTTATAAACTTGGCCTGGGTGTATTGGCGGCAGTCTTGTCGTTCGGTGCTTTAGCCGAAGGCGGCGGCGACCGGACCTTTGCCTTGATGATGGAGCGCAATGAAAAGGCCATGGCCGATTACGCCGCGCGCAATGGCAAGCCCGCGCCCCAGGTGCAGGTGTATCGCTACGGCATGCCACTGGATATTGCCAAGGTGGTCAGCGTGACGCCGCCGATCAGCGGCTGCCGCCCGGTGCCGTCGCGCATGACCTATGAAGACTCCAGCGGCAAGCTGACGACGCTTGAGTATCAAGTGATGGGCGCGTGCCGCAGCAATGGCGGCTGAGGGGAGCAAAAATATAGTTGGGCCCGGGGCTAAAGGCCTATTAAGAAAACGCCGGCAGGGCCGATGCAGGTCAGATCTTTCTCTCCCATTGACCATTGGTGCCCCATGTTCAACACCCGCCTGAAGCAGGAGCTGTCCGCTCTTCGCGAAGAACTGTCCAGCTTGGAGCAGGTCAAGGAGAGCCTGGAAAGCGAGATGCTGTGCCTGACGCTGGACGCCGCAGGTCGTATTGAATGGGCCAATAGCAACTTCCTGCAAGAGTTGGGTTACCAGAGCACGCAGTTGTTGGGGCGCCCTGTTGAAGAGCTGGTGCCGGCCCATGTGCGCCGGGACGAGTTCCAGCAGCGCTTCAACAACGCCCTGACGCGTGGCGAACACTACGCCGGCACCGTGCGCTTGATGCGCGGCAATGGCGAGGAAGCCTGGCTGCGCTCGATCGTGCAACCGGTGCGCGGTTCGGACGGGCGCATCAAGCATTTTTCGATTTATTCCAGCGACCTCACGCGCACCATCGAGGCGTCGCGCGAGCATGAAAACCTGATTGCCGCGTTGGTGCGTTCCACGGCGGTGATCGAGTTCGACCTCAGTGGCCATGTGCTCACCGCGAATGATCGCTTCCTGGGCGGCATGGGTTACAGCCTGGCGCAGATCAAGGGCAAGCATCACCGCATGTTCTGCGAACCGGAGGAATACAACAGTGCCGAGTACCAGAACTTCTGGAAGCGCCTGAACAACGGTGAGTTTGTGGCAGCGCGCTTCAAGCGGATCGACAGCCATGGCCGCGTGGTGTGGCTGGAGGCGACCTACAACCCGGTGATGGACGCCACCGATCGCTTGTACAAAGTGGTCAAGTTCGCCACGGTGATCACCGATCAGGTCAACCGTGAGCAAGCGGTGTCCGACGCGGCCAACATCGCCTACGGCACCTCGCTGCATACCGATGAAAGCGCCCAGCGTGGCACCAGGGTCGTGACCCAGGCAGTGGACGTGATGCGTGACCTGGCCACGCACATGCAACAGGCCGGCGAAGGCATCGAGGCGCTGAATGCCCAGTCCCAAGTGATCGGCAGTATCGTCAAGACCATCAGTGGCATTGCCGAGCAGACCAACCTGCTGGCGCTCAACGCGGCCATCGAAGCCGCGCGTGCCGGTGAGCAAGGCCGTGGGTTTGCGGTGGTGGCCGATGAAGTGCGGCAATTGGCGTCACGCACCAGCAAGGCCACCGAGGAAATCGTCGGGGTGGTCCGTCAGAACCAGGACATGGCCCGCGACGCGGTGGCGCTGATGACCGACGGTCGCCTGCAAGCCGAGCAAGGCCTGGCCCTGGCGGCTGAAGCGGGCACGGTGATCGTCGAGATCCAGGACGGCGCGCAGAAGGTCGTCAGTGCGGTGGGCCAGTTCGCCAACCAGCTGACCAACTGACCCGTCGGGTTCATGCTTGAGGTATCGTAGGTTTTTTCTCGTTTGAAGAGCCGACCTTTCATGAGCCCGATCCACCGTCGCCCCGTTCCGCTGTCCAAGGCCTACCGCTTGCTCAACCACGGGCCGACTGTGCTGGTCAGCGCGGCGCATAACGGCCAGCGCAACATCATGGCTGCCGCCTGGGCGATGCCGTTGGATTTCGAACCGCCGAAAGTCGCCGTGGTGCTGGATAAGTCCACCTGGACCCGCCAGTTGCTGGAGGCCAGTGGCACCTTCGTGCTGCAAGTGCCGTGCGTGGCCCAGGCCGATCTCGTACAGACCGTTGGTAACACGACTGGCACCGAGACAGACAAATTCGCTACCTATGGCCTACAGGTGTTCAGCGGTGAACATACCGAGGCGCCGTTGCTGGAAGGTTGTGTCGCCTGGCTGGAATGCCGCCTGCTGCCTGAACCGCACAACCAGGACACCTACGATTTGTTCCTTGGCGAAGTGGTTGCGGCGTATGCCGATACGCGGGTGTTCAGCGACGGCCACTGGCACTTCGACGGCCAGGATTCGTTGCGTACCTTGCATCACATTGCCGGCGGCAACTTCCTGAGCATCGGCGCACCGATTATCGGGCGCCAGCTTTAAGCCTTACCAGCGCGCGTTTGCCAGCGCCTCGGCAAACGCCACCAACTTCGGCGAATACTGGCGGGACGGCGGATACACCAGCGAGATGGCCCGGCTGCGCCCGGCGAAGTCCTCCAGGATCGGCACCAGGCGGCCGTCGGCCAGGTCGTCGCGTACGGCAAAATCCATCACCTGGGCGATGCCAAAACCGCCCACGGCGCCGTCCACCAACGCGTCGCCAATGTCAAAGATCAGCCGCCCTTCGACGTTCACGTCCTGCACCTTGCCATCGAGCATGAACTGCCAGTCCACCATGCGCCCGCTGCGCAGGTTGCGTACGGTCAGGCAGTGGTGGTGCTTGAGGTCCTCGACGCGTTGCGGTGTGCCGAAGCGGGCGAGGTACGCGGGGGCGGCCACCGTGACCCAGCGCAGCGGCGCCAGGGCGCGGGCGATCAGGCGTTGGTCCTGGATCTCGCCGGTGCGCAGCAAGGCGTCGAAGCCTTCGTCGACGATGTCCACCAGGCGGTCGGTCATGACCGCTTCGATGCGTAACTCGGGGTAGCGCAGGGTCAACTCGCCAATGACCGGCATCACCACCTTGCGCCCGAACAGCGACGGCGTGCTGATCTTCAGCAGGCCGGAGGGGCTGCCACGGCGGTCGAGCATCAGCTTTTCGGCTTCGGCCAATTCCGCCAGCAACGGCGCGCTGCGTTCGTAGAGCATCTGCCCGTCGGGCGTCAGGCTGACGCTGCGGGTGTTGCGTTGCAGCAGGCGTACGCCCAGCTCGTTTTCCAGGCGCGAGATGGCGCGCGACAGCCCGGACTGAGTCAGCCCCAGGTCCGCGGCCGCACGGGTGAAACTGCGGGTTTCGGCCACGCGGACCAACAGGCGGACAGCGTTCAGATCCATGATTAAAGTCATTACTGAAAGAGAGGTAGCGCTATTTATCATCTATTGCGCATAAAACACACTGGCCGCACTTCATTTTCGGACAGGACGCTGTGATGTCTCCCTCTCAACCCTGCGGCTGGATGCTGATGCTGCTGGCCACTGCTCAACTGATCATCGCCCTCGATGCCACCATCGTGTTTGTCGCGTTGCCGCAGATCGGTGCGCACCTGGATTTTTCCGCCCAGCAATTGCAGTGGGTGGTGAGTGCCTACAGCGTGGCATTCGGCGGCTTTTTGTTGCTGGGTGGCCGGGCCACGGATTTGCTCGGCAAGCGCCGCTTGTACCGGGTCGGGCAGTCGCTGTATGCGCTGGCCTCCCTGGCGGCGGTGCTCGGTGGCAGCGCGGTGTTGCTGGTGCTGGCGCGGGCGGTGCAGGGTGTGGGCGGGGCGTTGTTGTTCCCGGCGACCCTGGCGCTGATCAATACCCACTACGCCGAAGGGCCTGCGCGTAATCGTGCGTTTGCGGTGTGGAGCGCGGCGTCGGCGGCGGGCCTGGCGCTCGGCGCATTGCTCGGCGGCGTGCTGACCCAGGTGTGGGGCTGGGAAGCGGTGTTCCTGGTGAACGTGCCGCTGGCCGGCGGGTGTGCGTGGGCGGCGCGCTATTGGATTCCCGCCGATGGCGAACGGGCGCGCGGGCGCAATTTTGACATCAGCGGCGCGCTGACCGTGACTGTCGGCGGCACCTTGCTGGTGTTCGCCCTGGTGCAAGGCCCGGAGTGGGGCTGGACGGCGCCGCCGACCCTCGGTTGCCTGGCCCTGGCCATGGCGTTGCTGGCGATGTTCGCCTGGATCGAACATCGCGGCCGCGACCCGCTGATGCCGCTGCGGCTGCTGGCCTACCGCGAACTGCGCATGGCGATGGTGCTGACAGCGGTGTTCATGAGCAGCTTCGGCGTGCAGTACTACTTCCTCGCGCTGTATTACCAGCAGGTCTATGGCTACAGCGTGTTGCAGACGGGCTTGGCGTTTCTGCCGGCGACCTTGGTGTGCACGTTCGGCATCGGGTTGGCGGAGCGTGCGTTGGCCAGGATTGGCTTGCGTAATACGCTGGTCAGCGGGCAATTGGCGGGGGCTGTGGGGATTGCGCTGGTGTGCTGGGCATTACCGACTGGCGTGGGATTCTGGTCGCTGCTGCCGGGGATTTTCATCTTGAGCATCGGCCAGGGCATGACGTGGACGGCGATGTGGGTGGCGGCGGGGTTGGGCATCCGGCCGGGCGAGCAGGGCGTGGCGGCGGGGATGGCGTCCACCAGCCAGCAGATTGGTGGGGCGCTGGGGCTGGCGGTGTTGGTGTCGGTGGCCAATGTCGGCGGGATCGAGCGGGCGTTGTGGTGGAGTGCGGGGATTGCGTTGGTGGGCGCGGTGGTGGCATTGGGGTTGAAGGATCGCAGCATTGAGCCGAGCTCAATTCTGGAAACAACTTGAAGACCAATGTGGGCGCTGACTTGCCTGCGATAGCGGCCGGTCAGCCGACATGTGCAGTGACTGACACTCGGCCATCGCAGGCAAGCCAGCCCCACATTGATGGCATTGCAAATCAGGTTTTTTCAGCGCCCGAGCATCTTCACCCAGCGCGACGGCGGCATGCCGTAGGTGCTGCGAAATTGCCGGGTCATATGGCTTTGGTCGGTGAACCCGGCAGTCATCGCCGCATTCACCAGCGATTGTCCCTGTGCCAGCAGGCTGCGTACCAGGTCCAGGCGGCGCATGGTCAGGTAACGGTAGGGGCTGGTGCCGAACAACAAGCGAAAATCCCGCGACAACGCCCAGCGGTCACGCCCGACGTGCTCGGCCATTTCATCCAGGGTGATGCTGCGGCCCAGGGCGCTGTGGATGAATTCCCGCGCGCGTTCGGCGGCGACGTAGTCGAAGCTCTTGCGGCTGGTGATCACCCCGGACGCCTCGCTCAGGGCTTGCGCCAGGTCATACATCGCGTCCTGTTCCTGCAGCGGATCAATCGGGCAGTCCAGGCTTTGCAGCAGTACTTCGCTGGCGCGGAACAGGCGCGGGTCGGTGGTATGGCCAAAGGGAATGAATGGCAACGGCTTGCCGCCGAGGATCTGCTGGATCAGCGCCGGCTCCACGTAAATCATCCGGTACTTGAAGCCCTCCTCGCTGCTGGCGCGGCCGTCGTGGGTTTCGTCAGGATGAATCACCATGGTCGTGCCGGGCAGGCTGTGGGTCATACAGCCGCGATAGTGAAAGCTCTGCACGCCGAACAACGTACGGCCGATGGCGTAAGTGTCATGGCGATGCGGGTCGAACGCGAAGCCGGCAAAGTACGCCTCGATACGGTCCATGCCGCTGGCGTGCGGGGCGCGGTGCATCCAGTCGAGAGGAGAAATTGGATTGCCCATGGTGGCTTGTCACAAATTGAGGTGGAAACACGTTAGCCGAGTCTGCGCTCCCTGTCTGCCGAGGTCTTGTACGATTGTGCAGGGTAACGGCGAGGTCTATGATCGCCGTTCGCACCCTGCGCAGATGGAGTTGCCTCCCATGGACTTTTTCAACCCCGCCTATGCGGCACCGCTGGTCTCTCTGGCGCTGTTGTGGACCGTGGCCGTGGTGACACCAGGCCCCAACTTCTTCAATGCCGCGCAGTTGGCCGCCAGTTGCTCGCGCCGCCATGGCGTGGTGGCATCGGCCGGTGTGGCCACGGGCACCATCATGTGGGGGCTGGCCGGTGGCCTGGGGATCAAGTCGCTGTTTACTGCCGCTCCGATGCTGTACCTGGCCTTCAAGATTATCGGCGGTTGCTACCTCATCTACCTTGGGCTGAAACTGTTCAAGCGCTCGGCGCCGACCATGGCGCAGAGCTTGCTGGCGGATGAGCCGCGGCGCTCGTTGTTCTGCGCGTGGCGCCTGGGTTTGCTGGGTAACCTGTCCAATCCCAAGGCCGCGCTGTTTGTCGCCACCATTTTCGCTTCCACCATGCCACCTTCGCCGTCGCCGATGCTATTGACCCTGGCGGTGATGACCATGGCTACCTTGTCCTTCAGTTGGTATTCCTGCGTCGCCCTGGTGTTTTCCAGCCAGCGTATGGCCAACCTGTACAGCCGTTCGCGCAGGTGGCTGGACCGTTTTGCCGGCAGTTGCTACCTGTTGTTCGGCGCACACCTGGTAGCGAATCGCTGACGGCCCGTGGTAAGAAGCCTTACTTTCAACCGTGAGGCCGAGTCATGAGCAAGCTGCGTGTAGGGATTATTTTTGGTGGGCGTTCGACCGAGCACGAGGTCTCGCTGCAGTCGGCGCGCAATATCGTCGATGCCCTCGACCGCACGCGCTTCGAGCCGGTGCTGATCGGCATCGACAAGGCCGGTCACTGGCACCTCAACGACACCTCGAACTTCCTGATCAACGGGGAAGACCCAGCGCTGATCGCGCTCAACCAGTCCAACCGCGAGCTGGCGGTGGTGCCAGGCAAAGCCAGCCAACAACTGGTGGAAACCTCCGGCGGCGGTCTGCTGGCTCATGTCGATGTGATATTCCCGATCGTCCACGGCAGCCTGGGTGAAGACGGCTGCCTGCAAGGCTTGCTGCGTATGGCCGACCTGCCTTTCGTCGGCTCCGACGTGCTCGGTTCGGCGGTGTGCATGGACAAGGACATCAGCAAACGCCTGCTGCGCGATGCCGGGATTGCCGTCACACCGTTCATCACCCTGACCCGGCGTAACGCGGCCCGCACAAGCTTTGAAGCGGCCGTGGGCAAGCTTGGCCTGCCGATGTTCGTCAAGCCGGCCAACCAGGGCTCGTCGGTCGGCGTGAGCAAAGTCGCTGACGCAGCCGAGTACTACGCCGCCGTTGAGCTGGCGTTGGGTTTTGATGAAAAAGTGTTGGTGGAGTCTGCGGTGCGGGGGCGCGAAATCGAATGCGCCGTGCTGGGCAACGACGATCCCATCGCCAGCGGTTGCGGTGAAATCGTGGTGAACAGTGGTTTCTATTCCTACGACAGCAAATACATTGACGCCCAGGCCGCTCAGGTCGTAGTGCCGGCGGCGATCAGCGCCGAGGCCAGCGAACGCATTCGCCGCCTGGCCCTGGAGGCATTTGAAGTCTTGGGCTGCTCCGGCCTGGCGCGCGTCGACGTGTTCCTGACCGACGACGGCGAAGTGCTGATCAACGAAATCAACTCACTGCCCGGCTTCACCCGCATCAGCATGTACCCCAAGCTGTGGCAGGCGACGGGGATGAGTTACAGCGAGTTGGTGAGCCGGTTGATTGAGTTGGCGTTGGAGCGGCATGTGGGGCGCAGGGGGTTGAAGATCAGTCGGTGATCGCTCTACGAGCAATCCACGAATACAGCAGGGTCTTGGGCTCGTCCGGGTGGTGCGTCCTGCGCCGATAGCTGGCAAACGCTGGCGAGGTGCAGTAGGTGCACACTGCGCTGACTTCGATCTGCTCGCGCCGAATGCCCGCTGCTTGCAACAGCATCACGCCGTACCCGCTGAGGTCGAACCAGGCGCTGCCCGTTTGTTGCGCCTGGGGCGGCGCAATTTGCGCTGGCAGCAGCGGCGCAGGTTGCACAACGCTCCACGGCGCCGGAGTGTCCGGCCACAGGTGTCCCTGATCTGCCTGGAGCTGCCCGATAAACCCTTCGCTCACTTCATAGCAGCACGGTTTGATCGACGGCCCGATTGCCACCAGCAACTGCTCGGCGGCAATCCCTTCCTCGGCAAAGCGCTGCACGGCATTGGCGATGATTCCCGCTTGCAGCCCCTTCCAGCCGCCATGCACCGCCGCCACGCTTGCGGCGTTTTTTGCGGCGATGAGAATCGGCAGGCAGTCGGCGGTGATCACCGCGATCGGTTGCCGCTCGCCGGTGAACACCCCGTCGGCCGGAACCGTGTTGCTCTGCTGATCCGCCTCCCACTCAATCACCGTTGCACTGTGCACCTGCTTGCAGATGAACACGTCATCCGGGCGCAGTGGGTCGTTGATCGTACAAAAACCGTGATCGACGCCGGGGAGGGCGCCGAGATTGTCTGCTTGCTGCATGGGGTGCTCTCCGTCGATTGAATGTTCAGTCGCCCAGGGCTTGGCCTTCACGCCGCGGGTCGGCGCCGCCGCTCAATGACACCTTGCCCTGGGCATCCCGCGTGCGCACGATGGCCTGGATGCCGCTGGTCATGTCGATTTCATTCAGCGCGTGATCTTTGTCCTTCAACGCCTGTTTCAACGCCGGGCTGAACAAGCCGGCTTCCAACTCGGTGGCGCCGTTGCGACTGCCGAAGTTGGGCAGGTTGATGGCGGCTTGTGGGTCGAGTTTCCAGTCGAGCATGGCCACCAGGGACTTGCTCACGTACTCGATGATCTGCGAGCCGCCCGGTGAACCCATCGTGGCCAGCAACTCGCCGCTGTTGCGGTCGAACACCAACGTCGGGGCCATCGCCGAGCGCGGGCGTTTGCCTGGTTCGACGCGGTTGGCGACTGGCTGGCCGTGTTCTTCGGGGATGAACGAGAAATCGGTCATCTGGTTGTTGAGCAAAAAGCCCTGGACCATCAGGTGCGAACCGAACGCCGCCTCGACGGTGGTGGTCATCGACACGGCGCCGCCGCGGTCATCCACCGCCACCACTTGCGACGTGGAAATACGCAATGGCGAGCGGTCCGGTGCGTACGCCACCTGGATGCCCGCAGGCTGGCCCGGCTTGGCGATGCCCATGCTGCGCTCACCGATCAGCGCGGCGCGCCTGGCCAGGTAGTCCGGGGCGACGAGACCGGCGACCGGCACGGGGACGAAATCCGCATCGGCCACGTACAGCCCGCGATCGGCGAAGGCCAGGCGGCCCGCTTCGGCGAGCAGGTGCACGGCTTCAGGCACAGGTTCCAGGCCAGCGGGGGAAGCGCTCTTCAGCGGTTTCATCGATGCGATTGCCAGTGGCGGGTCGCGGCTTTCCAGGGCTTGCAGCGTGCCCAGGATTTGCGCGATGGCAATCCCGCCCGACGACGGTGGCGGCATGCCGCAGACTCTCCACTGTTTGTAGTCGGTACACAGCGGCGTACGTTCCTTGGCGGAGTAGCCCTTGAGGTCAGCTTGGGACAGGCTTCCCGCGTTGCGATGGCCTTGCACCTTGCGGGCAATTTCAGCGGCAATCGGCCCGTGATACAACGCGTCTGGCCCTTCGTTGGCGATGCGTTTGAGTACGGCGGCCAGCGCCGGATTTTTCAAGCGTGTGCCGGTGGCCTTTGGCGTGCCATCGGCATTCAAGAAGTAAGCCGCCATGTCGGGGGACTGGGGGATATAACGGTCGGCGGCAATCAGCGCGTGCAGGCGCGGGGAAATCGCGAAACCCTGTTCCGACAGGCGGATCGCCGGTTCGAACAGCGTGGCCCAGGGCAAATGCCCGCTGTCTTTGTGTGCCCGTTCCAGCGCACGCAGCACCCCCGGCGTGCCGACCGAACGTCCGCCGATCTGCGCCTCGGCAAACCCCATCGGCGTACCGTCGGGGCGCAGGAACAAACGCTCCCTCGCCCCGGCCGGTGCGGTTTCGCGGCCGTCGTAGGCGCGCACGTTCTTGCCATCCCACAGCATGATGAACGCACCGCCGCCGATGCCCGACGACTGCGGTTCCACCAAGGTCAACACGGCTTGCATCGCAATCGCCGCATCAATTGCCGAACCGCCCTGGCGCAACATCTGGCGCCCGGCTTCGGCGGCCAGTGGGTTGGCGGCCGCTGCCATATGACGCTCGGCATGGCGGGTGGCGAGGTCGGTACGGTAGCCCGAGCCCAGCTCCGGTGCCGGTGGTTGATCGGTGATCGGGGTATGGCAGGCCGCCAGGGCGAGGGTTGCCACCATGACCGACAACTGCCGGCGGGAAATCGAAAGCACGCGTTGAACTCCGTTCATTTTGAGAATGATCTGTTGTCCTTGGGGTAGTGCTTTTTACAGGTAAATCGTGCCTTGCAGGTAAAGCACTGCGCTGCCGGAGATGATCACGCGGTCGCCCTTGAGTTCGCAGCGCAACTGGCCACGGCGTGTACCGCCTTGCTCGGCGGTCAACACCGGCTTGCCCAGGCGTTCGGCCCAGAACGGCGTCAGCGACGTATGGGCGGAGCCGGTGACCGGGTCTTCATTGACGCCCACGTTCGGTCCGAACCAGCGCGAGATAAAGTCGAACCGTGCGCTTTTGGCGGTCACCGCGATGCCGCGTTTGGGCAAGCCCTTGAGGCTGGCGAAATCCGGGGTCAGTGCGGCGACCTGGGCTTCATCGTCCACCAGCACGATGTAGTCATCGGTGCTGAACACCTCGGCGTGTTCGATGCCTAGCGCGCTCAACATCCCTGCTGGAGGCTTGCACGGCTGGGGCTGCTTGGCCGGAAAGTCCATCGCCAGCTCGTCGCCGTTGCGCGTCACGCGAAGCTCGCCGCTGCGCGTGGCAAAGCGCAGCACCTCAGGTGCACCGGCCAGTTTGTGGATCAACACCCAGGCGGCGGCCAACGTGGCATGGCCGCACAGGTCCACTTCGACTTGCGGGGTAAACCAGCGCAACTCATAGACCTCGCCGCGCGGTACAAAAAACGCGGTCTCCGAGAGGTTGTTCTCGGCGGCGATGTTATGCAGTTGTTCGTTGGGCAGCCATTCGGTCAGTGGGCAGACCGCTGCGGGATTACCGCCGAAGACGTGGGAGCTGAACGCGTCGACTTGGTAGATATCCAGTTTCATCGGGGATGCTCTCCGTGTGGGGAGGTTGGACACTAGCAGTGGGCCAGGGGAGCGTCGCCGTACAGATGGCGGTTTTTTTTGCGCGCATGTGCGCTGCACTTTCTTGCAGGCATAAAAAAACGGCCTACCTTTCGGTAAGCCGTTTTTAGTACTTGGTGGCTACACAGGGACTTGAACCCCGGACCCCAGCATTATGAATGCTATGCTCTAACCAACTGAGCTATGTAGCCAAGTGGCGCGCATTATTCGCTCAGAACGCTAATGCGTCAAGTATTTATTTTGAATTTTTATCTGCGCTTTCAACTGTTTAAGCAAAATCGGCTGAAACGGCGACGAGTGGCGTGCCACTGTCGGTGTTCCCCCATGGGCTTTGCGTCGATTTTCCGGTGTGCGACTCGGTTGGGCAGATATCCCTGCTGCCCAACGCGGGGTCTGGCTTACCGGGGCATCGGGCTGTGGGTGACACGCTTGAGTTGTTCGCGGGCGCGCGACAGGCGTGAGCGTACTGTGCCGATCGGAATATCCAGCACGTCGGCGGTGTCCTGGTAGCTGCCGTCGGTTTCCAGTGACGCGTACAGCGTCTTGCGCATCTCGGCCGGCAGGCGGTCGATGGCGCTCAAGGTTTTCTCCAGGCGACGGTTGATCTCAAATTCCCAATCCAGGTTGTGATTGTCTTCGTGTCCATGCCAGAGCGCCTCATCAAACTCGCAATGCACGGGCTTGGCGTACAGGCGCCTGAAGTGATTGCGGATCAGGTTTTGCGCAATGCCGCACATCCAGGTACTGAGGGTGGCGTTGCCGCTGAAGCGCTCGCGGTTGCGCCAGGCTTCCAGGTAGGTCAGTTGCAGAAGATCGTCTGCATCTTCCGGGTTGAGCACACGCTTGTGAATGAAGCGCCGAAGTTTCTTTTGCTGGTCGTCTGTCAGTTGGAGCATGAATTGAGGCGAGCTGCCAACGAGGTGAGCCAGAGCTTCAATTGGGATATTCATGTTGTTTTTCCTCAGGGTAGACGCTGCCGAAATGGTTTCGACGAGAACCCCTTTAGCACTGGCTGTGCCAAACTAAAAAACTACATAAATATATGATTTATAAGGATATATATCTTTATGCGAGGTGTATTTGCGCAAGAGTTTGCAAATATCCTTGATGGTGTTGTGCAGGCTTTTTCAAAAAGCCTGCGTCGATGATTTTGATGGAACTGTTTGGAGACGGTTTGCCACATAGGGAAACACTCTTCCAATCCTGATCTGTCCATGAAAGTTGAATCGCCCAGCGATGTACAAAAAGTCCTGCAACAGGATCTGCCCAACGTCGATGCCGCCCAGGCGCAGACGAGGAGTCCGGGTGTCGATGAGCTTGCCTTCAATCAGGACCTGATGTTTAACAACGTGCCGAGGCGCCAGGCGGTGGGTGAGAGCGTCATGCCTATCGAGCAACTGGCGCAGCTTTACGACCAGTTGGGCCACCCGGCTCAGGCGAAGCTTGCCGCGATCACCCGCATGGTGCGGCACTATCTGATGCGCGAGCCAAGTATCGACACGCTGCTGGAAATCACCGGCAACGATCCAGCGCGAACGTTTGTGGTGCTCCACCAGGTAATGGCCCAGGCGCAGGCCGCAAGGGACAAAGACGAGGCAAGGTTGGCCCAGGATGCCCTTGCCAGGCTCAATATTCGCTTTAAAAGGGAAATCCAGGCCGGCCTGAACATCGCCATGACCTTGCAGGCCGCGGGTGCCGACCCGCAAGAACGCCAGGCGGTGCGCGATCTCTATTACGCCAGCGTGGTCACTCGTCAGTCCCTGGCGACGATGATGAAAGAGCTGTTGCGCGTGTACGGTGCCGAACGGTTTTCGCAAGGCCTGAAGGTCATGCGGGGCGCCTTGTCGGACGACATCGCGGCTCACGTGCCGTCGGTGCCTACCGCCTTGTTGCGCTCGTTGCTGCGGGGGCTGCAAAGCTGCTCACAGCTGAGCGGCGTGTTGTCCAACTGCGAATCGTTGATCCGGCGCCTGAACCTTGAGCAGGATGCGGTGAGCCTGTTGCAGCGCCTGCTGGGCTATGCCGGTACGGGCGTTGCGGCCTCTGAAGTGCAGCGCCTGGCGGATGATCTGTTGGCCGCTGGCCGGCCTTGCCAACTGATCTCCCTCAATGCGCTGTACCCAGTGATTCAACAGATACCCCTGGGTATTTGGCTGGACGGCCAGACGCGCCGAGACGCGCTGCACAACTTTTTGTTGGTGATGGATGAGTTTGCCCGGGTCGAGCGGGGGCCTGGGGGCCCGGTTGCTCAGAGGAGGGGTCTGTGACTGCGCTGTCGAGCATCAATGGGCTGCTGCTCAAGGTTGCGCAGCGCGCCGAAGTGCTGGGCGCCGTGGTGGTCATGGCCATTGTGTTTATCTTTATCGTGCCACTGCCCACTTGGCTGGCGGACATCCTCATTGCGGTAAACATCTGCATCTCGTGCCTGTTGATCGTACTGGCCCTGTACCTACCGGGGCCGTTGGCGTTTTCGTCGTTTCCGTCGATTTTGTTGCTGACCACCATGTTCCGCCTGGCGCTGTCGATTGCCACCACACGCCTGATCCTGCGGCGACGCTGTTTATCATGGCGCCTGTCGGCTACCAGATAGCGGAGGTGGTCAAGGTTTCGCCGCTGGACCTCAGCAGTGTGCAAAGCATGCTGCAGACCGGCCAGGAGGCCATCCAACCGCTGCGTACATTCATGCTGCGCAATGTTGACCCGGATGTGCTGACCCATCTGCTGGAAAATACGGCGCGCCTGTGGCCTGCCCAAATGGCCCGGGAGGTCCAGCGTGAAGACCTGATCCTGCTGGTCCCGGCGTTCGTGTTGTCGCAGTTGCAGGCCGGGTTCGAGATCGGCTTTCTGATCTACATCCCGTTTATCGTGATCGACCTGATCGTCTCCAACCTGCTCTTGGCGCTGGGCATGCAGATGGTCTCGCCGATGACCATTTCCCTACCGCTCAAATTGCTCCTGTTCGTGCTGGTCTCCGGCTGGTCACGGTTGCTCGACAGCCTGTTCCTTTCTTATCTCTGAGTCGCTTATGGAACCTATCGTGCTGTTCAAGCAGGGCATGTTGCTGGTGGTGGTGTTGTCGGCGCCGCCGTTGATCGTGGCCGTGGTGGTAGGGGTGATGACCTCGCTGGTGCAGGCGCTGATGCAGGTTCAGGATCAGACGCTGCCCTTTGGCATCAAGCTGGTGGCGGTGGGGATCACGCTGATCCTTACCGGCCGCTGGATCGGTGTTGAGTTGATCCAGTTGATCAACCTGACCTTTGAAATGATCGGCCGTTCGGCCCTGAACTGAGGTCTGGCCTGTGCTGCCGTATGTGGAGTATCTACCGAGCCTGGTCATCGCCATGGCGCGGATCTATCCGTGCGCCATATTGGTGGCGGCATTCTGTTTTCAACATATTCGCGGTATGCCCCGGCATGCCATCGTGATGGTGCTGGCCTTGCTGCCGGCACCGGGCATCCATGCGCTGTTGGCGGGCCAGGACTATTCGATGCTGATGCTTGGCGGGTTGGTCCTCAAGGAGGTCATCCTCGGGCTTCTGCTGGGGGTGTTGCTGTCGATGCCGTTCTGGATGTTCGAGTCGGTGGGGGCGTTGCTGGACAACCAGCGCGGCGCCCTGGCCGGTGGGCAGCTCAACCCGTCGCTGGGGCCGGACGCGACACCCTGCGGGCACATGTTCAAGCAACTGGCGATATTTCTGTTGATGGTCAGCGTCGGCTTGGGGGCACTGACCCAGGTGATCTGGGACAGTTATCGGATATGGCCGCCCACGGTCTGGTTCCCGTTGCCGTCGGCCAACGGGATGGGGGTGTTTGTGGATCTGCTCGGCGACACCTTCATGCACATGATGCTCTACGCCGCGCCTTTCATTGCGGTGCTGTTGTTGCTGGAATTCGGTATTGCGTTGCTGGGGGTTTACAGTCAGCAGTTGCAGGTAAGCACGCTGGCGCCGCCGCTCAAATGCCTCGCGGGGCTCGGCATTCTGCTGTTGTATTTTGCGTTGTTACAGGACTTGATTGTCGGTCGCATGGGCCTGCTCGGTGATCTCAAGCATTCACTGGCGCTGCTGTTCAAGGTCGGTTCAGCATGAGTGACTCAGGCGAAAAGAAGCACCCCGCGTCGGCCAAAAAACTGCGGGACCAGCGTAAGAAAGGCCAGGTCTCCCAAAGCCAGGATGTGGGCAAGTTGATGGTGTTGACGGCCATCAGCGAGATCGCGCTGATGACGGCCGAGACCAGTATGCAACGTTTCCAGCAGTTGATAGTGCTGCCGATGTCGCGCATGAACCAACCCTTCATGCGAGCACTGGAAGAAGTGTTGTTCGAGGGGCTGGCGCTGTTTTTTTCGTTCGCCCTGTTGATGGCCGGGGTGGCGATTGCGATGAAGCTGATCAGCAGTTGGATGCAAATCGGGTTGCTGTTTGCACCGGAGGTCCTGAAACTCGATTTCAATCGCCTCAATCCGCTCAATCAACTCAAGCAGATGTTCTCCGCACAGTCGTTGATCAACCTGTTGATGAGTATCGCCAAAGCGTTGCTGCTGGGCCTGGCGTTGTACATGGTGATCATGCCGTCGCTGGGTGCATTGATTAACCTGGCCAATAGCGACCTGCAAAGTTACCTCCTCGCGTTGATCACGTTGTTCCGCCACTTGCTGCACGCTTGTCTGGGGTTGCTGCTGGTGTTGGCGCTGATCGATTTTTCCATGCAAAAACACTTCTTTGCCAAGCGCATGCGCATGACCCAGGTGGAGGTGCTCAAGGAATACAAGGACATGGAAGGCGACCCCCACGTGAAAGGGCAACGGCGCTCGCTCGCCTTCCAGTTGTCCCAGGAGGAGCCCAAGGTCAAGCTGCCCAAGCTGGAGGAGGCCGACATGCTGGTGGTCAACCCGACGCACTTTGCCGTGGCCTTGTATTACCGCCCTGGAAAAACCCCACTGCCTCTATTGGTGGACAAAGGTACGGACGCCGATGCTCGCCAGTTGATCGCGCGGGCGAAGGCCGCAGAGGTTCCGGTGATTCAGTGCGTATGGCTGGCCCGCACCCTCTACCCCCAAAAGCTGGGGGCCAGCATCCCTCGGGAAACCTTGCAGGCCGTAGCCATCATCTATCGCACGTTGCGTGAGCTGGATGATGAAGCCAAGCGTGAAACCCTCGAGCTGCCTGAGCTTGAACAGCGTTGAGCAGCAGGCAGCTCGGGGGCAGTCATCGCTCCAGCGACACCGTTTGATAGTCCGCACGTTCTCCCGCCGGGCCGGGTTCGACGCGCATCTGCGGTGGCCACCAGATGATCAGCTTGTTCGGAGACGATTGCGGGCGAGAGCAGGAGTCGCCCTTGCAGGTTGGGGTGCAACCGGCGACAAGCAACACCGCGCCGATCAGGGAGGCGTATAACATTTTGTGCTTCATGGTTTGGCCTTCTGGGCTGGGCTGATCAATGAGGGGCGAGGTACACCGAGATGTTCATCCTTGACCACCGGGCGCATGGCGATAAACACCTCGGCTTCTTCACCCGGCTTGAGCCACGCACGTGGCCAGACGCTGACGGCCAGGGTGTGCGAATTGCTGCACTCCTTCTCATCGATGCGCACATTGCGGTTGAACGTGTTGCGCAGCACCACGACGGCCACGTTGTATTCCGGGCCCGCATACCACTGGCTGCGTTCGGTGTTTAGCTCAAGTAATTTTCGGGTATCGCACAAGGTGTTCAGGCTCAGTGGCATGGGGGCCGCCTTGAACGTCTTGGGCACTTCGCCACTGACCAGGCGCGCCAAGGTGTTGATAATGTCGCTGCGCTTGATCACCGGTGCGTGAGGGGCCGTGCGCCTGGCCAGCGGCGCGAGGGCGGTCTGCAGTTCTGCCTGGTCGGCCTGCGGCAGGTAGCGCGACGGGTCGGACTGGTCGCCGATCACGCGTGGGGTCAGGATGAACAGGCGTTCACGCCGGTTGTTCTGCCGTTCGGTGGAGGAGAACAGCGCCTTGCCCAGCAGTGGAATATCCCCCAGCAGCGGCACCTTGTTTTGCTTGTCTGTGCTTTCGGTGACATGGAAGCCACCGACCACCAAGGAGCGTTTTTCCGCCATGACCGCCTGGGTGCTGACCTTGCCCTGGCTGGTACTGGGGTTGCCGTTCACGGGGTTGGGCGCACCGAAATTACCGTCCTCGATATCGATCGCCAAATGCACTTGATGGCTGCCGCGGCTGGTGATGACCCGCGGTATGACACGAAAGCTGGTGCCAACGACGATCGGCATGATCGTTACGTTGTCGCGGCCGGGCGTGAGGTACTGGGTGCGGTTGAAGTCGATGACCGCAGGCTGGTTTTCCAGGGTCAGTACGGAAGGGTTGGAGACCATGGTTGCCAGCCCCTTGGCCTCCAGCGCGCGGATGTCGGCGTAGAAGCGATCGCGGTTTTCAATTGATAGCTGGGAAGTGGTACCGGGTGCGAAATTCGTGAAGCCCGCGCTGAAGCGGCTGTTCTGGAAGCCCCAGTTGACCCCGAACTCACGCAGTTGCGTGCGCTCGATGTCGAGGATGATGGCATCGATTTCCACCAGCTTGCGTGCGACGTCGAGTTGGGTGATCAACTCGCGGTACATGACCTGGCGCTCGGGTAAGTCGTAGATCAGCACAGCGTTGTTGCGCACGTCGGCTTCGACGCGGATGCGGCTGCTGCTCGCAGGCGCGCGAGGGGTCAGCGTCGCGCCCGTTTCCAATTGCCCGGTGTTGGTGCCGAGCATCTGGCCTAGCAGCGGGTTTCCCAGGCGCGGAACATTCGGCACCAGAGGGGAGGGCTGGGTAGCCGCGGGACGTGAGTTCATGCCTGGGATCGTCGACGAGGGACGTGGCTCCAGCAGCCCTCGCAAAATGCTGGCCACCCCGGGGATTTTCAGCTTCTCTCCGCGATAATCCACCAAACGATCCGCCGCGTTAGCGAACTTCAACGGGTAGCTCAACACATTTTGCTTCTCGTCCGGCGAGCGACGCTGGCTGCTGAATTGCTTGATCTGCTCGATGTACCGCCGCGGGCCGGAAACCAGTACGACGCCTTCCTCGGGCAACTCGCCCCAACCGAACCGGCTGTCGAGCAAGCCGATATCAGTCAGTGCCTGCTTGAGGTCGGCGATGGTCTCGGAGGAAACCTCCAGTCGCGTCGACTCTTGCTGGTCCAAGGTGCTGATATAGAGCGTGTTGTTGTACAGATACCACTGGAAGCGGTGTTCCACGCCCAGCCTGTCGAGCATCGATTGTGGGGTGTTTGCGCGTATCTTGCCGTTGACGATGCCTTCCAGCAGGCCTTCGACTTGCAGTTGGGTACCAAAGGTCTGTGCGAAGTCTTCGAGCACCTCGCGCAGCGGTTTGTGCTCGGCCTCGTAGGCGTAGGCCGTGTTTTTCCATTCGGGAGGGACGGCAGCGAAGCTACTGTGTGAAGCGCTCAGCAGCCAAGGCAGTACGATCAGACCAGGCCAACAGCGGCGTTTTTGCGTGTGATTGGGCGAAACGTTGCGCAAGCAGTCAGGCTTGTCAGTCTTGTTATTCATGGGAAGTCTCTGTATTTGGCGGGAGCGGAGGTTGCGGGGTGAACGAGGACTACAGCGTGTTGGCAGGGAGGGGGCCTCGATTCGCGAGTGCCCACGTCCTGTATTCAACCGATACTCAGGGAATACCATCGAAGACGATTTTTCCCTGATCGGCCCGGTAGTTGGTCAGGGCCTGAGTGGTAGTCAGAAGCTGGTTCGCACTCATCTTTATGTCCAGCGCCTGATTCAACAACGCCGCGAATGTTTCGCTATCCAGTTCCTCGTCGGGCGTTTTTCTTATCTGATCCATTTGTTTTCTGACGGTGTCCAGCTCTCGGTACTGCCGTTGGTGCTGCCGGTAATCAAAGTTCATAGGGGCATCCTCCAGTGACGTGCCCCTGTGTGTGGTTCAAATTTGGTAACGGTTCCAGGCGCCGATCATGCAGTGGCAATGTCCGGGCATTTCCTACTTGCGCGGCGGCTGCGGGTCCAGCAGAAACAAGCTCTCGACGGCGCGCTGCCATTCAACGTGGAAACTGCCTTCTTCTGTTTCCAGGATGAGTGTCTGGGGCGGGAGGGCGTCGTCCAGACGCAGGCTCCAGCGTACCTCGGTGTTGATATGCAGCCACTGCTCCACGTGTGCTTGATCAGCGGGGTGGCAGGCCAGCGCGGCGTTGGGGCGGGGGATCAGTGGGTCCAGCAACTTGTTGAGCAAGGCACTGATGCGCTCTGCGGGAGGGGTCATCTCCAGCAAGCTGCTTAGCGCTTGTTGGGTGATGGTGGTGGCGAATCTTTCACACTGGTCGCCGATTGTCTGTCGTTCGGCTTCCCACCGCTGCAGTTGGTGGTTGGCACGTTGCCAGAACTCTTCGTGCGCCTGCTTGAGTATTTGCGCGCTCTGCTCTTGCGCCTGCTGCAGCAGCGTCTCGGCCTGCGCCTGGGCGTTGTCGAGCACATGCTCTGCGCGCTGGTTGTCGGCGAGCAGTTCCCTTGAGATCACGGGCTGCGACAGGCTTGCAGAAGACGTCAATAATTCAATCTTGCGTCGGCAGAGCATGATTGAGGTTCTCCGCGGGTAGGGTGACATTGTTGGCCAGGGCGCTGGCACGCCAGATCACGGCTTGCCAGACAGTGTCGAGCTTGCTGGCGGCTGGCATCTGAAGTGCGCTCTCGAGTTGTTGCACCCGCTGGCGGGAGAAGCTGAGCCGCAGGCGCTGCCAGATGGCTGGGTCAACCCAGCTACGCAGGTAATACAGAGGGTCTACGCTGGGTTTGTGGGACGCGGGGGGGAGCGCCATGGACAGACGCGCGCACCATTCGCGTTGATCCGTGCTCAAGGCGCTGTCGTGCTGTGGATGGTAAATGCCCTCGACCAGCGCCAGCATCAGTTCCCGTTGCGCGGTCGGTGCCAGCACCAAGTGCAACAGGGCTGGGGAGGGGTGAATCGGCAGGCACGGGGTAATGCCCATTGCGACACCTATGCGTTCATGCCGGCTTCGGCACAGTGTCTTGGCGGCAGGTGAGTCCAGGTCGAAGGGCCACCAGTCCTGTTGCGAATGGCTCCAGGGAGATGTCCACCAGCGTGCCCATTGGTACAGCTCATTCATGGAGTGCGGTGCTTGGTGGGTCATTGACCTGTGCCATTTCCGGGCGTAGTTTTTTCCGAAGCCAGAATGCCAGCCCTGCGGCCGATAGCGCCAACGCAATCAGCAGTGCTGCCAGCGCTGTCTGCCAAAACGTCAGATCTTTCTCGGGTACCAAGAAAGCCCCGAAATAGGTCAGGCGTTCCTGTTCGACATAGGCGGTTGCAGGTACGAAGGTGACGGTGAGTTTTTCTGGGTTGTCCACCGTGGTAGTCATGCCTGGGATGCTGCTGGCGACCATTCTGCGCACACGTGGCCTGATGTTATCGGGGTCCAGGCGCGGGTCATGCTTGATAAAGACCGAGGCCGATGCAGGTTGAACGGGTTCGCCCGGGGCCACGCGTTCGGGTAACACGACATGCACCCTCGCGACGATGACCCCGTCGATGTTGGATAACGTGGCCTCCAGTTCCTGTGATAACGCGTAGATGTAACGGGCCCGTTCCTCCAGGGGGGTGGAGATGACACCCTCCTTGCGGAAAATCTCTCCCAGCGTGGAACGCGCGGTTTTGGGCAGCCCCGCAGCCTCCAGCGTGCGTACCGCGCGGGCGATGTCGCTGGTTTTCACCCGAACGACCACACCGTCCTTTTCCAATGTCTTTTGGGCGCGGATTTGTTTATCCGCCAGCTCGGCAATGACATCGTTGGCTTCCTGCTCGGACAGTTGGCGGTGAAGTTCGATGCGTTCACTACAGCCGGCAAGGAGGAGTGCCAGCGTTAACAGTAAACAAGTGATGAGACGGCTGCGCATAGGTTTCCTATTGCAGATTGGTGGTTTTTTCCACCATCGCAATACCGTGTTTGATGACTTTCACTGACACTGACAGGAGTTCCTTGCTTTCAACCAACGCCAGGGGCACTTGTGCTGCCTTTAGGGAGTGCTTGCCGCTGGCGAAGTCTTTCAACCCTCTGGATACCAGGTCTGACTTGCTCTTGAGGGCAGTGGATTGCTCCGCCAGATAGTGAGCGCTAATGGCCGGAGCCGAGGGCTTTGGACCGCTATCGTTCATCAACGCCGAGGCAAAAAAATGGCTGTCGAGCGTGGAGTCGGCAGGCGTTGCCATGTCGTTTCTTTGTACAAGAGTTTGAGGCTGTGAGACCCACTCGGTTTTCGAAAGCATTTGACACTCCAAGTATATCGGTGGGGACTTGCCTCCTCCATCAATGAACTGAGGAGACAAGTCGTTTTATGCTTAAGCCCTTGCGGAGCCAATCTGCGTCATAAGTTTGGTGGAGAAGTCGAGCTTCATGCCTTCTACGGTTTGGTGGTAGTTCTGCGCATTTTTCTTGCGCAGATTTTGTTGTTGAAGCACCGCCGCGGTGTCGCTGTCCATTTCGCCGAATGCGCCGCTGACATCGTTTCCGCTTCCGTATCCGTTTGTGTAAATATTATTACTGTTGTATCCGGTAATAGTGTCAATAGTCATATTAATTACCTGCTTTCAATATGGTTAGTGCCTAAATAATAGACATATAGCATGCCTAAAATCTTTAGAGCCTAGGCTCATCAATTGAGTGGTCGAAGAGGTAGAAAACGTTCCAGAATTATATTTCTAAAGTGTTTCTGAAGTGTTTCTAAAGATGTTGTCGTCGAGTTTAGGTGGATGCCTAGGTCAATATATTCAAATGCTTCAAACGGTAATACAGTGTTCGCTTGGCAACGCCCAGTTCTGCGGCGACACGCTCCACGCAGTCCGCATGACGTTTCAACGACTCCTCGATCAATGACTTTTCGATTTGCTGCAGGCGCTCTTTCAACGGCATGAACCGAGCATCTTTTACCGGCGAATCGAGGGGCCGCATGCCCAACACAAAGCGTTTGGCTGCCGAACGTAATTCGCGGACATTACCCAGCCAGCGGTGGCAGAGCAATTGTTGGAGTAACGTATCGGTTGGTGTAGGCGCGGGGCAGTCGAAGTATTGCGCTTCTTGTCGCACCATATCCATAAACAGCGGAATGATTTGCTCTTGCCGGTTACGCAGTGGCACAAGGTTGATGCTCACGACATTCAGGCGAAAGTAAAGATCACGTCGAAAGGTGCCTTGTTCGACCATGTCATGCAGCGATTGCTGAGCGGACGCGATGACGCGCATGTCCACTGGGATGAACCGGGTCGACCCCAAGCGCTCGACACCGCGCGACTCCAAGACTCGAAGCAGTTTGGCCTGCAGGGGCAGCGGCATGCTGTCGATTTCATCCAGGTACAACGTACCCAGGTGTGCGGCTTCGATAAAGCCTGCCCTCGACTGCACTGCACCGGTATAGGCGCCACTATTGACCCCGAATAATTGGCCTTCGGCGAGAGTTTCCGGGATGGCTGCACAGTTAACGGCGACCAGGTTTCCACGGCGGCCAGACAATCGATGTACCCGCTGCGCCAAGGTATCTTTGCCGGTGCCGGTTTCTCCTAGTAATAGGATGTCTATATTAAGTGTTGCGGTCGTATTGAGGGTGCTTTCAATTTCCGAGCCTGCAATAAAGAGGGGATCTACTTCATTGTGCTTGTGAATAAAGACCGACATTGTAAAGAGGCTCCGCCAACGCTATTGCTTTATGGCTGGGCGAACGACCTGTTAGCCTCGCCAGCAGGTCGAAACTTATCAGGGTGGGAGGTAGGGTTGAAAGGGGTAAGCAGCTAAAGTGTTGTAGGATAAACGGAGGGCCTATGGTGGTTGAGTGGTTTTGATGCTCACTGTATATGTAAGATTAATCTTAAATTTGTTTATCTATGACAATCAGGCAGGTACAAAAAAGCCGATGCATTGCATCGGCTTTTTATCTGCAGCGTGAAACTTATACGTTGAAACGGAAGTGCATCACATCGCCATCTTTCACGATGTATTCCTTGCCTTCCAGGCGCCACTTACCCGCTTCCTTGGCACCGGCCTCACCCTTGAACTGGATAAAGTCGTTGTAGGCGATCACTTCGGCACGGATAAAGCCTTTCTCGAAGTCGGTGTGGATCACGCCGGCGGCCTGTGGCGCTGTGGCGCCGACCTTGACGGTCCATGCACGGACTTCTTCGACACCGGCGGTGAAGTAGGTCTGCAGGTTGAGCATTTCGTAACCGGCGCGGATCACGCGGTTCAGGCCAGGCTCTTCCAGGCCCAGGGCCTCAAGGAACATGTCCTTCTCTTCGCCGTCATCCAGTTCGGCGATTTCGGCTTCGATCTTGTTGCACACCGGCACCACGATCGCGCCTTCTTCGTCGGCGATGGCCTTGACCACGTCTAGCAGCGGGTTGTTTTCGAAACCGTCTTCGGCGACGTTGGCGATGTACATCACCGGCTTGGTGGTCAGCAGGTGGAAGCCTTTGATCACGGCCTTCTCGTCAGCGCCCATGTTCTTCATCAGGCTGCGTGCCGGCTTGCCTTCGGTGAAGTGCGCGATCAGCTGTTCCAGCAGCGCTTTTTGAACCACTGCGTCTTTGTCGCCGCCCTTGGCGTTACGCGCGACCTTCTGCAATTGTTTCTCGCAGCTGTCGAGGTCGGCGAAGATCAGTTCCAGGTCGATGATCTCGATGTCGCGTTTCGGGTCGACGCTGTTGGAGACGTGAATCACGTTCTCGTCTTCAAAGCAGCGGACCACGTGGGCGATGGCATCGGTTTCACGGATGTTGGCCAGGAACTTGTTACCCAGGCCTTCACCTTTCGACGCGCCAGCCACCAGGCCCGCGATGTCGACGAATTCCATGGTGGTCGGCAGGATGCGCTTTGGATTGACGATGGCCGCGAGGGCGTCCAGGCGTGGGTCCGGCATCGGCACGATACCGCTGTTGGGTTCGATGGTGCAGAAGGGGAAGTTCTCCGCCGCAATACCGGACTTGGTCAGGGCGTTGAACAGGGTGGATTTGCCGACGTTGGGCAGGCCGACGATGCCGCAATTGAATCCCATGGTGTTTCCCCTCGGATAAAGAGTCAGGCCTTCTGGCTGTGCAGGTTTTTCATCGCGCGGTTCCATTCACCGGCGAAGATATCCGGCAGCACGCCGAGGGCAAAGTCGATGCTGGCATCGAGTTTTTCCTGTTCGGCGCGTGGCGCACGACCCAGGACGAAATTTGAAACCATACTGGCAACGCCTGGGTGGCCAATGCCGAGCCGCAGACGGTAGAAATTATTCTGATTGCCCAACTGCGCGATGATGTCGCGCAGGCCATTGTGCCCGCCATGCCCACCGCCGAGCTTGAGCTTGGCAACACCGGGTGGCAGGTCCAGTTCGTCATGGGCCACCAGGATTTCTTCGGGTTTGATCCGGAAGAAGTTCGCAAGCGCCGCCACGGCTTGGCCGCTACGGTTCATGTAGGTGGTGGGAATCAGCAGACGAACATCCTGACCCTGGTGCGAGAAGCGCCCGGTCAGGCCAAAATACTTGCGATCGGCCACAAGGTTCACACCTTGCGCGTGGGCGATGCGCTCAACAAAAAGGGCCCCCGCGTTATGCCGGGTCTGTTCGTATTCGGCGCCTGGATTTCCCAGGCCAACGATCAGTTTAATGGCAGTCACGACAGGGGCCCTTCCTTTGGAGTTGTGGATAACATCGCCAAACCAAGGTGCGGCGAAAGTGGACAACAGTAGCTCATTTACTCAAGAGTAAACGTCGCGTTATCGCCCGCTTTCTCGCTACGTTTCGGTCCGCGATGTTTCCTCAAGCTCCGACGTTACAGAGTGATTTACTCTGCAGCGTCTGCTTCTGGAGCAACGCGTGGAGCGTGTACGTTTGCAACAGCTTTGTCATCACCGTGAGCCAGTGCAACAAACTCAACGCCTTTAGGGGCCTTGAGGTCGGACAGGTGGATGATGGCGCCAACTTCAGCGGTCGACAGGTCGACTTCGATGAACTCAGGCAGGTCTTTCGGCAGGCAGGTCACTTCGATTTCGTTCACAACGTGAGAAATCTCGCCGCCTTTCTTGACCGGAGCTTCTTCGCCGACGAAGTGCACAGGCACGACAGCGGTCAGTTTCTGGCCAGCTACAACGCGAACGAAGTCAGCGTGCATGATGAACTGCTTGGACGGGTGACGCTGCATCGCTTTAACGATGACGTTCTGCTTGGCGCCGTCGACGTTCAGCTCGATAACGTGGCTGTAGGCAGCTTCGTTTTCGAACAGCTTGGCGATTTCCTTGGCCAGGATGGTCACGGATTCAGCAGGCTTGTTACCACCGTATACAACGGCTGGGATGTTGGCGGCGTGACGCAGGCGGCGGCTCGCACCTTTCCCCAGGTCAGTACGCGCTTGAGCGTTCAGAGTAAAGTCAGTCATTTTGTATCTCCAAAATAGCCATCATCGAGTGGCGTTTGCGACCAGCGCCGTTCTCGATATGGGCAAAAAAGCCCCGCCCCGACAGAATGCCGGGGCGGGGCGCTTTTCGTCAGTGAAATGATCCGAAGGTTTGACCCTTAACGGAACATCGCGCTGATCGATTCTTCATTGCTGATGCGGCGAACCGCTTCGGCAACTACCGGTGCAATATCCAGTTGGCGGATACGCGAACAGGCTTGAGCTGCAGCGGACAACGGGATGGTGTTGGTCACCACCAGTTCGTCCAGCATGGAGTTCTCGATGTTCTCGATCGCTCGACCCGACAGCACAGGGTGTGTGCAGTAGGCGAAGACTTTTGCGGCACCGTGCTCTTTCAAGGCTTTCGCCGCGTGGCACAGGGTGCCGGCGGTGTCGACCATGTCATCAACCAGAATACAGGTACGCCCTTCGACATCACCGATGATATGCATCACTTCAGAGTGATTGGCTTTTTCACGGCGTTTGTCGATGATCCCGAGGTCCACGCCCAAGGATTTGGCAACAGCCCGTGCACGCACGACGCCACCAATGTCCGGGGACACGATCATCAGGTTTTCAAAGCGCTGGTCTTCGATGTCATCCACCAGGACTGGGGAGCCGTAGATGTTATCTACCGGAATATCGAAGAACCCCTGGATTTGGTCAGCGTGCAGGTCAACCGTGAGAACACGGTCGATACCTACCACGGTCAGCATGTCAGCGACAACTTTCGCGCTGATGGCCACACGTGCGGAGCGCGGACGGCGATCCTGACGGGCATAACCAAAGTAAGGGATTACAGCTGTGATTCGAGTCGCTGAGGAGCGGCGGAAGGCATCAGCCATCACGACGAGTTCCATCAGGTTATCGTTGGTCGGAGCGCAAGTCGGCTGAATAATGAAGACGTCTTTACCGCGGACGTTTTCATTGATCTCGGCTGTAATTTCACCGTCGGAGAATTTACCGACAGAGATGTCACCGAGAGGGATATGCAGCTGACGTACGACACGTCGAGCCAGATCGGGGTTGGCGTTCCCCGTAAAGACCATCATCTTGGACACGCGCAGTACCTAGAGGCTGAGGGTAACCTGGATGAGTATTAGAAAATGGCAGGGGCGGCTGGATTCGAACCAACGCATGGCAGGATCAAAACCTGCTGCCTTACCGCTTGGCGACGCCCCTGTATCTGTTGCAACGAGTGCCTAACACTCGGTTCCTTTTAGAGCAGACTTTGCAGCTTGCGATGCAACATCGAAACGTTGCTTCCCTTTGCTACAAACCCTGTAAGGGTCTCTGTAAGAAGGGCCGAGACTTTATCAGCTTCAGCTTTGTTTGGGAAGCCCCCAAACACACAACTTCCAGTTCCGGTTAATTTTGCTTCGGTAAAATTACCTAACAAATTCAAAGCGTTACGTACCTCTGGATAACGCCTTGCTACAACCGGTAAGCAGTCATTTCGACTGTTTCCCTTGGGAACGGGGCGCACTTTAATGGGAGAAGAGTTACGTGTCAACAACGGATCTGAAAAAATTTCTGCTGTACTTACAGATACTTGCGGCACAAGTACGACATACCACGGTTCTTCGGGCTCTACAGGGGTGAGTTTTTCCCCGACACCCTCAGCAAATGCGGCGTGTCCACGCACGAAAACCGGGACGTCCGCGCCCAGCGTAAGGCCCAGCGCCGCCAGGCGATCGTGGTCCCAGCCGAGTTGCCACAAGTGATTCAGACCCAGCAGTGTGGTGGCCGCATTCGAACTGCCGCCGCCGATACCACCGCCCATGGGCAAGATTTTATCGATCCAGATGTCGATGCCGAGCGAGCAGCCAGATTGTTCCTGAAGTTTTTTTGCGGCCTTCACGATCAGGTTGCTGTCGTGGGGCACGCCTTCGAATTCGGTATGCAACTGGATCACGCCATCGTCGCGTACGGCGAACGTCATCTCATCGCCGTAGTCGAGAAATTGAAACAGCGTCTGCAACTCGTGGTAGCCGTCTTCACGACGACCCAGGATGTGCAACATCAAATTGAGTTTTGCAGGGGAGGGCAGGGTCAAGCGTTCTACGGTCACGTTATTGTCCCAGTTTGCGTGGTTGCCAGTCCTTGATCACCAGCGTGACGTCAAGGTCGGTGCCATGCAGCTTGATTCGTTCAGGCAGCCAGTAACCGCTTTGCTGCACGTAGCTCAAATATTCGACTTGCCAGCCATCCTGCTCCAGGGTGGCCAGGCGGCTATCACTGTTAAGGCGCAAGCGGCTTTTGCTCTCAGGCGCGGGCAAGCCGCGTACCCACCACACCAGATGCGACACTGGCAGCTTCCAGCCGATCTGTTCTTCCAGCAATGTTTCCGGCGATGTCGCTTCATAGCGGCCCTGATTGGCCACTTCCAGGCTTACTTGCCCCGGTCGGCCGGTCAGGCGTGCCGCGCCACGGCCCAATGGGCCGGACAGGCGGATGTCGTAGTAATCCTGGCGTTGCAGCCAGAACAACGTACCGCTCCCGGAATCTTTCGGCGCACGAACACCGACTTTCCCTTCGATCTGCCAGCCATCGATGCTGGCGAGCTGATCCTTGTGCTGTTGCCATTGCGCCGGGTTGCCCTGGCCCTCAACGGATTCGCGGGTGCCGACGCCCGCGCAACCGGCGAGCAGGGCGATGAGACTGAAGACTGCAACGTGGCGCAAGAACATAAGCTTAAAGGGTCTCGGATCCGGTCAGGCGTTTGATGGTGCCGCGCAGGATGGGGCTTTCGGGTTGTTCCTTGAGGAATTTTTCCCAGATCTGGCGCGCTTCGCGTTGTTTGCCATTGGCCCACAGGACTTCACCCAGGTGGGCGGCGACTTCCTGGTCGGGGAAACGCTCCAGTGCCTGGCGCAGCAAGCGTTCGGCTTCATCCAGGTTGCCTAGGCGGTAATTCACCCAGCCCAGGCTGTCGAGCACGGCCGGGTCTTCCGGGTTGAGCTTGTGCGCTTGTTCGATCAGCGCCTTGGCTTCGTCGTAGCGCGTGGTCCGGTCGGACAAGGTGTAGCCCAGGGCGTTGAGGGCCATGGCGTTGTCCGGATCACGCTTGATGATCAGGCGCAGGTCTTTTTCCATCTGCGCCAGGTCGTTGCGCTTTTCCGCCTGCATGGCGCGGGTGTACAGCAGGTTCAAGTCGTCGGGGTATTGCAGCAACGCTTGTTGCAGCAGTTTCCAGGCGCGCTCGCCCTGGTTATTGGCCGACAGGGTTTCGGCCTGGATCAGGTACAGCTGGATCGCGTAGTCAGGCTCGGCATCACGCGCAGCCGCCAGGCGTTTTTCCGCCTCGTCGGTGCGACCGTTGCTCATCAATATGTCGGCCTGGCGCAGTTGCGCCGGCAGGTAATCGTTGCCAGGGCCGACCTGGGCATACTCAAGCAGGGCAGCCTGTGGGTCATTGTGCTCCTCGGCGATGCGGCCCAGGTTCAGGTGCGCCGAATCCACGTGGCTTTCGCGTTCGATCAGCTCTTGCAGGTAACCCTTGGCCTCATCCCAGGCCTTGGCTTCCAGGCACACCAGTGCGAGGGAGTAGCGCAGTTCGTCGTCGTCCGGGTATTGCTGGACCAGGTTGGCGAACTGCACTTTGGCGTCTTCCATGCGGTCCTGCTCCACCAGCATGCGCGCGTAGGTCAGGCGCAGGCGCTTGTCGTCCGGGTACTTCTTGATACTTTTTTCCAGCAGCGGAATCGCTTCCTTGCCGCGATTGAGGTTTTGCAGCAGGCGCGCACGCAGCAGGATCGGCGCGATCTCACCCTCTTCCGGTGGGTTCTGCTCCAGCAGCTTCAGCGCCGCATCGGCCTCGTCGTCTTGCTGCAACAGCAAGGCCTTGCCGAAAATCAGCTGACTGTTCTTGGGATGTTTTTGCAGCAGGCGGTCGAAGCTCTTCATCAGACCATTGCGCGTGTCCTGGTCGGTGTCGGCAGCCGACAGCGCAAGAAAGTCGAAATGGGTGTCGCCCTTGCCCTGCAAGACCTTCTCCATATAGACCATGGAGTCGTCGTAGCGCCCCGCACGCGCCAGTTGCACCGCCGCGGCGCGCTGCGCCTCGAGGTCGTCCGGCGCGTTTTTCGCCCAGATCAGCGAGGTATCCAGCGCAGCCTGATCGGCGCCCAGGTACTCGGCGATACGAAACGCCCGCTCGGAAATCCCCGGATCCTGCGTATTTATGGCCTGCGTCACGTAGTTATCCAACGCAATGTCGAAACGATTGCGCTGGCCAGCCAGCTCCGCGCTCAGCAGGCTGAACACCGTTTCTTCACTGAATGAAGAATAAACCTTGGGCTTTTCAGGGGCGGGGGTGCTGTCTTCCACCGGCGGCGTACCGTCCGGCGACACGGGGGCCAAGGCCTGGCAGCCGCTGAGGAAGACAAAAGCAAGGAGCAACGCGGAGGATCTATTCATATAGGAAGAGGACGACTAACCTGCGGTCGGATCATCATGACACAAGCCTTCGGCCAAACATAACCGAGACTCAGTTGGCGTATTTATAGGTACAAGGTATAGGGACAATAGACGACGGTGGTTGTTCTGAATCTTTCGAAGTAGGACAATTGTCGGCTTCCCGACATCATCAGCGATATTGAATGGCCTTCCTCGCACTCGGTATTAACCACAAGACTGCCTCCGTAGACGTGCGCGAGCGCGTGGCGTTTACGCCAGAGCAGTTGGTTGAGGCCTTGCAACAGCTCTGCCGGCTCACCGACAGCCGCGAAGCTGCAATCCTTTCAACCTGCAATCGCAGCGAGCTTTATATAGAGCAGGAACATCTTTCCGCGGATGTGGTACTGCGCTGGCTGGCCGATTTCCACCATTTAAGCCTCGATGAGCTGCGCGCGTGTGCTTATGTGCACGAAGAGGATGCGGCAGTTCGTCACATGATGCGTGTGGCGGCCGGTCTCGATTCGCTAGTGTTGGGCGAGCCGCAGATCCTTGGCCAGATGAAATCCGCCTACGCCGTGGCGCGTGAGGCTGGCACGGTGGGGCCGCTGTTGGGCCGCCTGTTCCAGGCCACGTTCAACTCGGCCAAGCAGGTGCGGACCGACACCGCCATCGGCGAAAACCCGGTGTCCGTGGCGTTTGCTGCCGTCAGCCTGGCCAAACAGATTTTCAGCGACTTGCAGCGCAGCCAGGCCCTGCTGATCGGCGCTGGCGAGACCATCACCCTGGTCGCCCGCCACCTGCACGACCTGGGCGTGAAACGCATTGTCGTCGCCAACCGCACCCTTGAGCGTGCGAGCATCCTCGCCGAGCAGTTCGGCGCCCATGCGGTGTTGCTGTCGGACATCCCGGCCGAGTTGGTGCGCAGCGATATTGTCATCAGCTCCACCGCCAGCCAGTTGCCGATCCTCGGCAAAGGCGCGGTCGAAAGCGCGCTGAAGCTGCGCAAGCACAAACCGATCTTTATGGTGGACATCGCCGTTCCCCGGGACATCGAACCCGAAGTCGGCGAGTTGGACGACGTTTACCTCTATAGCGTCGACGATCTGCACGAAGTGGTCGCCGAGAACCTCAAGAGCCGCCAGGGTGCAGCCCAGGCGGCCGAAGAGATGGTCAGCGACGGCGCCGAAGATTTCATGGTGCGCTTGCGTGAACTGGCGGCAGTGGACGTGCTCAAGGCGTATCGTCAGCAGGGCGAACGCCTGCGCGACGAGGAACTGAGCAAGGCCCAGCGTTTGCTGGCCAACGGCAGCAACGCCGAAGAGGTGCTGATGCAACTGGCCCGTGGCCTGACCAACAAGCTGCTCCACGCCCCCAGCGTACAGCTTAAAAAGTTGACTGCCGAAGGCCGCCTCGATGCGCTGGCCATGGCCCAAGAACTCTTTGCCCTCGGTGAGGGCGCGTCAGATAGCTCTTCGGATAAAAAACCGCAATGAAAGCGTCACTGCTCAATAAACTGGACGTGCTCCAGGACCGTTTCGAAGAACTGACCGCCTTGCTCGGCGATGGCGAAGTCATCTCCGATCAGACCAAGTTCCGTACCTATTCCAAGGAATACGCGGAAGTTGAGCCGATTGTGACCACCTATGGCCAGTGGCTGAAAACCCAGGCCGACCTCGAAGGCGCCCAGGCGCTGCTCAAGGACAGCGACCCGGACATGCGCGAAATGGCCGTGGAAGAAGTCCGCGAAGCCAAGGAAAAACTGATCGCGCTGGAAGGCGATCTGCAACGCATGCTGCTGCCCAAAGACCCCAACGACGGGCGCAACGTGTTCCTCGAAATCCGTGCCGGCACCGGCGGCGACGAGGCGGCGATCTTCTCCGGCGACCTGTTCCGCATGTATTCGCGGTATGCCGAGCGACGCGGCTGGCGAGTCGAGATCCTCTCGGAGAATGAGGGGGAGCACGGCGGCTATAAAGAAGTCATCGCACGGGTTGAAGGCGATAACGTCTACGGCAAGCTCAAGTTCGAGTCTGGCGCACACCGCGTACAACGCGTGCCGGCCACCGAGTCCCAGGGCCGCATCCACACCTCGGCCTGCACTGTGGCTGTATTGCCCGAGCCGGACGAGCAGGAAGCCATCGAGATCAACCCGGCCGACCTGCGCGTCGACACCTACCGCTCGTCGGGCGCCGGTGGCCAGCACGTCAACAAGACCGACTCGGCGATCCGCATTACCCACTTGCCGTCCGGCATTGTGGTGGAGTGTCAGGAAGAACGTTCCCAGCACAAGAACCGGGCGCGGGCCATGTCCTGGCTGTCAGCCAAGCTCAACGACCAGCAGACCAGCGCCGCTGCCAATGCGATTGCCAGCGAGCGCAAGTTGCTGGTGGGCTCGGGCGACCGCTCCGAACGCATCCGCACCTACAACTTTGCCCAGGGCCGGGTCACCGACCACCGGGTCAACCTCACGCTCTACTCCCTCGACGAGATCCTCGCCGGTGGCGTCGATGCAGTGATCGAGCCGTTGCTCGCCGAATACCAGGCCGACCAACTTGCAGCGATAGGTGACTAAATGACCATTATCGCCAGCCTGCTGCGCGCTGCCGACCTGCCCGACTCGCCCACCGCGCGCCTGGACGCCGAGTTATTGCTCGCCGCGGCCCTGGGCAAGTCGCGCAGCTACCTGCACACCTGGCCGGAGAAAATCGTCAGCAGCGAAGATGCGCTGACCTTTGCCGGCTACCTGCAACGCCGCCGCGGCGGTGAGCCGGTGGCCTACATCCTCGGCCAGCAAGGCTTCTGGAAGTTGGACCTGGAGGTCGCGCCCCACACGCTGATCCCGCGTCCGGACACCGAGTTACTGGTGGAAACCGCCCTGCAATTGTTGCCGGCCACGCCGACCCAGGTTCTCGACCTCGGCACCGGCAGCGGCGCGATTGCCCTGGCCCTGGCCAGCGAGCGCCCGGCCTGGACCGTCACCGCCGTCGATCGCGTGCTCGAAGCGGTGGCCTTGGCCGAGCGCAATCGCCAGCGCCTGCACCTGAATAACGTCACCGTGCTGAACAGCCACTGGTTCAGCGCCCTGCAAGGCCACACCTACGATCTGATCATCAGCAATCCGCCGTACATTGCCGACAACGACCCGCACCTGGTCGCCGGTGACGTGCGCTTCGAACCGGCCAGTGCGCTGGTGGCGGGCCGCGATGGCCTGGACGACTTGCGCCACATCATCAAGCAGGCACCCCAGCACCTGAATGCCGCTGGCTGGCTGTTGCTCGAACACGGTTACGACCAGGCTGGCGCCGTGCGTGACCTATTGCTGGGCGAAGGTTTTGACAACGTGCACAGCCGCATCGACCTTGGCGGCCACGAGCGCATTACCCTGGGACGCCGGCCGTGCTGACCGACCAGGAACTGCTGCGCTACAGCCGACAGATTCTGTTGCAGCATGTCGACATCGACGGCCAGTTGCGCCTGAAACACAGCCGCGCCCTGATCATCGGCCTGGGCGGGCTGGGCGCGCCGGTTGCGTTGTACCTGGCTGCTGCGGGGGTCGGTGAATTGCACGTGGCGGACTTCGACAGCGTCGACCTGACCAACCTGCAACGCCAGATCATCCACGACACCGCCAGCGTCGGGCAGACCAAGGTCGATTCGGCCCTGCGGCGCCTGGGCGCGATCAATCCTGAAATCACGCTGGTCGCCCATCGCAGCGCGCTGGACGCCGACTCACTCGCCGCGGCGGTCGCGGCGGTGGATGTGGTCCTCGATTGCAGCGACAACTTCTCCACCCGCGAAGCGGTCAACGCCGCCTGCGTCGCCGCGACCAAGCCGTTGATCAGCGGCGCGGCGATTCGCCTGGAAGGGCAACTGTCGGTGTTCGACCCGCGTCGCGCCGACAGCCCGTGCTACCACTGTTTATACGGGCACGGCAGCGACACCGAACTGACCTGCAGCGAAGCCGGCGTGGTCGGGCCGCTGGTGGGCCTGGTCGGCAGCCTGCAAGCGCTGGAAGCCTTGAAGCTGCTGGCCGGTTTCGGCGAGCCGCTGGTGGGCCGCTTGTTGCTGATCGATGCATTGAGCAGCCGTTTCCGCGAGTTGCGCGTCAAGCGCGACCCCGGTTGCAGCGTGTGCGGGACTCACCATGGTTAAGGACGCGCCGATCGGTGTGTTCGATTCCGGCGTCGGCGGGCTGTCGGTGCTGGAGGAAATCCAGCAGCTGCTGCCCCACGAATCGCTGCTGTACGTGGCCGACTGCGGGCATATCCCTTACGGCGAGAAAAGCCCGGCCTTTATTCTTGAGCGCTCGCGGCAGGTTGCCGGGTTTCTGCGGGAGAAGGGGGCCAAGGCGTTTGTGATTGCCTGCAACACCGCGACCGTTGCGGCCGTTGCCGATTTACGCAAGGACTTCCCGGATTGGCCGTTGGTGGGCATGGAGCCTGCCGTCAAACCTGCGGCCGCCGCGACCCGCAGCGGTGTGGTCGGCGTGCTCGCCACCACGGGCACCCTGCAAAGCGCCAAGTTCGCGGCACTGCTCGATCGCTTCGCCACCGATGTCCGCGTGATTACTCAGCCGTGCCCGGGCCTGGTGGAACTGATCGAAACCGGCGACCTGAGCAGCCCGGCACTGCGCCAGTTGTTGCAGGGGTATATCGACCCGCTGCTAGGCGCCGGCTGCGACACCATCATCCTCGGCTGCACCCACTATCCCTTCCTCAAGCCGCTGCTGGCGCAGATGCTGCCCCCCAGCATCATCCTCATCGACACCGGCGCCGCCGTGGCCCGCCAGCTCAAGCGCTTGCTCGGCGAGCGCAACCTGCTGGCCGACGGCAAGCCCGAGCCAGCGCAGTTCTGGACCAGCGGCGATGTGTCTCACCTAAGAAATATCCTACCAACACTATGGAAATATCCGGGCGTTGTGCGAAGCTTCGGTGCGTGAAAAATTCGTGAAATTCCCGCGTTAAAAGCTGGAACTTCCGTCTATTTGCCAGCTTCTATAGCGAGATAGCTTGTACAAAACCAAATAACTTCGTCGGGAAAGGATGTTTCTTATGAAGCGCTTGTTCTGTTTGGCTGCGATTGCGGCCGTCGTTGTAGGGCACACCGTTTCAGCCCAGGCCGCTGGCCTGGAATTAGGGGTGGGGAGCACCAGTGATTCGACACTGACCTATCGGCTGGGGCTGACGTCGCAGTGGGACAAAAGCTGGTGGCAGACCGATACCGGGCGCTTGACCGGCTACTGGAGCGGTGCCTACACCTACTGGGATGGTGACAAGCACGCCAGCGTCAGCAGCCTGTCGTTCTCGCCAGTGTTTGTGTATGAGTTTGCCGGTGAGAAGGTCAAGCCGTACATCGAGGCGGGGGTGGGCGTGGCGCTGTTCTCGCGCACACGGGTCGAGGACAACAATATTGGCCAGGCTTTTCAGTTCGAAGATCGGCTGGGATTCGGCCTGCGCTTTGCCGGTGGGCATGAGGTGGGGATTCGCGCCACGCACTATTCCAATGCCGGGCTGAGCAGCAACAACGATGGGGTCGAGAGCTACTCGTTGCACTACACCCTGCCGTTGTAAGTCTTAAGAACACTGCAAACCAAATGTGGGAGCTGATCCAAAGTGGCAACCCAATCCCCTGTGGGAGCGGGCTTGCCCGCGATGGCGGCCTGTCAGTCAACATAGATTCGGCTGACCCACCGCTATCGCAGGCATGCCAGCTCTCACATTTTGATCGGCGTTGATCAAAGGTTCAGCGATAGGCGGTCGCGATCCCCTGCCGCTCTTCCAGGCACTCCGGCGCACCCATCTCGAACTCCCGGCAGATCAAGGGCCGGCGCTCGTAGATCGTGCACATCATCGTGTCCCGGTCCAGCGCTGCGCACCAGCCGTCGTCGAGGCGCAGCATCACTTCGCCGCCCCAATCGTCCGTATCGATGTAGCGCTCCGGCACGCCGGTATCGGTGATCAGCATCACTTCCAACTGGCAGCAGCAGGCCGCGCACGTCGAGCAGGTGACGGCGGGTTCGGTGATTTGGGTGTGGGGGATGTTGGTCATAGGCGCGCAGTGTAAGGCAAGCTGATCAAGAGCGTGTGAATGCTCTGACAGACGTCAGTGTCCCAGCTGTCGGGCGACCCAATGCAAGACGGGGAATAATAGTCCCCACAGCAGCGCCAGGCCAATCACGGTCGGTGCCGTGCCGTAGCCGAAACTCACCCCGGCCAATTGGCTGCCTGCGTAATAGGACAGCGGCCCACCCACGGCTCCCAGCAGGCTGGCCCGCCACCAGGGGCGTGCGCTCCAGGCCAGGCAATGGCGCAAGGTCGTCGCCAGCAGCGCCCACAACACCATCAGCCACAGCGGAATCAGCGGCCCCGGCAGGCTGAAATGAAACACGCCAAAGGAGCGCAACGAGGTGTCGATCAGCGTGCCGAGCAAGGTCACGGCGAGAATCACCTGGCCCTCGCGCGACCACGAACTTATCCACAGCAGGTGCACGGCCAGCGCCGCCACCGCCACCAGTAGCCACCGACTGTCGCCGCCCAGCACGCAGGCAAACCAGCCGCACTGGAACAGCACGGCATTCACCAGCGGTTTAAGCATCGAAGCGCCCGAGCAACGGCGGGTTGATCGCAGCGGGCTTGGCCAGCAGCAGTTGTGCGGTGCCGATCGTGCGCTCCATGAAGCCCCCTTCGCAGTAGCACAAGTAAAATTCCCACAGCCGCAGGAAGTACTCATCGTAGCCCAGCTCCGCGAGGCGGCCATGGGCGCGGCGAAAGTTCTCATGCCACAGGCGCAGGGTTCGCGCGTAGTGCAGGCCGAAATCCTCCATGTGCATCAGGTTCAAGTCGGTATCGCGGCTGACGATCTCCAGCATCTTCTGCACACAGGGCAGGGCGCCGCCGGGGAAGATGTAGCGCTGGATAAAGTCGACGCTGCGCTTGGCCTGTTCGTAGCGTTGGTCGCGGATGGTGATGGCTTGCAGCAACATCAGGCCGTCGCTCTTGAGCAGTTGCGCGCACTGTTTGAAGTAGGTCGGCAGGAAGCGATGGCCCACCGCTTCGATCATTTCAATGGAGACCAGCTTGTCGTACGCGCCGGTCAGGTCGCGGTAGTCCTGCAGCAGCAGTGTCACCCGATCACCCAGGCCCAGTGCGGCGATGCGTTTTTCGGTGTAGACAAACTGCTCTTTGGACAAGGTGGTGGTGGTGACCTTGCAGCCATAATGCTGCGCGGCATACAGCGCCATGCTGCCCCAGCCGGTGCCGATTTCCAGCAGGTGGTCGGTGGCCTTGAGCGCGAGTTTCTGGCAGATGCGCTCCAGCTTGTTCAATTGCGCCTGTTCCAGGCTGTCGTCGGGGCTCAGGAATTGCGCCGCCGAGTACATCATGGTGGGGTCGAGGAATTCTTCGAACAGGTCATTGCCCAGGTCGTAGTGGGCGGCAATGTTTTTCTGCGAGCCCTTGCGTGTGTTGCGGTTGAGCCAGTGCAAGCCCTGGGTCAGTGGGCGCGCCAGGCGCGCGAGGCCGCCTTCCATCGCATCGAGCACATCGAGGTTGCTGACCATCACGCGCACCACGGCAGTCAGGTCCGGGCTGCTCCAGTAACCATGGATAAATGCCTCACCCGCGCCGATGGAACCACTGGCCGCCACCAGGCCCCACACCGCCGGATCGAGGATATGGATCTCCCCCAGCAGGTGCGCTTCCCGTGCGCCGAACACCTGGCGTTCGCCGTCCTCGATCACCACCAACTGGCCGTGGCGCAGTTGGCTCAATTGACGCAGCACGGCCTTGCGCAGCAGTGCGCTGGTCATGCCGTTGACGTTCAGACGGTGGGACTTGACCGATAAACTAGGGGTTTTCATGGCGGCGATCCTTGGTATACCCGACTGCAGTGCGAGAGGTGCCTTCGGCAGCCCTGTGGGAAAAAATCGGTGTGCGTTTGAGTAACAGGCGCAGGGCCTGCCAGTAAATTGCGAGGCAGGTCTTGGCGGTCATCCAGGGGAAGCGCCATAGGTAGCGATGCAGGCTGGCGCGGTTCAGTGCATGTTTTTCCAGGCTCAAGGTGGCGTCGAAGACTTTTTGCGTGCCCTGCCAATCGGCCATGTGCACGCCAAGCCTGGCGGCGGGCGGGCTGAAGCTCATGCGGTATTCCAGGTCGCGGGGCAGGAACGGCGACACATGAAACGCCTTGGCCACGGCGAAATGCTGATGTTCATCCGCGTCCAGCGCCTGGGCCGGCAGCACGTAGTGATAGCGCTCGCGCCAGGGCGTGTTGGTCACTTCACACAGGATCGCGGCCAATTGTCCGTCAGCCTCGAAGCAGTAGAAGAAACTCACCGGGTTAAAAGCCAGGCCCCAACTGCGGGCCTGGGTCAGTAGGCAGATAACGCCCTGGGGTGTACGCCCCAGAGCCTTGCCGACTTCATGGCGCACGGCATCGCTCAAGCTCATGCCGGTGCGCGTGAACTCACTCAGGTAGTCCTGCTGGCGAAAACCGAACGCGGCAAAACGGCTGCGCCCGGCCAAGGGCGAGAGCCCGAGCACCGTGTGTTCTTCGCTCAAATCCAGGTACAGCAGGCCGATGCGGTAGCGAAAGGCGTGGACCTTGGGGGCAAACCGGCGATGGGCGATCCAGCCGCTGTACAGGGCGCTGTTCACAGGCTTTCCCCAAAGGCCTTGGCCACGCGCAGCGCGCTGACCACGCCGTCTTCGTGAAAGCCGTTGGCCCAGTAGGCGCCGCAATAATAGGTGTTGCGCATGCCGAACAACTCTTGCCAGCGCGCTTGGGCGGCCACCGCCGCGAGGCTGTATTGCGGGTGCGCGTAGGCGTAGCGGGCGAGGATCTTCAGCGGGTTGATCATGGCCGTCTGGTTCAGGCTGACGCAAAAGGTGGTGGCGCTGTCGATGCCTTGCAGGATGTTCATGTCATAGGTGACGGCGGCCTGGGTCTGCGCATCGCCGCTGAGCCGGTAGTTCCAGCTGGCCCAGGCGAGTTTGCGATCCGGCAGCAGGCGGGTGTCGGTGTGCAGCACCACGTCGTTGTCGGCGTAGGGCAGGGCGCCGAGGATGTCGTGTTCGGCCTGGCTTGGGTCGGCCAGCAGCGCCAAGGCCTGGTCGCTGTGGCACGCGAATACCACGCGGTCGAACGTCTCGCGGCCGGCGGCGCTGTGGATAACCACGCCGTCGGCGGTGCGCTCAACGTTATGCACAGGGCAGTCGAGGCGGATCTGTTCGCGAAAGCTGCGGGTCAGCGGTTCGATATAGCTGCTCGAACCACCCTCGATCACGCACCACTGCGGGCGATTGCTCACCGACAGCAAGCCGTGGTTCTTGAAGAAGCGCACAAAGAACTGCAACGGAAACCCGAGCATGTCCGCCAGGGACATCGACCAGATCGCCGCGCCCATCGGCACGATGTAGTGTCGGATAAACCGCTCGCCATAACCGCCGGCCTTGAGGTACTCACCCAGGGTCATCTCGGCGTTGATGCGCTGTTCTTGCAGGTCCTGCGGGGCCTCGCGGTTGAAACGCAGGATGTCGCGCAACATGCCCCAGAACCCCGGCGACAAGATATTGCGACGCTGGGCAAACAGGCTGTTGAGGTTGTTGCCGTTGTACTCGAAGCGCTGGCTCTCGTCGTGTACCGAAAAGCTCATCTCGGTGGGTTTGAACGTGACGCCGATCTGCCCCAGCAGTTGGATGAAGTTGGGGTAGGTCCAGTCGTTGAACACGATGAAACCGGTGTCCACCGCATGGCTTTGACCGGCGACGCTGACGTTGACCGTATGGGTATGCCCGCCGATGCGGTCGCCCGCTTCGAACAGCGTGATGTCGTGGCGGCGGCTGAGCAGGTAGGCGCTGGTCAGCCCGGCGATGCCGCTGCCGATGATGGCGATTTTCACAGGCGATCCTTCTGCGGTAGCGGGCTGCGCAACATGCGCCTGCCGATGAACAACTGCACGCGGGCCGGCAGCTTCGACAGCGGCCAGAGGGTGGCGATAAACAGTGCCGGGAAGGCGATTTCCAGCGGACGTTTCGCAAGTTTTACGAAGATATGTCGCGCGGCCTTGCCGGCCGGCCAGCTCAGGGGCATGGGGAAATCGTTGCGTTCGGTCAGCGGCGTGTCGACGAAGCCCGGGCTGATCACCGTGACGTCGATGTGTTCCGGCGACAGACCGATGCGCAAGGATTCCAACAGGTAGCGCAAGCCGGCCTTGGACGCGCCATAGGCTTCGGCGCGCGGCATCGGCAAGTACGTCACGGCGCTCGCGACGCCCACCAGGTGCGGGCGGATTCCGGCGCGCAACAGCGGCAACGCGGCCTCGATGCAATAACTGCTGGCCAGCAGGTTGGTGCGTACCACCTGTTCGACAATCGCGGCGTCAAAGTGCTGGGCATCGATATATTCACAGGTGCCGGCGTTGAGGATCGCCGTGTCCAGCGCGCCCCAGGCGGCGCTGATCTGTGCGCCGATCTCACGCACGGCCTGGCTGTCGGTCAAGTCGCCGGGCACCAGCAGCACTTGCCCCGGATAGCGTTCGGCCAGGGTTTGCAGCGGGGCTGTGGTGCGCGAACTGAGCGCGACTTGGGCGCCGCTTTCCAACAGCTCGATCGCCAGTGCTGCGCCGATGCCACTGCTGGCGCCGGTCAGCCAGTAACGGCGGGGGGGTGTCTGGCTCATGCGATTCTCCTTTTCAGCCAGCGGACCACGCGGCCCAGCACGGGCAGGTGCTCGTAAAGCAGGGCGCCGGCGTCGAAATAGTCGCGATGGCGATACACCTTGCCGTCGCGCCACTGCAGGTGCGAGCAGCCTTCCACGCGGATCACCTTGCCGTTGGCCAGGCGCGGGTGGCAGAAGCTCATTTTCCAGCGCAGGTAGCCTTCGCCTTCAGCCACCTCGTCGAAGCTGTGAAAGTCGAAGCGCAACTGGCGGACGTTGCCGTACAGCTCGGCGAAGTAACGGCGCAGCGCGGGCAGGCCGTGGACTTCATGCAGCGGGTCGGCAAAGGCGATGTCCTGGCTGTAGAGGCTGTCGAGCAGGTGCAGGTTGTGCTTGTCCAGCGTGGCAAAGGCCTGGGCGAACCGGCGCAGGAAGTCACTCATGCTCGCCCCCGATCGCCGCGCGTGACGGCAGGCTGCGGAAGGCCGCCAGGGCGCGTTCGCGGGATTTTTTCAGGTCGACGATGGCCCTTGGGTAATCCGCCACGCCGAATAGGCCGCCGACCGCCTCGGGGTTATGCACTTCCTTTTTATTCAGCGCGGCCAACTCGGGCAGCCAGCGCTTGATGAACACGCCGTCGCCGTCGAATTTTTCCGACTGGCTCAGCGGGCTGAAGATGCGGAAATACGGCGCCGAGTCGGTGCCGGTCGACGAACTCCACTGCCAGCCGCCATTGTTGGCGGCGAGGTCGCCGTCGATCAGGTGGCGCATAAAGAAGCGCTCGCCTTCGCGCCAGTCGATCAGCAGGTTCTTGGTCAGGAACATCGCCACCACCATGCGCAGGCGGTTGTGCATCCAGCCGGTTTCGAGCAGTTGGCGCATGGCCGCGTCGATGATCGGCAGGCCGGTGCGCGCTTCTTGCCACGCCGCCAGGTCCTTGGGCGCATCGCGCCAGGCCACGGCTTCGGTCTCGGGACGGAACGCACGGTGACGGGACACCCGTGGGTAGCCGACCAGGATGTGTTTGTAGAACTCGCGCCAGAGCAGTTCGTTGATCCAGGTGATGGCGCCGATGTCGCCACTTTCGAATTCGCCCCGGTTGGTTTGCAGCGCGGCGTGCAAGCATTGGCGCGGTGACACCACGCCCGCCGCGAGGTACGCCGAAAGCTGGCTGGTACCGGGCTTGGCGGGGAAGTCGCGCTCGTCCTTGTAGTAGCTGATCTGTTGCTCGGCGAAGGCGTCCAGGCGCCGACGGGCTTCGTCTTCACCGGCGGGCCAGAGCGCGCGCAGGCTGTCGCTGGGGGGCTCGAAGCCGTCGACGGCCTGGGGGATCGGATCGCGTTTGATGGCGAGTGGCGCCTGGGCTTTGGCTGTCGGCACCAGGCGCGGCAGGGCGCTGTGCAGGCGCGTGTAGCAGACCTTGCGGAACTGGCTGAACACCTGGAAATACGTGCCGGTCTTGGTCAGCACACTGCCGGGTTGGAAGAACAGTTGGTCGAGGTAGCTGTGGAACGTCACGCCGTCGGCGTCCAGCGCCGTGGCCACGGCAGCGTCGCGGCGGCTCTCGTGGATGCCGTATTCCTCGTTGACGTGCACAGACGTCACCGACAGTTCGCGGCACAGTTCACTCAAGACGCCTGGCGCCTGATCCCAGGTGGCGGCGTGGCGGATCAACAGGGGAATGTTCAGCTCCCCAAGGGCGTTGCTCAGTTCGCGCAGGTTGCGCAGCCAGAAATCCACCTTGCACGGCGCGTCATCGTGGGCCTGCCACTGCTCGGCGGTTATCAGGTACACGGCGGCGACCGGGCCACGCTGGCTCGCGGCGGCCAGGGCGGTGTTGTCGTGCAGGCGCAGGTCGGTGCGCAACCAGATCAAATGCATTTAAACGATTCCACGCTGGATCAGTAGCTGGTGGGCCGACAACGGGTCTTCGGCCACGCACAATTGAGGGATGTCAGTGCTTAATACGGCCAACTCGGCTTGGTGGATGCATACCGTTGGTCCGGCAATCAGCGTTGGGCAATCGACACCGCCCAGCAGTTTGCCGAGGGCCGGCACATGCAGGGCCTTGCTCGAATACAGCAGCACGGCGCGCGGTTTCAGATGTTCCACCGCCAGCGCGAGTTCGCCGGCCGGCAGCGGCCAGTCGAAGACTTCCACCGGGCAGTCGGCGCTGCTGGCCAGCCAGGCGCTGAGCCATAAGTGCGGTTCCAGCGGCAGGTCCGAGTGGTTGACCAGCAGCAGCGGCGCGCCCTGGAGCTGACGGTTGTTGTGGTAGATGCGTGCGCCAAACTTGCTGCGCAGCCACGACAGGAAAAACACCCGCTCCATCTGTGCGCCGAACTGGCCTTGCCAGCGCAACTCCAGATCCTTGAGCAGTGGCAGCAAGAGTTGCTCGCACAGGGTACGCGGCGGGTACAGCGCCATGGCCTGGTTGAAGGCATCGTCGACCCGACGCTCGGCCAATTCGCTGATCGCTTGCACCAGCGTCTGGCGCAAGGTGTGCCATTCATTTTCAACGACGTCGGTGGCGGGTTGGGCGGAGTCGATCAAGGTTTTCACCTGGCCGACCGGCACGCCACGGTTGAGCCAGGTGAGGATGGTATGGATGCGTTGCACGTGTTCGGCGCTGAACAGTCGATGGCCCTTGGGTGTGCGCTGGGGCACGATCAGCCCGTAGCGGCGTTCCCAGGCGCGCAGGGTCACGGCGTTGACGCCGGTCTGGCGCGCCACTTCGCGGATCGGCAGCCAGCCGTCTTCGACGGCTTGGGCGAGGTCTTCGGGTGGGGCTGCTTTCATGGGTTAGATCGCATTACGCAGGCTGAGGTTTTCCGGGTGCGGCTGCAGGTAGGCCTGCTGCGCGATGTAGCGGTCCGGATGTTGGCGAAAGTGATGCTTGAGCAGGGTCAGCGGCACTACCAGCGGCACGATGCCGTGGCGGTATTGGCCGATGACGGTTTGCATTTCCTGTTTGTCGTCGGCGCTGATCGCCTGCTTCAGATGCCCGCTGATGTGTTGCAGCACGTTGCTGTGGGTGCCACGGGTGGCGCACTGGCTCAGGCCGGTCATCAGGTCGCTGAAATAGCAGGCGGACAATTCTTCCAGTTGCGTGCTTTTGCCCATGCTGCCGAGCAAGTGGCCGAGGCGTTTGTAGTGCGCCGGGCTATGGGCCATCAGCAGGTATTTGTAGCGCGAGTGAAAGGCCAGCAGGCGGTGGCGGGTCAGGCCGTCGGCCAGCAGCTGTTGCCAGCTGGCGTAGACGAACACGCGGGTCAGGAAGTTTTCCCGCAGCACCGGGTCATTCAGCCGACCGTCTTCTTCCACTGGCAGGTTGGGATGGCGTGAGCAGAACGCCTGGGCGTAGATGCCGCGCCCACCGCCGTCCACCGGGGTGCCGTTGGCGCGGTAGACCTTGACCCGCTCCAGGCCGCACGACGGGGATTTTTGCATGAAGATGTAACCGCACAGGTCGGTGTGTTCCAGCGCCATCTGTTGGCCGTAGTCGTTCAGCGGCTGGGTGACGTTGAGTTCGCGGTGCACCGTGCCGACGGCTTGCGGATGGGCCGGGTCGCCCACCAGGCGGATCGGTTCACGGGGGATGCCCAGGCCGATGGCGACTTCGGGGCAAAGTGGCACGAAGTCGAAGTAGTCGGCGAGGGTCTGGCTGCACAGCAGGGATTGTTTATGCCCGCCGTTGAAGCGCACGTTTTCGCCGAGCAGACAGGCGCTGATGGCGATCTTGGGTTTGGTGGTGCTGGACATACGCGAACCCCGGCAAGATTCCTGTACAAGATAATATTCTTGTACAACTAAATCTCATCATAGGTTCGAAGCTGTACAAGTCAAACTTTTTGTACAGGTTATTTCCAGCCGATCTTCCAGTCCTCGGCGTTTTGCAGGGTTTGCCACGCCAGGCGCTCGGCTCGGCGGGTCAGCACGGCTTGCAGTTCGATTTCCAGCACGGTGCCTTCCTCGTCGCGAAACAGCTCGGTGACGAGGAAGTGTTTTTCTTTGTGGCGAGGCTGGGCTGCTGTCCACTTCGACAGCAGCAACTTGGCGGGGTTGATGCGGTTCATTGCAGGTGCTCGATCAAGCGTCGCGCCGCTTCCTGGCCGCTGAGCCAGGCGCCTTCCACGCGGCCGGACAAGCACCAGTCACCGCACACATACAGGCCCAGGTCGGCGTCGGCCAGCACGCCGAACTCGTGGCTGCTCGACGGTCGTGCGTAGAGCCAGCGGTGCGCCAGGCTGAACGACGGCGCAGGCATGGCGCTGTGCAGCAGTTCGGCGAAGGCGCCGTGCAGGTGTTCGATCACCGCTTCCTTGGCCAGGTCCAGGTGCGCCCGGCTCCATGCGCTGGTGGCGTGCAGCACCCAGGTGTCCTGGCTGGCGTCACGCCCTGGTTTGCTGCGGTTGCGCGCCAGCCAGTCAAGAGGGCTGTCTTGGACGAAGCAGCCTTCCATCGGTGTATCCAGGGGTTTGTCGAAAGCCAGGGCGATGGCCCAGGTCGGGTCCATCTTCACCCCGGCGGCGGCGCTGGCCAGTTTCGGCGCGGCGGCGAGCAGGGCGGTGGCCTGGGGCGCGGGCGTGGCGATGACCACGTGGCTGAACGGGCCGTGGCTGCCGCCGTCGGCATCCAGCAGGTTCCAGTGCTGTGTGCCCTGGAACACTTCGGTGATGCGGCAACCGAATTGCACCGGCAAGTCATCGAGCAAGGCGCGGGTGATCGCGCTCATGCGCGGCGTGCCGACCCAGCGCACCTGTTCATCGGGGGAGGGTGTGAGTTGGCCGGACTTGAAGTTGTACAGCTGGGGTTTCCACTGCTCGGCCCAACCGTTGCTTTGCCAGCGTTGCACTTCGTTGACGAAGCGCCGGTCGCGGGCGGTGAAGTACTGCGCGCCCATGTCCAGTGAGCCGGCATCGCTGCGCTTGCTGGACATGCGGCCACCACTGCCGCGGCTTTTATCGAAGAGTTGTACAACGTGCCCCGCGTCTCGTAACGCTTGGGCGGCGGAGAGACCGGCAATGCCGGTGCCGATGATCGCGATGGGAACAGTCATGGGAGGCCTCGTTTTACCTTTGGGTACAGACTACGCCGACACCAATAGCTGTACAATATTGTTTTTTGGTATAAGTTTTGGCGTGCCTGTTCTTACGGCGTGGCCTATGGTTAACGTTGAGGCTACGCCCGATTGCAAATGATCCCTGCCTATAAAATAGACCAGTGATCGGCGGCGAACGTTACATGAGGAGTGTCCCATGCATATTTTGCTGACCGGCGGTACGGGTTTGATCGGCCGCCAACTCTGCCAACACTGGCTTGCCCAGGGCCATCGCCTGACCGTGTGGAGCCGTCACCCGGAACAGGTTGCCAAGGTCTGCGGCGCTCAGGTGTCGGGAGTCGGCCGCCTACAACAGGTTATCGGCCCGGTGGACGCGGTCATTAACCTCGCCGGTGCGCCCATCGCGGATCGCCCTTGGACCCACAAGCGCAAGACGTTGTTGTGGAACAGCCGGGTCGGCCTGACCGAAACCCTGCTGGCGTGGCTCGACGAGCTGGCGCAAAAACCGGCGGTGCTGATCTCCGGTTCCGCCGTGGGCTGGTACGGCGACGGCGGCGAGCGTGAGTTGAGCGAAGCCAGCGGCCCGGTGCAGGACGATTTCCCCAGCCAACTGTGCATCGCCTGGGAAGAAACTGCGCAGCGCGCCGAAGCCCTGGGCATACGCGTGGTGCTGGTGCGCACGGGCCTGGTGCTGGCGGCCGAGGGCGGCTTTTTGTCGCGCCTGTTGCTGCCGTTCAAGCTGGCGCTGGGCGGGCCGATCGGCAATGGTCGGCAGTGGATGCCGTGGGTGCATATCAAGGATCAAATCGGCCTGATTGATTTTCTTCTGCACAACGCCGACGCCAGCGGTCCTTATAATGCGTGCGCGCCACACCCGGTGCGTAACCGCGAGTTCGCCAAGACCCTGGGCCAGGTGCTGCATCGCCCGGCGTTCATGCCGATGCCGGCTTTTGCGTTGAAGGTCGGGTTGGGCGAGTTGTCCGGGTTGCTGTTGGGCGGGCAGAAGGCCGTTCCGGAGCGGTTGCTGGCGGCCGGTTTCACTTTTCAGTTCACTGAGTTGCGCGCGGCCCTGGATGACTTGTCCAGCCGCCTCTAAAGATAGGATGTTGCATGACGGATCACGCGTTGTTACTGGTCAACCTGGGCTCACCGGCGTCCACCTCGGTGGCCGATGTGCGCAGCTACCTCAATCAGTTTTTGATGGATCCCTACGTGATCGACCTGCCGTGGCCGGTGCGGCGCTTGTTGGTGTCGCTGATCCTGATCAAGCGCCCCGAGCAGTCGGCCCACGCCTACGCTTCGATCTGGTGGGACGAAGGCTCGCCGCTGGTGGTGCTCAGCCGCCGCCTGCAACAACAAATGACTGCGCAATGGAGCCAAGGCCCGGTGGAATTGGCGATGCGCTACGGCGAGCCGTCGATTGAAAGCGTGCTGACCCGCCTCGCCGGCCAGGGCATCCGCAAGGTCACGCTGGCGCCGTTGTATCCGCAGTTTGCCGACAGCACCGTGACCACGGTGATCGAGGAAGCCAGGCGTGTGGTGCGCGACCACAAACTCGACGTGCAATTCTCGATTCTGCAACCGTTTTACGACCAGCCCGAATATCTCGACGCCCTGGTCGCCAGCGCGCGGCCGTACGTGGAGCAGGATTACGACCACCTGCTGCTGAGTTTCCATGGCTTGCCTGAGCGCCACCTGACCAAGCTCGACCCTACCGGCCAGCATTGCTTCAAGGATGCCGACTGTTGCAAGAACGCGTCTGCCGAGGTGCTCAAGACCTGCTATCGCGCGCAGTGCTTCAGCGTTGCCCGTGACTTTGCCGCACGCATGGGGTTGCCCGAAGACAAGTGGTCGGTGGCGTTCCAATCGCGCCTGGGCCGCGCCAAGTGGATCGAACCCTATACCGAAGCCCGCCTGGAAAGCCTGGCCCGGCAAGGCGTGAAGAAGCTGCTGGTGATGTGCCCGGCGTTCGTGGCCGACTGCATTGAGACGCTGGAGGAGATTGGTGATCGCGGGCTGGAGCAGTTCCGCGAGGCGGGGGGCGAGGAGTTGGTGCTGGTGCCGTGCCTGAATGATGATCCGCAGTGGGCGAAGGCGTTGAATACCTTGTGTGAAAAAGCACCCGTTGAGCTGTAACTGAACCTGGCGCAGTCTAAATGTGGGAGCGGGCTTGCTCGCGAATGCGGTGGATCAGTCAAATAATAAGTGACTGACATACCGCATTCGCGAGCAAGCCCGCTCCCACAGTTTTTACCGCGTTACAGATTGAGGGTCAGGCTGACCGTGAGATTGCGCGGTTCACCCGGGTTGACCCAATAGTTGCTGTAAGACCGCTCGTAGTACTTCTCATCAAACAGGTTATTGAGGTTCAGTCCTACGGTGACATTCTCTGTGGCCTTGTAATGCGCCAACACATCCACCGTGTGATACGCCGGCAGCTCAAAGCCCGTGCCCGCCTCACCGGAACGATCCCCCACATAAGTAAACGCCGCCCCCAGGTCTGATCCACGCAAGGCGCCGTCCTGGAATTCATACACGCCCAACAGGCTGGCGCTGCGCTTGGCCACGCCAAGGATGCGGCTGCCGGCGGGAATGGCTGTGTCGCCTTTGGTGACTTGGGCATCGATGTAGGCGAAGGCCCCGATCACCCGTACGGCGTCCGTCACTTGCCCGGTCAGCCGCAGGTCAAAGCCCTGGCTGCGCGCCTTGCCCATGGCGCGGTTGAGGTTGGTGGCCGGGTCGAGGGTGAGCACGTTTTCCTTCTCGATATGGAAGGCGGCGAGGGTGGCGCTGAGGCGGTCGTCGAACAGCTCGCTCTTGATCCCCACTTCGTAGCCCACCCCTTCTTCCGGCTTGAAGCCTTTGCTGTTGGCGTCCAAGCCGCTGTTGGGTTTGAACGAGGTGGAGGCGTTGGCGAACACGCCGACTTCTGGCGTGAGCTGGTAGAGCAGGCCGGCGCGCTGGGTGAGGGCGTCGTGGGTCTGCTTGCCCGGCGGCGCGTTGCGGGTGAAATCGTCGATGCGTTGCTCGAAATGCTCGAAACGTGCGCCGACCATGCCGCGCAGGCGCTCGGTGAAGACGATCTGATCTTGCAGGTTCAGCGCGTGGCTTTTGGTCTGTTCGAAGAAGTCGGTGCCGCTGCGTGTGCCGTTGGGTTTTGCCTGGCCGTAGACCGGGTTGTAGAGGTCGATGGCGTAGGGGCTGCCGGCGATGGCGGTGACCCGTTCGTTCTTGCGGTAGTCCTCGTATTCGGTGCCGACCAGCAGTTCGTGTTGCCAACTGCCGATGTCGAACAGGCCGCGCAGTTCCAGTTGGGTGATGCTGTCGTGCCAGCCCATGGAGCGTTCGCGGTAGCGGCGGTTGAGGGTGTGGCCATCGGCATTCAGTGCGCGGTTTTCCGAGGCGTCGCCCCACAGGCTGCCCTGTTTGTAATGGCTGGCCAGGCGCAGGCTCCAGGCGTCGTTGAGGTGATGTTCGAGGGCGGCCTGGATGCGATTGTTGTGGTTGTCGATGTCGCCGTCGTTGGGTTCGCCGAGGAAGGTTGAGCGAGATACGCCGGGGGCGGCGACGATGCCGCGGTCGAAGGTGGAGCTGTGGCGCACGAATTCGCTTTCGACGAGCAGCGTGGTATCCGGGTCCAGCTGCCAACTGAACGAAGGGGCGACGAATACGCGCTTGCTCTGCACGTGATCGCGGAAGCTGTGGTTGTCCTCCACTGCCAGGTTGACCCGTGACAGCACGTGGCCTTCGCTGTCCAGCGGCGTGTTGACGTCCAGGGCGGTGCGGTAGCGGTCCCAGCTGCCGGCGCTAGTTTGCAGGGTGGTGAAGGCTTCAGGCTGGGGCTTTTTAGTGACGATATTCACGGTGCCGCCGGGATCGCCGCGCCCGTACAGGCTGGCGGCGGGGCCCTTGAGCACTTCGATGCGTTCGATATTGGCCGTGTCCGGGGTGCTCGGGTAGCCACGGTTGGCGCTGAAGCCGTCCTGGTAGAACTCGGACGTGGTGAAGCCGCGCACGCTGTATTCGTAGAGCGTCAGGCCGCCGAAGTTGTTCTGCTTGGACACGCCGCCGGCAAATTCCAGGGCGCGCTCGACGTTGGTGCTGCCCAGGTCTTTGAGCACCGTGGCCGGAATCACGCTGATGGATTGTGGGATGTCGCGAAGGGCGGTGTCGGTTTTGGTCGCGCTGGCCGAACGGGTAGCGCGGTAGCCGTTGACCGGGCCTGTGGCGGACTCGTAAGCGTCGGTGGTGACGCTGATGGCATCGAGTTCCAGGGTGTTGTCTTCGGCGAAGGCGGGGTCAAGCAATAGACCCAAGGCCAGGCCAGCCAGGGGGGCAATTCTTCGAGACGGCATGATAGAGCGTTCCAATGTCGATATTGAAACAATATAACATGCCTAATGAGAATGAATCGCTATGAAATATGAGCTTTCAGGTGCCCGCGAACAGGCACCTCGCCGAGGGCGTTTATTCCTCTTCTTTCACCGGCGCCGGTGGTGGGCGCAGGCCGATTTCCGCTGAGAGCTTGATCTCCTTGCCGTTGCGCATCACCAGGATCGTCACCTTGTCGGTCGGTTTGATCCGCGCCACTTGGTTCATCGACTTGCGGCCATCGCCGGCCGGTTCGCCGTCGATGCTGAGGATCACGTCGCCCAGTTGCAGGCCGGCTTTCTGTGCCGGGCCGTCACGGAAGATCCCGGCGACCACGATGCCCGGCCGCCCGGTCAGGCCAAACGATTCGGCCAGGTCCTTGGTCAGCGGCTGTACTTCAATGCCCAGCCAGCCGCGGATCACCTGGCCGTGCTCGATGATCGACTTCATCACTTCTGTCGCCAGCTTCACCGGGATCGCAAAGCCGATGCCCTGGGAGCCGCCGGACTTGGAGAAAATCGCCGTGTTGATACCGGTCAGATTGCCATTGGCATCCACCAGCGCACCGCCGGAGTTGCCCGGGTTGATCGCCGCGTCGGTCTGGATGAAGTCCTCGTAGCTGTTCAGGCCCAACTGATTGCGCCCAGTGGCACTGATGATGCCCATGGTCACCGTTTGGCCCACGCCGAACGGGTTGCCGATGGCCAGCGCCACGTCACCTACACGCAGGCCGTCGGAGCGGCCGAGGGTGATGGAGGGTAGGTTCTTGAGGTCGATCTTCAACACGGCGAGGTCGGTTTCCGGGTCGCTACCGACCACGCGGGCCAGGGTTTCGCGGCCGTCACGCAGGGCCACCACGATCTGGTCGGCGCCGGTGGTCACATGGTTGTTGGTGAGGATGTAGCCCTCCGGGCTCATGATCACGCCGGAACCCAGGCTGGATTCCATGCGGCGTTGCTTGGGCCCGTTGTCGCCGAAATAGCGGCGAAACTGCGGGTCTTCAAACAACGGGTGCGACGGTTTGTTGATGACCTTGGTGGTGTACAGGTTGACCACCGCCGGCGCGGCGATGACGACCGCGTCCGCATAGGTCACCGGGCCTTGCACCACCGCGCTGGTTTGCGGTGCCTGTTGCATGTTCACATCCAGGCTGGGCAGGCCCACCCATTGGGGATAACGCTGAATGATCAGCATCGCGATCAGCACGCCAGCCAACAATGGCCATCCAAAAAAACGCAGTGCCTTGAGCATCAAGTAAGTCCTGACAGGTTGCAGGGGGCGGGAGAGCGCCCATAATGGCGCGCATTATACGAGGCTGTGAGTGCCTTCGAACGGGATATTTAGGAGTCTTTTATGGCCGTTGCCCTGAGCACATTAGTCGACGAAGCTGACCGCTACCTGAACAGCTCCAAAATTGCCGATTATTGCCCCAATGGCCTGCAAGTCGAGGGGCGCCCGCAGGTGATGCGCATCGTCAGCGGTGTGACCGCCAGCCAGGCCCTGCTGGACGCGGCCGTCGAGGCCGGGGCCGACCTGGTGCTGGTGCACCACGGTTATTTCTGGAAAGGCGAGAACCCCTGTATTACCGGCATGAAGCAGCGGCGCCTGAAAACCCTGCTCAAGCACGATATCAGTCTGCTGGCCTATCACCTGCCGCTGGACCTGCATCCCGATGTCGGCAACAACGTGCAACTTGCCCGGCAATTGGACATCACCGTCGAAGGCCCGCTGGACCCAAGCGACGCCAAGGTCGTCGGCCTGGTCGGCTCCCTCGCCGAACCGCTGTCGCCCCGCGACTTTGCCCGCCGTGTGCAGGAAGTCATGGGCCGTGAGCCGCTGCTGATCGAAGGCAGCGAAATGATCCGTCGCGTCGGTTGGTGCACGGGGGGTGGCCAGGGTTACATCGACCATGGGATCGCGGCCGGCGTGGACCTGTTCCTCAGTGGCGAAGCCTCCGAGCAGACCTTCCACAGTGCTCGGGAAAACGACATCAGCTTCATCGCCGCCGGCCATCACGCCACCGAGCGTTACGGTGTGCAGGCGTTGGGGGATTACCTGGCGCGGCGGTTTGCGCTGGAGCACCTGTTTATCGATTGCCCGAACCCGATCTGACAAATACCGCCGAACAAATGTGAGAGCTGGCTTGCCTGCGATAGCATCACCGAGGTGCAACTGATACACCGAGGTGTCTGCATCGCAGGCAAGCCAGCTCCCACCTGTCCCGTGTTCGTGGTGGGTGATGAGCCAAACCTGGGGGCATATTCATATACCGTTTCGATCTAGTCCGCTCCCTGATTAGAAGAAGGTGCTGTGCTAGCATGCCCCGCTCGAACACGGCCCGCTGGCCGTCCACAAGATCGTTTTTCCGTGAGTAACCATGGTCGACAAACTGACGCATCTGAAACAGCTGGAGGCGGAAAGCATCCACATCATCCGCGAGGTCGCCGCCGAGTTCGATAACCCGGTGATGCTCTACTCGATCGGTAAAGACTCCGCCGTGATGCTGCATCTGGCACGCAAGGCATTCTTCCCGGGCAAGCTGCCGTTCCCGGTGATGCACGTCGACACCCAGTGGAAATTCCAGGAGATGTACAAGTTCCGCGACAAGATGGTCGAGGAGCTGGGCCTGGAGTTGATCACCCACGTCAACCCGGACGGCGTGGCGCAGGGCATCAACCCGTTCACCCACGGTAGCGCCAAGCACACCGACATCATGAAGACCGAGGGCCTCAAGCAAGCCCTGGACAAGCATGGTTTCGACGCCGCGTTCGGCGGTGCCCGTCGCGATGAAGAGAAATCCCGTGCCAAAGAGCGCGTGTACTCGTTCCGCGACAGCAAGCACCGCTGGGACCCGAAGAACCAGCGGCCCGAGCTGTGGAACGTCTACAACGGCAACGTCAACAAGGGTGAGTCGATCCGTGTGTTCCCGCTGTCCAACTGGACCGAGCTGGACATCTGGCAGTACATCTACCTGGAAGGCATCCCGATCGTGCCGCTGTACTTCGCCGCCGAGCGTGAAGTGATCGAGAAGAACGGCACGTTGATCATGATCGACGACGACCGCATCCTCGAGCACTTGTCCGACGAAGACAAAGCCCGAATCGTCAAAAAGAAAGTACGTTTCCGTACCCTTGGCTGCTACCCGTTGACGGGCGCGGTGGAGTCCGAAGCCGAGACGCTGACGGACATCATTCAGGAAATGCTCCTGACGCGAACTTCCGAGCGCCAGGGCCGTGTCATCGACCACGATGGCGCAGGCTCGATGGAAGACAAAAAACGTCAGGGTTATTTCTAAGGGGTTGTCACCAATGTCGCATCAATCTGATTTGATCAGCGAGGACATCCTCGCCTACCTGGGCCAGCACGAGCGCAAGGAAATGTTGCGCTTCCTGACCTGCGGCAACGTCGATGACGGCAAGAGCACCCTGATCGGGCGCCTGCTGCACGACTCCAAGATGATCTACGAAGATCACCTGGAAGCCATCACCCGCGATTCGAAGAAAGTCGGCACCACCGGCGACGACATCGACCTGGCGCTGCTGGTCGACGGCCTGCAGGCCGAGCGTGAGCAGGGCATCACCATCGATGTGGCCTACCGCTACTTCTCCACCGCCAAGCGCAAATTCATCATTGCCGACACCCCTGGCCATGAGCAGTACACCCGCAACATGGCCACCGGCGCGTCCACCTGTGACCTGGCGATCATCCTGATCGACGCCCGCTACGGCGTGCAGACCCAGACCCGTCGCCACAGCTATATCGCCTCGCTGCTGGGCATCAAGCACATCGTGATTGCCGTCAACAAGATGGACATCAATGGCTTTGACCAAAGCGTGTTCGAGTCGATCAAGGCCGATTACCTGAAGTTCGCCGAAGGTATCGCGTTCAAGCCGAGCACCATGGCGTTCGTGCCGATGTCGGCGCTCAAGGGCGACAACGTGGTGAACAAGAGCGAGCGTTCGCCTTGGTACACCGGGCAGTCGCTGATGGAGATCCTCGAGACCGTCGAGATCGCCAACGACCGCAACTACACCGACCTGCGTTTCCCGGTGCAGTACGTCAACCGTCCGAACCTGAATTTCCGCGGTTTCGCCGGCACCCTGGCCAGCGGCATCGTGCACAAGGGCGACGAAGTCGTGGTGCTGCCGTCGGGCAAGAGCAGCCGCGTCAAATCCATCGTCACCTTTGAAGGTGAACTGGAACACGCAGGCCCAGGCCAGGCCGTGACCCTGACCATGGAAGACGAGATCGACATCTCCCGTGGCGACCTGCTGGTGCATGCCGACAACGTGCCGCAAGTGACCGACGCCTTCGACGCCATGCTGGTGTGGATGGCCGAAGAACCGATGCTGCCGGGCAAGAAATACGACATCAAGCGCGCCACCAGCTACGTGCCGGGTTCCATCACCAGCATCGTGCACCGCGTGGACGTGAACACCCTGGCCGAAGGCCCGGCGAGTTCGTTGCAACTGAACGAGATCGGCCGGGTCAAGGTCAGCCTCGATGCCGCCATCGCCCTGGACGGTTACGACAGCAACCGCACCACCGGTGCGTTCATCGTCATCGACCGCCTGACCAACGGCACTGTGGCCGCGGGCATGATCATCGCGCCGCCAGTGAGCCATGGCAGTTCGGCGCAGCACGGCAAGCTGGCCCATGTAGCGACTGAAGAGCGCGCCCAGCGCTTTGGCCAGCAACCGGCGACCGTGCTGTTCAGCGGCCTGTCGGGCGCGGGCAAGAGCACCCTGGCCTATGCGGTTGAGCGCAAGCTGTTCGACATGGGCCGTGCAGTGTTTGTACTGGATGGCCAGAACCTGCGCCACGACCTGAACAAGGGGTTGCCGCAGGACCGTGCCGGTCGTACCGAGAACTGGCGTCGTGCCGCTCACGTGGCGCGTCAGTTCAACGAAGCTGGCCTGCTGACCCTGGCTGCGTTCGTTGCGCCGGATGCCGAAGGGCGTGAGGCAGCCAAGGCGCTGATCGGCGCCGACCGTTTGTTGACCGTCTATGTGCAAGCGTCGCCGCTGGCGTGCGCCGAGCGTGATCCGCAAGGCCTGTACGCTGCCGGTGGGGATAACATCCCGGGCGAATCTTTCCCGTACGACGTGCCGTTGAATGCCGATCTGGTGATCGACACCCAGGCGTTGTCGGTGGATGAGAGCGTCAAGCAAGTGCTGGAGCTGTTGCGTCAGCGCGGCGCGATCTAAAGATCGTCGCTACAAAAAAGCCCGCCACCGAGTCATCGGTGGCGGGCTTTTTGTGGAGGGCTTGAAAACAACTCGGTCAAATGTGGGAGCGAGCAAGCCCGCTCCCACATTTTGATCAGTGTTTGCCTGGGAATTGTGTGTGCAGTTTTTCTAGCAGTTGGTCTTTTTCTTCCCATAGCTGGTTGATCCAGCCCTGGAAGGCCGTCCGGTACTCCCCGTCCTGCTCATAATTCTTGCCAATGAACGCGGCCGGGATCTGCACCTCTTCAAACTGCACCACAACGTCCTGCACATTCCCGCACAGCAAATCCCAATAACCAGGGCGCCCGGCCGGGTAGTGAATGGTCACATTGACCAATGACTTCAACTGCTCTCCCATCGCATCCAGCACAAACGCAATGCCACCGGCCTTGGGCTTGAGCAGATAGCGGAATGGCGATTTCTGTTGCGCATGCTTGCCCGGGGTAAACCGCGTGCCTTCAGCAAAGTTGAAAATACCCACCGGGTTGTCGCGAAACTTCGCACAGGTCTTGCGGGTGGTTTCCAGGTCCTTGCCTTTCTTTTCCGGGTGCTTCTCCAGGTATGCCTTGCTGTAGCGTTTCATGAACGGAAAGCCCAAGGCCCACCATGCCAGGCCGATCACCGGGACCCAGATCAGCTCCTGCTTGAGGAAGAACTTCAGTGGGCGAATGCGCCGATTGAGCACGTACTGCAACACCATGATGTCGACCCAGCTCTGGTGGTTGCTGGTCACCAAATACGAGTGCTGGTAGTCCAGGCCTTCCAGGCCGCTCAGGTGCCAGCGTGTGCGACGAACCATATTCATCCAGCCTTTGTTGTTGGTGACCCAGGCTTCGTGGGTGTGGTTCATCAGCCATTCGCTGAAGCGCTTGGCGAACGGCAGCGCCTTGAACAGGGCCACGATAAACAGGAACGAACACAACAGGATGGTGTTCAGCGCCAACAACAGCGACGCGATCACCCCGCGCACGGCGGCAGGTAGGAAAGCCAGCATTTAAATATCCATAGGTCGGTTGGCGGCTTGGATCGCAGTCAGTGCGATGGTGTACACGATGTCGTCCACCTGGGCGCCACGTGGCAGGTCGTTGACCGGCTTGCGCAGGCCCTGGAGCATCGGCCCCAGGCTCACGCAGTCGGCGCTGCGTTGCACGGCCTTGTGGGTGGTGTTGCCGGTGTTGAGATCAGGGAACACGAACACCGTGGCCTTGCCGGCGACCTGGCTGTTGGGGGCCAATTGCCGCGCAACGTTTTCGTTGGCGGCGGCGTCGTACTGCAGCGGGCCGTCGATCAGCAGCGAGCTTTGCTGCTCGTGGGCGAGCAGGGTGGCTTCGCGGACTTTTTCGACTTCTTCACCGCTGGCCGAATCACCGCTGGAATAGCTGATCATCGCCACGCGCGGCGTAATCCCGAACGCGGCGGCCGAGTCGGCGCTTTGCAGGGCGATTTCCGCCAGTTCCGCCGCACTCGGGTGCGGGTTCATCACGCAGTCGCCGTACACCAGCACCTGCTCGGGGAACAGCATGAAGAACACCGACGACACCAGGGTGCAGCCCGGCGCGGTCTTGATCAGTTGCAGGGCGGGGCGGATGGTGTTGGCGGTGGAGTGGATGACGCCGGAGACCAGGCCATCCACTTCATCCAGCGCGAGCATCATGGTGGCGATCACCACGGTGTCTTCCAGTTGCTGCTCGGCCATCGGCGCATTGAGGCTCTTGCTCTTGCGCAGGGCCACCATGGGTTCGACGTAGCGTTGGCGGATCAGGTCCGGGTCGAGGATCTCCAGACCCTCGGGCAATTCGATGCCCTGGGCGCGGGCGACGGCTTCCACGTCCGCCGGTTTGGCCAGCAGCACGCAGCGCGCAATCCCGCGGGCCTGGCAGATCGCGGCGGCCTGCACGGTCAGCGGTTCACTGCCTTCGGGCAGCACGATGCGCTTGTTGGCCGCCTGGGCGCGCTGGATCAGTTGGTAGCGGAACACCGCCGGCGACAGGCGCATCTCCCGTGGCGTGCCGCAGCGTTGGTGCAGCCAGCGCGCATCAAGGTGGCTGGCGACGAAATCGGTGATGATCTCCGCGCGTTCGCGGTCATCGATGGGGATTTCTTTGTTGAGGCTATTGAGCTGGTTGGCGGTGTCGTAGGAACCGGTGCTCACCGACAACACGGGCAGCCCGGCCTGGAATGCGCCACGGCACAGATCCATGATGCGCGGGTCGGGCAGGGTGTCGCTGGTCAGCAGCAGGCCGGCCAGGGGCACGCCGTTGATCGCGGCCAGGCTGACGGCGAGGATGATGTCGTCGCGGTCGCCGGGAGTCACCACCAGCACGCCGGGCTTGAGCAGTTCTACGGTGTTACGCATGGTGCGCGCGCAGATGATGATCTTGGTCATGCGCCGGCTTTCGTAGTCGCCGGCGTTGAGGATCTGTGCGCCCATCAGGTCGGCCACGTCGCGGGTGCGCGGGGCGTTGAGTTCCGGTTGGTAGGGAATGCAGCCGAGCAGGCGGAAGTCGCCGCTGCGCAGTAACGGTGAGTGTTCTTTCAGGCGGGCGGAGAAGGCTTCCATGCTTTCGTCGGTGCGCACCTTGTTGAGGATCACGCCGAGTACTTTCGGGTCTTTCGGGCCGCCGAACAGTTGGGCCTGCAATTCCACGCGGCCGGAAAGTTCGGTGAGCACTTCGTTTTCCGGGGCCGAGACCAGGATCACTTCGGCATCCAGGCTCTTGGCCAGGTGCAGGTTGACCCGCGCCGCATAGCTGGCGCTGCGGGTCGGCACCATGCCTTCGACGATCAGTACGTCCTTGCCGACTGCGGCCTGCTGGTAGAGGGTGATGATTTCTTCGAGCAACTCGTCGAGTTGGCCGTCGCCGAGCATGCGCTCGACATGGGCCAGGCCCAAGGGTTGTGGCGGTTTGAGGCCGTGGGTGCGTGCCACCAGTTCGGTGGAGCGCTCGGGGCCGGTGTCGCCGGGGTGCGGCTGGGCAATCGGCTTGAAGAACCCGACTTTCAGCCCGGCCCGCTCAAGGGTACGCACCAGCCCAAGGCTGATGGAGGTCAGACCCACACCAAAATCGGTGGGCGCGATAAAAAAAGTCTGCATGCGGATTCTCTGGAGGTGCATGGCTTGGGTGGCGCTCTATGGCTGAGCGTCTACCGCGAATCAGGTGCCAAGGTTATCGTTATTCGCGTGCTTGCGCACACCAGCCGCAGGCAAAGGGCTGGCCTATTTTTTCCAGGCGTTGCGCGGGGTCCAGGACCCAGGCGCGGGTTTGCCAGGGCGGCTGGTGGCGCAGGTGCTGGGTGTGGCCGCAGGAGAGCTCGGCGACCCAGTGTTGGTCGTCGTCCAGATGAAAACCGATGACCGTCGAGTCGCGTGTGCGACCCCGTCTGTCCGGGTTGTGTTCGCTTTCGGGCAAATCCTTGTTTAGACTTGTCCGTTCTTCATTCTTATGCAAAAGGTCTCGCCCCATGACGATCGCCGCTAACAAGGCTGTCTCCATCGACTATACCCTGACCAACGACGCTGGTGAGGTCATCGACAGCTCCGCCGGCGGCGCGCCGCTGGTCTACCTGCAAGGCGCAGGTAACATCATCCCAGGCCTGGAAAAGGCTCTGGAAGGCAAGAGCGTCGGTGACGAACTGACCGTTGCCGTAGAACCTGAAGATGCTTATGGCGAGTACTCGGCCGAACTGGTCAGCACCCTGAGCCGCAGCATGTTCGAAGGCGTTGACGAGCTGGAAGTGGGCATGCAGTTCCACGCTTCCGCGCCGGACGGCCAAATGCAGATCGTGACCATCCGTGATCTGGACGGCGACGACGTTACCGTTGACGGCAACCACCCGCTGGCTGGCCAGCGCCTGAACTTCCAAGTGAAGATCGTTGCCATCCGCGACGCTTCCCAGGAAGAAGTGGCTCACGGCCACGTCCACGGTGAAGGCGGTCACCAGCACTGATCGATGTATTGATCAGTTGCTAGCAAAACGCCCCGACCTGTTCGGGGCGTTTTTTTTTGTGCCCGTATTTTGTGGCGGCCGGGCTTTTGTAGTGAGCGGGCTTGCCCCGCGCTGGGTGGCGAAGCCGCCCCAAATCCAATCACCTCGGTCTCTCTGAAACACCGCGGCGGACCGTTTGGGGCGGCTTCGCCACCCAGCGCGGGCAAGCCCGCTCACTACAAGTATTTTCAGGGACACACAAAAATGCCCCGGACCTTTCGGTACGGGGCATTTCTTAACTGTTGCGTAACCTGGGTTACGCGGCAGTTGTTACCACTTAGGCTGCTGCAGCGACGTTCAGAGCCTTGATGTGGCCATTCAGACGGCTCTTATGACGAGCGGCCTTGTTCTTGTGGATGATGCCTTTATCGGCCATACGGTCGATAACTGGCACAGCCAGAACGTAAGCTGCTTGAGCTTTTTCAGCGTCTTTGGTGTCGATGGCTTTAACTACATTCTTGATGTAGGTACGAACCATGGAACGCAGGCTGGCGTTGTGGCTGCGACGCTTCTCAGCCTGTTTTGCACGTTTTTTGGCGGAAGGTGTGTTGGCCACCGTCGAGCTCCTCGAAAGACTTTTTAGGAAATAGCAAACAAAATAGGCCGCGAATCATGCCGATGAGTTGATTGGTTGTCAAGGGCGGTTGATGCGAACTGCTGAGTGGTCGATCTGAAGAGGCGGGTGATTTATTTCCGGCGCTTGACCTGTAAACTCGCGAGCTTTGGCTCTGTGCTGTTTTGCAGGCGCGCAGTATCGCATAAGTAGGCGCGTTGTTCGCCTGCTGTTTATCTAATAGGCGCAAACTCTTTCAATGAACCTCCTCAAATCGTTGGCTGCCGTCAGCTCCATCACCATGATTTCCCGGGTTCTGGGCTTTGTGCGTGACACTCTGCTGGCCCGCATTTTTGGCGCAAGCATGGCCACGGATGCCTTCTTTATTGCCTTCAAGCTGCCCAACCTGCTGCGGCGGATCTTCGCCGAAGGCGCATTTTCCCAGGCGTTCGTGCCGATCCTGGCCGAATACAAGACCCAGCAAGGCGAGGAGGCGACCCGCACCTTCATTGCCTACGTCTCGGGTCTGCTGACCCTGGTGCTGATGCTGGTGACCATCCTTGGCATGCTCGCCGCGCCCTGGGTGATCTGGGCCACGGCCCCCGGTTTTGCCAACACCCCGGAAAAATTCACGCTGACCACCGACCTGTTGCGGGTGACCTTTCCTTATATATTGCTGATTTCCCTGTCATCGCTGGCCGGGGCAATCCTCAACACCTGGAACCGCTTCTCGGTGCCGGCATTCGTGCCGACCCTGCTGAACGTCAGCATGATCATCTTCGCGCTGTTCCTGACGCCGTACTTCGATCCGCCGGTCATGGCCCTGAGCTGGGCCGTGCTGGCCGGCGGCCTGGCGCAATTGCTCTACCAACTGCCGCACCTGAAAAAGATCGGCATGCTCGTACTGCCGCGTCTGAACCTCAAGGACACCGGCGTCTGGCGTGTGATGCGCAATATGTTGCCGGCGATCCTCGGCGTATCGGTCAGCCAGATTTCCCTGATCATCAACACCGCATTTGCTTCGCTGCTGGTCTCGGGTTCGGTGTCGTGGATGTACTACGCCGACCGTCTGATGGAATTGCCGTCCGGCGTGCTCGGCGTGGCCTTGGGCACTATCTTGCTGCCGACGCTGGCGCGCACCTATGCCAGCAAGGATCGTCAGGAATATTCACGTATCCTCGATTGGGGGCTGCGCCTGTGCTTTGTGCTGGTGCTGCCATGCTCCCTGGCGCTGGGCATCCTGGCCGAGCCGCTGACGGTGTCGCTGTTCCAGTACGGGCAGTTCGATGCCCATGACGCCCTGATGACCCAGCATGCGTTGATCGCCTACTCCGTCGGCCTGCTTGGCATCATCGTGATCAAGGTGCTGGCGCCGGGCTTCTATGCCCAGCAGAACATTCGCACGCCGGTGAAGATCGCGATCTTCACGCTGATCGTCACGCAACTGCTCAACCTGGTGTTTATCGGCCCGTTGGCCCACGCCGGCCTGGCCCTGGCCATCAGTGCGGGGGCATGCATCAACGCAGGCCTCCTGTTTTATCAACTGCGCAAGCAGCAGATGTTCCAGCCGCAGCCGGGCTGGGGCATGTTTGCCCTAAAACTGCTGGTGGCGGTCGCGGCGATGTCGGCGGTATTGCTGGGCCTGATGCACTTCATGCCCGCCTGGGACCAGGGCCACATGCTGGAGCGCTTCATGCGCCTGGGTGTGTTGGTGGTCGCGGGGGTGGTGGTGTACTTCGGGATGTTGCTGTTGCAAGGCTTCCGCCTACGGGATTTCAATCGCAAGTCGATCAGTTAGAGCGTTTGCGGCGATAAAACCATTGTTTTATCGATTCGATCCATTTGGCCTGTTCTGTTGCCTGTCGTCCGGGGCCGGGTGTGGTTATAATCGACCACTTTATGAGCAAGAAGCGCGTTATGCAGCTGGTTCGAGGTCTCCACAACCTGCGCCCCCGGCATCGGGGCTGCGTCGCCACTATTGGCAACTTTGACGGTGTTCACCGTGGCCACCAGGCTATCCTGGCCAGGCTGCGCGAGCGTGCGGTCGAGTTGGGCGTGCCCAGCTGCGTGGTGATTTTTGAGCCACAGCCGCGGGAATACTTTACTCCCGAGACCGCTCCGGCGCGTCTGGCGCGCCTGCGCGACAAACTGCAACTGCTGGCCGAAGAAGGCGTGGACCGCGTCCTCTGCCTGGCCTTCAACCAGCGTTTGCAGAGCCTCAGCGCCGCCGAGTTCGTCGACCGTATCCTGGTCGATGGCCTGGGCGTACAGCACCTGGAGGTCGGCGACGACTTCCGTTTTGGTTGCGACCGCGTCGGGGATTTCGATTTCCTGCAACACGCTGGTGTCAACCAAGGGTTTACCGTCGAAGCCGCGCAAACCGTCGAACTCGATGGCCTGCGCGTGAGCAGCACCCAGGTGCGTAACGCCTTGGCCGCTGCCGACTTCGCCTTGGCCGAGCGTCTGCTCGGTCGCCCGTTCCGCATTGCCGGGCGGGTACTGCACGGCCAGAAGCTGGCGCGCCAACTGGGCACGCCAACTGCCAACGTGCAACTCAAGCGCCGTCGTGTGCCGCTCACCGGGGTTTACCTGGTCAGTGTCGACATCGACGGCCAACCGTGGCCGGGAGTCGCCAACATAGGCGTCAGGCCCACGGTTGCAGGTGATGGCAAGGCCCACCTGGAAGTTCATCTCTTGGATTTTGCCGGTGATCTGTATGACCGGCGTTTGACGGTGGTTTTCCACCAGAAGCTGCGTGAAGAGCAGCGTTTCGCCTCCCTTGAGGCGTTGAAAACGGCGATCAATGCGGATGTCGCCGCCGCCCGTGCACTAGCCGCACCTAGCGCCCATCGCTAACCGAAGAGCCTTAAATGACCGACTATAAAGCCACGCTAAACCTTCCGGACACCGCCTTCCCAATGAAGGCCGGCCTGCCACAGCGCGAACCGCAGATCCTGCAGCGCTGGGACAGTATTGGCCTGTACGGAAAGTTGCGCGAGATTGGCAAGGATCGTCCGAAATTCGTCCTGCACGACGGCCCTCCTTATGCCAACGGCACGATTCACATCGGTCATGCGCTGAACAAGATTCTCAAGGACATGATCCTGCGCTCGAAAACCCTGTCGGGCTTCGACGCGCCGTACGTGCCGGGTTGGGACTGCCACGGCCTGCCGATCGAACACAAGGTCGAAGTGACCCACGGCAAGAACCTGGGCGCGGATAAAACCCGCGAACTGTGCCGTGCCTACGCCACCGAGCAGATCGAAGGGCAGAAGTCCGAATTCATCCGCCTGGGCGTGCTGGGCGAGTGGGACAACCCTTACAAGACCATGAACTTCAAGAACGAGGCCGGTGAAATCCGCGCCTTGGCCGAAATCGTCAAGGGCGGTTTCGTGTTCAAGGGCCTCAAGCCCGTGAACTGGTGCTTCGACTGCGGTTCGGCCCTGGCCGAAGCGGAAGTCGAGTACGAAGACAAGAAGTCCTCGACCATCGACGTGGCCTTCCCGATTGCCGACGACGCCAAGCTGGCCGAGGCCTTTGGCCTGGCATCGCTGGCCAAACCCGCCGCCATCGTGATCTGGACCACCACCCCGTGGACTATCCCTGCCAACCAGGCGTTGAACGTGCACCCGGAATTCACCTACGCCCTGGTGGACGTCGGTGATCGCCTGCTGGTACTGGCCGAGGAAATGGTTGAGGCCTGCCTGGCCCGTTACGAGCTGCAGGGCTCGGTCATCGCGACCACCACCGGCACAGCACTGGAACTGATCAATTTCCGTCACCCGTTCTACGACCGTCTGTCGCCGGTTTACCTGGCCGACTACGTTGAGCTGGGTTCGGGCACGGGCGTGGTTCACTGCTCGCCAGCCTACGGCGTAGACGACTTTGTGATCTGCAAGAAGTACGGCCTGGTCAACGATGACATCATCAACCCAGTGCAAAGCAACGGCGTCTACGCGACTTCGCTGGAGTTTTTCGGCGGCCAGTTCATCTTCAAGGCCGACCAGCCGATCATCGAGAAGCTGCGTGAAGTCGGTGCGCTGATGCAAACCGCGACCATCCAGCACAGCTACATGCACTGCTGGCGCCACAAGACCCCGCTGATCTACCGCGCCACCGCGCAGTGGTTCATCGGCATGGACAAAGAGCCGGCCAGCGGTGACACCCTGCGCAACCGCGCAATCAAAGCCATCGAAGACACCAAGTTTGTCCCGGCCTGGGGCCAGGCGCGCCTGCACTCGATGATCGCCAACCGCCCGGACTGGTGCATCTCCCGCCAGCGTAACTGGGGCGTGCCGATCCCGTTCTTCCTGAACAAGGAAAGTGGCGAACTGCACCCACGCACCGTCGAACTGATGGAAATCGTTGCCCAGCGTGTTGAACAGGAAGGCATCGAAGCCTGGTTCAAGATGGACGCGGCCGAACTGTTGGGCGACGAAGCGCCGCAGTACGACAAGATCAGTGACACCCTCGACGTGTGGTTCGACTCGGGTACCACTCACTGGCACGTCCTGCGCGGCTCGCACCCTATGGGTCACGAGACCGGCCCGCGCGCCGACCTGTACCTGGAAGGCTCGGACCAGCACCGCGGCTGGTTCCACTCGTCCCTGCTGACCGGTTGCGCCATCGACGACCACGCCCCGTACCGCGAACTGCTGACCCACGGCTTCACCGTCGACGAGACGGGTCGCAAGATGTCCAAGTCGCTGAAAAACGTGATCGAGCCGAAAAAGATCAATGACACCCTGGGCGCCGACATCATGCGTCTTTGGGTAGCGTCGACCGACTATTCGGGCGAAATCGCCGTGTCGGACCAGATCCTGGCCCGTAGCGCCGATGCCTACCGTCGCATCCGTAATACCGCACGCTTCCTGCTGTCGAACCTGACCGGCTTCAACCCGGCCACCGACATCCTGCCGGCCGAGGACATGCTCGCCCTGGACCGTTGGGCCGTGGACCGTACCCTATTGCTGCAGCGCGAGTTGCAGGAAAGCTACGGTGAATACCGCTTCTGGAACGTGTACTCGAAGATCCACAACTTCTGCGTGCAGGAGCTGGGTGGTTTCTACCTCGACATCATCAAGGACCGCCAGTACACCACCGGCGCCAACAGCAAGGCGCGCCGCTCGGCGCAGACCGCGCTGTACCACATCAGCGAAGCACTGGTGCGCTGGATCGCGCCGATCCTGGCCTTCACCGCCGACGAGCTGTGGGAATACCTGCCGGGCGAGCGTAACGAGTCCGTGATGCTCAACACCTGGTATGAAGGCCTGACCGAACTGCCGGCCGACTTCGAACTGGGCCGCGAGTACTGGGAAGGCGTGATGGCCGTCAAGGTTGCGGTGAACAAGGAGCTGGAAGTGCAGCGTGCGGCCAAGGCCGTCGGTGGCAACCTGCAAGCCGAAGTCACCCTGTTCGCCGAGGAAGGCTTGAGCGCCGACCTGGCCAAGCTGAGCAACGAACTGCGTTTCGTGCTGATCACCTCCACTGCGAGCCTGGCACCCTTCGCCCAGGCTCCAGCGGATGCGGTCGCTACCGAAGTTCCAGGCCTGAAGCTCAAAGTGGTCAAGTCGGCCTTCGCCAAGTGCGCCCGTTGCTGGCACTGCCGTGAAGACGTCGGCGTGAACCCTGAGCACCCGGAGATCTGTGGTCGTTGCGTCGACAACATCTCGGGCGCTGGCGAGGTTCGCCACTATGCCTAACGCCAGTCGTTTCGGACGTCTGGGTTGGCTCGTACTGAGCGTGCTGGTCCTGGTCATCGACCAGGTCAGCAAGGCTCACTTCGAAGGCTCCCTGGAGATGTTCCAGCAGATCGTGGTGATCCCGGATTACTTCAGCTGGACCCTGGCCTACAACACCGGTGCTGCTTTCAGCTTCCTGGCTGATGGTGGCGGCTGGCAGCGCTGGCTGTTCGCCCTGATCGCTGTGGTGGTCAGTGCGGTGCTGGTGGTGTGGCTCAAGCGCCTGGGCCGCGATGACACCTGGCTGGCTGTCGCCCTGGCCCTGGTGCTGGGTGGCGCGCTGGGCAATCTTTACGACCGCATTGCCCTGGGCCATGTGATCGACTTCATTCTGGTGCATTGGCAGAACCGCTGGTATTTCCCTGCGTTCAACTTTGCCGACAGCGCCATCACCGTCGGTGCAATCATGCTGGCGTTGGACATGTTCAAAAGTAAGAAAACCGGAGAGACCGTCAATGACTGATCAGGTATTGGCTGAGCAACGCATCGGCCAGAACACGGAAGTCACCTTGCATTTCGCACTGCGCCTGGAGAATGGCGACACGGTCGACAGCACGTTCGACAAAGCCCCGGCCACCTTCAAGGTCGGCGATGGCAACCTGCTGCCGGGTTTCGAAGCGGCTCTGTTCGGCTTCAAGGCTGGCGACAAGCGCAACCTGCAGATCCTGCCGGAAAACGCCTTTGGCCAGCCCAACCCGCAAAACGTACAGATCATCCCGCGTTCGCAGTTCGAAGGCATGGACCTTTCGGAAGGCTTGCTGGTGATCTTCAATGACGCGGCGAACACCGAATTGCCTGGCGTGGTGAAAACCTTTGATGACACGCAAGTGACCATCGACTTCAACCACCCGTTGGCCGGTAAAACCTTGACCTTTGACGTTGAAATCATCGACGTTAAAGCGCTCTGATCAACGACACGGTTAAAAATGTGGGAGCGGGCTTGCTCGCGAATGCTGAGTGTCAGTCAACAGATTTATTTACTGACCCGCCGCATTCGTGAGCAAGCCCGCTCCCACCTTTGATCTCTACTGTCAGGTGGGTTGGCGTCTAGCTTGAACCCAAGTGGCTGCAAGACACGAGGCACAGCATGCAAATCAAACTCGCCAACCCCCGTGGCTTCTGCGCCGGCGTGGACCGTGCGATCGAAATCGTCAACCGCGCCCTGGAAGTCTTCGGGCCGCCGATTTACGTGCGCCATGAAGTTGTCCACAACAAGTTCGTGGTCGAAGACCTGCGCGCACGCGGCGCCATCTTTGTCGAAGAGCTGGATCAGGTGCCGGACGACGTGATCGTCATCTTCAGCGCCCACGGTGTTTCCCAGGCAGTGCGTACCGAAGCGGCAGGCCGTGGCCTGAAAGTCTTCGATGCCACCTGCCCGCTGGTGACCAAGGTGCATATCGAAGTGGCGCGCTATAGCCGTGACGGCCGTGAGTGCATCCTGATCGGCCACGCCGGGCACCCGGAAGTCGAAGGCACCATGGGCCAGTACGATGCCAGCAATGGCGGCACCATCTACCTGGTGGAGGACGAAAAAGACGTCGCCAACCTGCAGGTGCGCAACCCCGAGCGCCTGGCATTCGTGACCCAGACGACCTTGTCCATGGACGACACCAGCCGGGTGATCGACGCCCTGCGCAGCCGCTTCCCGGCCATCGGTGGCCCGCGTAAAGATGACATCTGCTACGCCACGCAAAACCGCCAGGACGCGGTCAAGCAACTGGCCGACGAGTGCGATGTGGTCCTGGTGGTCGGCAGCCCCAACAGCTCCAACTCCAACCGCCTGCGAGAGTTGGCCGAACGCATGGCCACGCCGGCGTACCTGATCGACGGCGCAGAAGACATGCAGCGCAGCTGGTTCGATGGTGTCGAGCGTATCGGCATCACCGCCGGTGCCTCGGCCCCGGAAGTATTGGTGCGTGGTGTGATCCAGCAACTGCACGCATGGGGTGCCACTGGCGCCGATGAGTTGGCTGGTCGTGAAGAAAACATCACTTTCTCCATGCCCAAGGAGCTGCGGGTTCGCTCGCTGCTCTGAGCGCCAGGCTGCCGGAGTAGCTCCGGCACAGCGCCTGCTCGGCCCTGTCGCTGCGCAGGCTGATGCGCCCGCTGGGCGCCAGCACCACTTGGTAAAGGCTCTCCGCCTGGTCCGTGGTACATACGTGTACCGTCCCTGCCCGAAACCCTCCGCCTGAAAAGACCGGTTCGCCCAGCCCGCTGAAGCGGACTTGGTTCTTCACTGGCCCATTGCCGACCATCGGCACCTGTCCGCTGTCCTGGTGCTCCAGCAGCACCGGGTTGTCCTCGTCCAGGTGGCCGCGCCCGCTCAGATCCAATATCACCCGCCAGCCCCGGCTCCAATCATCGCCCCGCGCGTGAATCACCACCGCCCGGTTGTGTGCAATGGCCTCGGTGCGGGCAAAGCGCAGCCCTCCTACTAGCGACTGTGCTGCGCTGTGTCGTTGTTGCGATTGCAGAAGATGCTTGAAGCCGGGGACTGCCAGGTGCGCCAGGATGCCGCTCACGATCAGCGCGAGCAGCAATTCAATCAAGGTGAAACCTCGCTGTTTCATCGGTCATCCCTCCATGGATTTGGGTGCAGTGATAGGTATAGCGCCCAGTCCGTGGCGCTGGATGATGGCCTTTTTGTCCAAAGTATTTCCCTTTGTTCCGGCAGCGGCACGCGGTAAAAACCGCCGCTAATCTGGGTTCGCACAGCAGGATTTGCCTGCTTTTTTTGGCCCTCGACACGGATGACGATGGTGATGCCCGCCTGCCCCAACAATGTTTTTTCCCATGCTTCACGTCGATGCCAAACCGGCACGACACTGATCGAAGTGCTGGTTGCGCTGTCGATCCTCACGATCGGTCTGCTGGGTGCGGCGCTTATCCAGCTCAATGCGCTCAAGTACACCGACAGCTCGAGGATGGCCAGCCAGGCGAGTTTTATCGCGTACGACATGCTTGACCGGATCCGCGCCAATTCCACCGCTGACTACACTTGGGGACGCGCCGAGCGCGCCCCGCTCAGCAGTCCTTCCTCCAGCGTGCGTGACCTGGACCTGCATGATTTCGAAGCCAATATCCGCGGCTTTGCCGGAGAGAGCGCCAAAGGCTCGGTGGTGGTCAGCGATGATCAAGTCACCGTCAGCATCACTTGGGACGACAGTCGGGGCACCCATACCCCGGGCGCCCGTGAAACATTCACGCTGACCAGCCGTATGGCGGGGGCGCAATGAAGCGTCATGTGCGAGGTTTTAGCCTGGTGGAACTGCTGCTGGCACTGGCCGTTGGTCTGGTGCTGGTGCTCGGGGTCAGCCAGGTCGCGGTCAGCGCTCGCATGACACACGCCAGCCAGCAGGCAGCCATGCTGTTGCAGGACGATGCGCGGTTTGTCCTGGGCAAGATGGTTCAGGACATTCGCCAGGCCGGTATGTTTGGCTGCCTGGCCACGGCGTTTATCGACAACGCCCCGCCGGCCTTTGATCGGCCAGTGGGCTGGAGTGCCGGTAGCGGGTCAACGGCGCTGATGTTGGTGACGGCTGACGTCGCTGGTGGCACGCCGGACTGGACGGTGCTTTCCGACTGCACCGCAAGCGCCCAGGCTTACGCTGCGCACGGACCGGCGCCTGCTCCCGGGCAGATTCGTTTTGCGATACGCCAACTCACCTACACATTCGAGGCGGGCCAGTTGAAGGTCAGTACGCCCGCCGCACCGGCCAAGGCCGTGCTGGTGGATAACGTGCGCAATTTCGAGATCAGTTTTGGTTTGGCCGCCAAGCCGGATTCGCTCGGTGTGGTGCGTTACGACACCAGCCCCGGCGACGAGTCGTTGATCCGCAGTGTGCGCATCCGGATGACGCTGCAAGACCCTTCCGGGCGGGTAAAGGACCAAACCTACAGCGTCGTCGCCGCGCTACGAAACCGTCTGGGGTAGGGCGCGAGCATGGAAATGACTCAACGTATTGGTGTGCGGCAGGCGGGGATGGTCCTGCTGATCAGCCTGGTGTTTCTGCTGCTGTTGTCGCTGATCGGCCTGTCTTCGATGCAAGGCGCGGTGTCCCAGCAAAAGATGGCAGCCAGCCTCTGGCATCGCAATCAGTCGCTGCAAAGTGCCGAGAGTGGCCTGAGGTTGGGGGAGTCCAACGTGCAACGGGCGTTTGCCGCCTTGCCGGTGTGCCAGTCGGTTGCCACCTGTGCGCCCCCAGGTGAAGCGCTTCTATTGATTGGCGCCGGGGCGAACCCGGTTTCTGGCGTTGACTGGATCGCGCTCAAGGGTGGTTTCTACGGCATTCAGTCCCTTGGGGAAGCGGTGGGGCTGGCGCATTTACCGCCACAGGCTGTGGCCAATGTGTATCGGGTGACGGCTGTCGGGCTCAGCGGCCAATCACGCACGGTGCTGGAGAGCGTGTATGCGCGGCTGATGGAGGAGGGCGGCCCACGGTTTCGGCGGGTAGCGTGGCGGCAGGTTCAATAAGGAGTGGTGTGATGGGCAGGGATAGCCAGGGTTTTACCCTGATCGAATTACTGATCGCCGTGGCGATCATCGGGTTGCTGGCCGGGATCGTTTACCCCAGCTACACCGGCCATATAAAAAAGGTTTATCGCGCAGAAATCGTCGCCCTGCTGAACGAGCAGGCCCAGTATCTGGAACGGTTTTATACGAGCAACGGTACTTTTATTGACGCCAGCGGCGTCAGTGCGGGCAATGATCGCTATAGAATCACCGCTGCATTGAACCCTCAGGATTTCCGCCTGGTGGCTACGCCAGCCGTCGATTCGGTGATGGCCGGCGACCCTTGCGGCGACTTCAGCCTGACCAGCACCGGCGCCCGGGCCAACCCTGGCGCAGCGCCGGACATGTCGCGCAAGTTGTGCTGGGGTCAGTGATGAGAGTGCTGGAAGATTGGGCGCCGGGTGCGCTTGTCCCTATTTATCGGCTGGATCAAATGATGGCTAAGCAACAGCAGGTGGTGGTTGTCGGTGGTGGCGTAATCGGCTTGTTGACGGCGTTCAACCTGGCCTCTCAGGGGCAGGCGGTGGTGCTGCTGGAGCGTGCAGGCGTGGGGCAGGAGTCGTCCTGGGCCGGCGGCGGTATTGTTTCGCCGTTGTACCCGTGGCGCTACAGCCCGGCGGTCACCGCGCTGGCCCATTGGTCGCAGGATTTTTATCCACAGTTGGCGCAGCGCCTGTTTGCTGCGACTGGTGTTGACCCGGAGGTGCATACCACCGGCTTGTACTGGCTCGACCTGGATGATGAGGCCGAGGCACTTGCCTGGGCTGCACGCGAAGGTCGTCCTTTGAGCAAGGTGGATGTCTGCGCCGCCCATGACGCGGTGCCGGTGCTGGGCAGGGGATATTCCCAGGCGGTGTTCATGGCCAACGTGGCCAACGTGCGCAATCCACGGCTGGTCAAGTCGCTCAAGGCGGCGCTGTTGGCGCTGCCGGGCGTGACGCTCCATGAGCAGTGCGAAGTGAGCGGGTTTATTCGGGAGGGTGAGTGCGTGATCGGCGTGAATACACCGGGTGGTCCGATTCTGGGTGATCAGGTGGTGCTGGCAGCGGGGGCGTGGAGCGGTAAGTTGCTCGGCACCCTGGGGCTGTCGCTGCCGGTAGAGCCGGTCAAGGGGCAGATGATTCTGTACAAATGCGCGTCGGACTTTTTGTCGTGCATGGTCCTGGCCAAGGGGCGTTATGCGATCCCTCGGCGTGATGGACATATCTTGATTGGCAGCACATTGGAGCATGAAGGCTTCGACAAGACGCCGACCGAAGCGGCACTGGAAAGCCTCAAGGCTTCAGCGGTGGAGTTGATCCCCGCGTTGGCCGACGCCGAGGTGGTGGGGCATTGGGCCGGCTTGCGTCCGGGGTCGCCGGAAGGCATTCCATATATTGGCCAGGTGCCGGGTTTCAACGGTTTGTGGCTCAACTGCGGGCATTATCGCAACGGCCTGGTGCTCGCTCCGGCGTCCTGCCAGTTGTTTGTGGATCTGCTGCTGGGACGTGCGCCGATCATCGACCCGGCGCCGTATGCTCCCGACGGTCGGATCAACGCTGGATAGACTTCGGCCCTTGCTCCAGATGCGCCTGGGTGCAGTACCACTCCTGGCGTGAATTCAATGCGCGATCCTGCGGCAGGTGCACGCCGCAGTGGGCGCAGCGCACCATCAATGCCGCGTCGGGCTCGGCGGAGCGCTGCTGTTTGGCAGCCGGGCTTTTGAATTTACGCCAGAACCACACTGCGGCGGCAATGACGGCAATCCAGAACAGTAGACGAACCATGATGGGCAGTTTCTCGACAAGGAATGCGCCAGTTTAGCCAAGGACATGGCAGGCGCACAGCGCAATAATGCTTGCCCACAAAAAAGGGAGCCCCCAAGGGCTCCCTTTTTGCGTTGCGTCAACAGATCAGTCGAACACACCGAAGGTCATGTAGCTGAACCACGAGCGGTCCTGATTGTTGCCCAGGGCTTGCGGGGCTTCTTCTTCGATCACGTCGCCGTTCTCGTCGTGGGGCTTGAGCTCCGAAGGAATCGCTTCCTTGGCATCCTGGAACTGCTTCATCACGTCCTGGTTGGCGCGGGTTTCGCCCGGTGGCAGTGGTGGACGGGACTCGATCAGGCCCAGGGTGTATTTGCTCAGCCACGAGCGGTTGTCCGCTTCGGCGACCTGGGGTACGAACTGGCCGTCCTTCAGGCTTGGGTGATCCGGGTAGTTGAGCTTCAGGGTTTCCAGGCTGGTGGTGGCCAGGGCGTCCAGGTGCAGGCGCTGGTAAGCCTCGGTCATCACGGCCAGGCCGTCACCGACGGACGGGGTTTCCTGGAAGTTCTCCACGACATAGCGGCCACGGTTGGCGGCAGCGACATAGGCCTGACGGGTCAGGTAGTAGTGGGCTACGTGGATCTCGTAGGACGCCAGCAGGTTGCGCAGGTAGATCATGCGCTGCTTGGCGTCCGGCGCGTAGCGGCTGTTCGGGTAGCGGCTGGTCAGCTGGGCGAACTCGTTGTAGGAGTCGCGGGCAGCGCCTGGGTCACGCTTGGTCATGTCCAGCGGCAGGAAGCGCGCCAGCAGGCCGACGTCCTGGTCAAACGAGGTCAGGCCCTTGAGGTAGTAGGCGTAGTCAACGTTCGGGTGCTGTGGGTGCAGGCGGATAAAACGCTCGGCGGCGGACTTGGCGGCTTCCGGCTCGGCGTTCTTGTAGTTGGCGTAGATCAACTCAAGCTGGGCCTGGTCGGCGTAGCGCCCGAACGGATAGCGCGACTCCAGTGCCTTCAGCTTCGCTGTGGCGCTGGTGTAGCTATTATTGTCCAAGTCTTTCTGAGCCAGTTGGTACAACTCGACTTCGCTCAGGTTTTCGTCGACGACTTCCTTTGTTGACGAGCAAGCAGCAGTCATGGCGAGGATGGCGATCAGCAGCAGGTGTTTCACTTGCATGGCGGCTTGCGTCCCTATGACGGCCGCTGTCTTGGGCGGGGCCGTCCTGTTATGATGAGCGCCCCGTTGAAAGCCTCGGGGCAAAAGACGCCGTATTTAACCACAAGCGCGCAGCCGAAACCAAAGGCTGTGCCACGCCTAGTCTGAGCATGTCCGATAAAATTGAACTTCGCGCAGAGGTGCCGTCCGAATTGGGCGGCCAACGCCTCGATCAAGTCGCCGCACAATTATTCGCTGAGCACTCGCGCTCGCGCCTTTCCGCCTGGATCAAAGACGGCCGCCTGACTGTGGATGGAGCGGTTATCCGCCCGCGAGACATAGTCCATGGCGGTGCGATTCTTGAGCTGACTGCCGAGCAGGAAGCCCAGGGAGAATGGGTCGCCCAGGACATTGAGCTGGACATCGTCTATGAAGACGACGACATCCTGGTCATCAACAAACCCGCAGGCCTGGTGGTTCACCCGGCAGCCGGGCACGCTGATGGCACTTTGCTCAATGCCCTGTTGCACCACGTGCCGGACATCATCAATGTCCCGCGCTGCGGCATCGTGCACCGTCTGGACAAAGACACCACCGGCTTGATGGTGGTGGCCAAGACCATTCAGGCGCAGACGCAGCTGGTCACACAACTGCAGAGCCGCAGCGTCAGCCGGATCTACGAGTGCATCGTGATTGGCGTAGTGGTGGCCGGTGGCAAGATCAACGCGCCGATCGGTCGTCACGGCCAGCAGCGCCAGCGTATGGCGGTGATGGAAGGCGGCAAGCAAGCCGTCAGCCACTACCGTGTGCTGGAGCGTTTCCGTTCCCACACCCACGTGCGGGTCAAGCTGGAAACCGGTCGTACCCACCAGATTCGTGTGCACATGGCCCACATCAACTTCCCGTTGGTCGGAGATCCGGCCTACGGCGGTCGATTCCGCATTCCGCCGGCGGCGAGTCAGACCATGGTTGAGTCGCTGAAGTCGTTCCCGCGCCAGGCGCTGCATGCACGCTTCCTGGAACTGGATCATCCGACGAGCGGTAAGCGGATGAGCTGGGAATCGCCTCTACCAGACGATCTGGTCTGGTTGTTGTCGTTGCTCAAGCAGGATCGCGAGGCGTTTATCGGATGAGTGACTGGCTGATTCCTGACTGGCCCGCGCCGGCTCGGGTAAAGGCCTGCGTCACCACCCGTGCGGGCGGCGTCAGTCTGGCGCCGTTCGACAGCCTCAACCTGGGCGATCACGTCGAGGACAGCCTGGAGGCCGTCCTCGAGAATCGCCGCCGTCTGAGCGATGCGTTTGGTATCCGGCCGGCCTGGCTGCGTCAGGTTCATGGTGTGACCGTGGTCGAAGCTGACCCAGACCGCACCGCTGAAGCCGATGGCAGTTGGACCAGCACCCCAGGTATCGCCTGCACGTCCATGACTGCCGATTGCCTGCCCGCGTTGTTCTGCAACCGTGCCGGTACTCGCGTCGCCGCAGCCCATGCCGGTTGGCGTGGCCTGGCGGCTGGCGTGCTGGAAGCCGCTTTTGAAAGCCTGGATGCCGAACCCGGCGAGGTTCTGGTCTGGCTCGGCCCGGCCATTGGCCCGCAAGCGTTTGAAGTCGGCCCGGAAGTGCGGGAAGCCTTCGTGCAGCAATTGCCGATCACCGCCGAAGCTTTCGTGCCCAGTCGCAACCCCGGCAAGTTCATGGCCGACATCTATAAGCTCGCGCGCCTGCGCCTTGCCGCACGCGGTGTAACTGCTGTTTATGGTGGCGGTTTCTGCACCGTGACCGATCCGCGCTTCTTTTCTTACCGCCGCAGTCCTCGCACCGGTCGGTTTGCCTCCCTTATCTGGCTTGCACGCTAGACTCTTCTGACCTAGGTCAACTGTCCGACGCTTGAAACTCCCAGAATCCACCCCATCTATAAGGGTATCTGGCAGGTTTCTTCATTCAGGATGTTTTATAGCTCCGGCCTGCTCAAAAGGAAGGTGACTAATGCGTATTGATCGTTTAACCAGCAAATTACAGTTGGCATTATCTGACTCTCAATCCCTGGCGGTGGGCCTCGACCATCCGGCCATTGAGCCTGCGCACTTGATGCAGGCGCTCCTGGAGCAGCAAGGTGGTTCTATCAAGCCCTTGCTGATGCAGGTGGGCTTCGACGTCAACAGCCTGCGCAAGGAGTTGAGCAAAGAGCTCGACCAATTGCCGAAAATCCAAAATCCGACCGGCGACGTGAATATGTCCCAGGACTTGGCGCGCCTGCTTAACCAAGCGGACCGCCTGGCCCAGCAAAAGGGCGACCAGTTCATCTCCAGCGAACTGGTGCTGCTCGCCGCCATGGACGAAAACAGCAAACTAGGCAAGTTGTTGCTGGGCCAGGGCGTGAGCAAGAAAGCCCTGGAAAACGCCATCAACAACCTGCGTGGCGGCGACGCGGTGAACGACCCCAATCATGAGGAGTCGCGCCAGGCCCTGGACAAATACACCGTCGACCTGACCAAGCGCGCCGAAGACGGCAAGCTTGACCCGGTGATCGGGCGTGATGATGAAATCCGTCGCACCATCCAGGTCCTGCAACGTCGCACCAAGAACAACCCGGTGTTGATCGGTGAGCCTGGCGTGGGTAAAACCGCGATTGCCGAAGGTCTGGCCCAGCGCATCATCAATGGTGAAGTGCCGGACGGCCTTAAAGGCAAGCGCCTGCTGTCCCTGGACATGGGGGCGTTGATCGCTGGCGCCAAGTTCCGTGGTGAGTTCGAAGAGCGCCTCAAATCCCTGCTGAATGAACTGTCGAAGCAGGAAGGGCAGATCATTCTGTTTATCGACGAACTGCACACCATGGTCGGCGCCGGTAAAGGCGAGGGCTCGATGGATGCGGGCAACATGCTCAAGCCAGCGTTGGCGCGGGGTGAGTTGCATTGCGTCGGTGCCACTACGCTCAACGAGTATCGCCAGTACATTGAAAAGGACGCGGCCCTTGAACGTCGTTTCCAGAAAGTGCTGGTGGAAGAGCCGAGCGAAGAAGACACCATCGCGATCCTGCGTGGCCTGAAAGAGCGTTATGAGGTCCACCACAAAGTGGCCATCACTGACGGCGCGATCATTGCGGCGGCGAAATTGAGCCATCGCTATATCACCGACCGGCAGTTGCCCGACAAGGCCATCGACTTGATCGACGAAGCGGCCAGCCGCATTCGCATGGAGATCGACTCCAAGCCGGAAGTGCTCGACCGTCTGGATCGGCGTCTGATTCAACTTAAAGTTGAATCCCAGGCCCTGAAGAAAGAAGAGGACGACGCGGCGAAAAAACGCCTGGAAAAACTCCAGGAAGAAATCGTCCGTCTGGAACGCGAGTATTCGGATCTGGAAGAAATCTGGACTTCGGAAAAAGCCGAAGTGCAGGGCTCTGCGCAGATCCAGCAGAAAATCGAGCAGTCCCGCCAGGAGCTGGAAGCAGCGCGCCGTAAAGGCGACCTGAACCGCATGGCCGAGTTGCAGTACGGGGTGATCCCGGACCTGGAACGCAGCCTGCAAATGGTCGACCAGCATGGCCACAGCGAGAACCAGTTGCTGCGCAGCAAGGTGACCGAGGAAGAAATTGCCGAAGTCGTCTCGAAGTGGACCGGCATTCCAGTGTCGAAAATGCTCGAAGGCGAGCGCGACAAGCTGCTGAAGATGGAAAGCCTATTGCACCAGCGTGTGATTGGCCAGGAAGAAGCCGTGGTGGCTGTGTCCAACGCGGTACGGCGTTCGCGGGCCGGGTTGTCCGACCCGAACCGTCCGAGCGGCTCGTTCATGTTCCTCGGCCCAACCGGCGTGGGTAAGACCGAGTTGTGCAAGGCCTTGGCCGAGTTCCTCTTTGATACTGAAGAGGCCATGGTGCGGATCGATATGTCCGAATTCATGGAGAAACACTCGGTGGCTCGTTTGATCGGTGCGCCACCAGGCTATGTGGGCTACGAGGAAGGTGGCTACCTGACCGAAGCCGTGCGGCGTAAGCCTTACTCGGTGATCCTGCTGGATGAGGTCGAGAAGGCCCACCCGGACGTGTTCAACGTGTTGCTGCAGGTGTTGGAAGATGGCCGGCTGACGGACAGCCACGGACGTACCGTGGACTTCCGCAACACGGTGATCGTGATGACCTCCAACCTAGGCTCTGCGCAGATCCAGGAGTTGGTCGGAGATCGTGAAGGCCAGCGTGCTGCGGTGATGGATGCGCTGACCAGTCACTTCCGCCCGGAATTTATCAACCGGGTCGATGAAGTGGTGATCTTCGAGCCTCTGGCGCGGGATCAGATCGCTGGTATCACCGAGATCCAGCTGGGTCGTCTGCGCAGCCGCCTCGCCGAGCGCGAGCTGGACCTGGTGCTGAGCAGCGAGGCGTTGGACAAGTTGATCGCGGTTGGTTACGACCCGGTGTATGGCGCACGGCCTTTGAAACGTGCGATCCAGCGCTGGATCGAGAACCCGCTGGCGCAGCTGATCCTGTCGGGCAGTTTCATGCCTGGCACCAGCGTCGAAGCGACCGTGGAAAACGACGAAATCGTCTTCCACTAAGCCTCTTCAGTGGCGTAATAAAAGAAGGCCCCGCATCGCGGGGCCTTTTTTTTTCGATAGGGCGTTGAACTGTAAGGAAAAGGCTTGTAAAGTGCGCCCCGCAGCAACGTCAGCCCACGGGTTTCTTCTCCCCAAGAAGAAATCAGAAACAAGCGCAAATCATTGTCTTAAAAGCAATTTAAAGGGTTGACAGGGGTTTTTAAGATTGTAGAATAGCGCGCCTCAGACACGACAACGTAGCGATACGGAAGCGTCGAAGAGAAGGCTACACCGCAGTAGAAGTTGTACATTGAAATATGTTGTTCCGTGATAGCTCAGTCGGTAGAGCAAATGACTGTTAATCATTGGGTCCCAGGTTCGAGTCCTGGTCACGGAGCCAATTTCAAATCGGGGTATAGCGCAGTCCGGTAGCGCGCCTGCTTTGGGAGCAGGATGTCGGGAGTTCGAATCCCCCTACCCCGACCATTTTTGGGTCGTTAGCTCAGTTGGTAGAGCAGTTGGCTTTTAACCAATTGGTCGTAGGTTCGAATCCCACACGACCCACCATTTTTGAAACCAGTTAACGCTGGAATCGAATCTTAAGATCAGAGGCCAAAAGCGCTGATCGAAGAAGGCGACTGAAAGGTCGCCTTTTTATTACCGGGGTATAGCGCAGTCCGGTAGCGCGCCTGCTTTGGGAGCAGGATGTCGGGAGTTCGAATCCCCCTACCCCGACCATATTAAAAATCCTCGTATCGAAAGATACGGGGATTTTTTTTGCCTGCAAAAACCTGAATTCACCGCAAAGCAAATGTGGGAGCGGGCTTGCTCGCGAAAGCGGTGTGTCAGTCAGTACATCTGGCACTGAACCACCGCATTCGCGAGCAAGCCCGCTCCCACATTTATCAGGTCACATTCCAGACCCCGGTTGTTAATGCAATTTGAGGCGTGGTTCAGTCCCGCGGCCAATCCTGCTGCCCAGCATCAACATCGCCGTGCGAAAGAAGCCATACAGCGCCATCTGGTGCATGCGGTACAGCGACACATAGAACATCCGCGCCAACCAGCCCTCCAGCATCACGCTGCCAGTGAGGTTGCCCATCAAGTTACCCACAGCGGAAAAACGCGACAGCGAAATCAGCGAGCCGTAGTCAGTGTACTTGTAGCTCGGCAGGGCCTTGCCTTCGATGCGCAATTTCAGCGACTTGGCCAGCAATGAAGCCTGCTGGTGAGCCGCCTGGGCTCGTGGCGGTACGTTGCGGTCGGTGCCCGGCTGCGGGCAGGCGGCGCAATCGCCAAAGGCGAAGATGTTCTCGTCACGGGTGGTTTGCAGCGTCGGCAGCACTTGCAGCTGGTTGATGCGGTTGGTTTCCAGGCCATCGATGTCCTTGAGGAAACCCGGTGCGCGAATCCCGGCGGCCCAGACTTTCAGGCTGGCAGGAATCACCTGGCCGCTGCTGGTAATCAGCGCGTCGGCGGTCACTTCGCTGACCGCCGAGTTTGTCAGCACGGTCACGCCGAGCTTCTCCAGGGTTTTATGCACAGGTCCACCGATGCGTTCCGGCAGGGCAGGCAACACCCGTGGGCCGGCTTCGATCAGGGTGATGTGCATATTTTCCGGTTTGATCCGGTCCAGGCCATAGGCCGCCAGTTCATGGGCTGCGTTATGCAGTTCGGCCGCCAGCTCGACGCCTGTGGCGCCGGCACCGACGATAGCCACGCTGATCTGCTCGACAGCATCAGTCTGCCCGGCATGCGCGCGCAGATAGTGGTTGAGCAATTGCTGGTGGAAACGCTCGGCCTGCTTGCGTGTGTCGAGGAACAGGCAGTGCTGCGCTGCGCCTTCGGTGCCGAAGTCGTTGGTGGTGCTGCCGACGGCGATCACCAGGCTGTCATAGTCCAGTACGCGCGCGGGCACCAGTTCGCGGCCTTCTTCATCGAGGGTGGCGGCCAGCTGGATTTTCTTCTGTTCACGATCAAGCCCGCTCATGCGGCCCAGCTGGAACTCGAAGTGGTTCCATTTGGCTTGGGCGACATAATTGAGTTCGTCTTCCGAAGAGTTCAGCGAGCCGGCGGCCACTTCGTGCAGCAGGGGCTTCCAGATGTGGGTCAGGTTGGTGTCCACCAGCGTGATGCTGGCGGTGCCGCGCTTGCCCAGAGTCTTACCCAGGCGGGTAGCCAACTCCAGGCCGCCGGCGCCGCCGCCGACGATAATAATACGATGGGTCATGGGGGTATCTCGCAAGGCTAAAAGAAATCGGAGCAGTTACCCCCGCGAGCGCCAGGCAGCTCATAGCGTCAGGTAACTCAAAAGGCGGCTCAACAGACCGAGGCCGATCACTGCAACCAGCACCACGCCGAGGAGCAGCCACGGCCGGAAAGGCTTGCGCTCGACTCGGTTCTGGGAGAGTTGCAGGTACTCTTCGACATGCTGTTGGTCATCGGGGTTCAGGCGGCTGGTCATAAAGGCCTCGTCAGGTAGACGTTGCAAAAGGGCGCCACGTTACAGTCCGGGGGCTCAGAGGCTGATGCCCACGTCGAACACTATGCTGCGGCCCAGGTTGTTGCGCAAGAAATCCGGCGCGTCGGGGTGAGCGAACAGCACCCGTGCAAACGTTGGCCCCACCAGCGACAGCGAGCGCCAGCCCTGGCGCAGGTATTCCGTCGGCGGTGGGAAGTGGCTGTTGAGGTCGAGCACTTCGCGCTTGAGGCTGGTGAAGGCGATGAGATCCAGCTCGCCCAGGTCCATGCCGCGTTCTTTATAGTTGTGCGCCTTTTTGCGCAGCGTCGGCGCCAGGCGCAACAGGAATTCATGGGCCGGGATCCGCCGCGGCTTGGCTTCACGGCGCACCAGTTGGCTGAGGGAGAACGCGCTGCGTCGGCGCAGCAACTCGTCGCGCCATTCGTCGTTCAGGCGCCGGCCTTCATCCAGTACAAAAAATACTTCGAAGCTGGCGTCGCGAAACAGCACGTCCGGCGGCTCTTGCCCGGCGGCGTGGAACTCTTCAACGCGGTAGGGCACATTCAAGCCTTGCAGCAGGCGTTGGCAGACCCAACGCTCACGCTCCCATTTGCGGGCATTGGACAAAAACGCGTTGGCTTGTTCGGCCGCTACCGTGAGCAGGCGCAAGTAATCTGAGTCATCCATGCTTGCAGCTTAGCGTTCAAATGATGACCGCAGGAAGTCCCGTTGCATAAGCTCGGTGTAGACTGCCCACTCGACCGTTATTCAAGCATGGGGGCCGCCGTGATCAGTGCTGCAGTGCTCGCACCACAAACCCTTGGCCTTGGCTGGCTGTTATTTGTGCCTGTGGTGGTGTGGGCGATTTTGCGTTCGCCGTGGGTCGAGCTGTTCGCCGACCGACGGCGCCAGCATTTGCTGTTCGGCACGGTGTTCGCACTGTTCATGCTCTGGTTGGTACGCAGGGATTTCGATACCGGGGTGTCCTACCATTTCATCGGCATGACCGCCGTGACCCTGCTGCTGGATTGGCCGCTGGCCATTGTCGGTGGCTTTGCCGCCCAGCTCGGCTTGATGCTGCTGGGGCGCCAGGATCTGGCCGCGCTTGGCGTCAACGGCCTGCTGCTGATCGTGTTGCCGGTGCTGGTCACTGAAGGCTGCGCGCTGTTGGTGGAGCGCGCACAGCCTCGCAACCCCTTTGTGTATATCTTCTGCTCCGGTTTTTTCGCCGCCGCCCTGTCAGCCTTGCTCTGTCTGCTACTCGGGCTGGGCTTGCTGTGGTTCGACGGACGTTTCGCCATGCCGGAATGGCTGGAAGACTTTGTCGGTTACCTATGGCTGATCATCTTTCCCGAAGCCTTTATCAACGGCATGGTCATCAGCGCCCTGGTAGTGTTTTGCCCTGAATGGCTGGAGACCTTCAACCGTACCCGCTACCTCTCGGCGCCCTGGAATGACGACGATTCGCGGCGTTGACCCAGATCAAATCCTATCGGCACGCGCAGGCCCATGCTCTGCGAAATTTTCCAGGAGCACGAATCATGAGTGTGTATGAGTGGGCACGGCAGGAGTTGCGCAGAAGCCAGGACGCAGCGCAGGAAATCGGTTTTGACCCCGGCTTGACCCTGCGCGCCATGCTCAGCGCGGTGGTGCAGCAGAGCAAGGGCGTGCGCAGTTTCGAAGACCTGGCCGACGAACTGCAATACCTTGCAGAAAACCTCGACGACCAGCAGGAATACGCCTTTATGCGGCCTTAGTGGCGCGGCGTCAGGTCTTCGGAAAACAGCTCGTCCTCGGCATCCGGCGCCACGGGAATCTTGTGTTCCTCAGCCGCCCAGGCGCCCAGGTCGATGAGTTTGCAACGGTCCGAGCAGAACGGCCGGTTGAGGTTGGTCGCTGTCCATTCCACGGGTGCGCCGCAGGTTGGGCAGTCGACGGTCAAGGGTTGGCTCATGATCGGCCTCCACGCAAAGTAAGGTAAAAGTGGTGCAGTCGCTCGACCTCGCTGTGCAGCCAGGCGAGGTCCTTGTCGTTGACCAGCACGTCATCGGCATGGCTCAGGCGCTCTTCGCGGCTCGATTGGGCCTTGAGGATCGCCTGCACCTGCTGCTCGCTGATGCCATCGCGCTGCAGGGTACGCTGAATCTGCAGCGATTGCGGCACGTCGATCACCAGGATGCGCTGGGTCATGCGGTGCTGGCCGGACTCGATCAGCAGCGGCGACACCAGGATCGCGTAAGGCGACTGCGCGCGCGCCAGGTGGCTGCGAATCTCTTCGCCAATCAACGGGTGCAGCAAGCCTTCCAGCCAGCGGCGCTCTTCGGGGATTTCAAAGATCAGCTTGCGCAACGCCGCGCGGTCCAGTTGGCCGTCAGGCTGCAGCACGCTTGCGCCAAAATGCTCGGCAATGCGTGCCAGTGCCGGCCGGCCAGGCTCGACGACCCAGCGGGCGGCGTGGTCGGCGTCCACCAGGTCGACACCCAGGTCGATAAAGTGTTGCGCCGCCGCGCTTTTGCCGCTGCCGATGCCGCCAGTGAGGCCAAGAATCCAGGGTGTTGCAACAGAAGTGGTCATCTGAAACCGACAGACTGCAAATAGAAGTCGGTTATTTGACCACCCCAGAGCAATGCAATCCAGCCGGCAATTGCCAGATAAGGACCGAACGGCATCGGGGTCGACGCTTCGGTCTTGCGCAGGCGCATCAGGATCAGCCCGACAAACACCCCCAGCAATGAAGACATCAGCAGGGTCATCGGCAGGATCTGCCAGCCGCCCCAGGCACCCAGCAGGGCCAGTAACTTGAAGTCTCCATGGCCCATACCGTCCTTGCCGGTGGCGAGTTTGAACAGCCAGAACACTGTCCATAGGCTCATATAGCCGATCACTGCACCCCACAGCGCATCGGGCAGTGTAACCAGCAACTCGAAACTGTTGAGGACCAGCCCCAGCCACATCAGCGGCAGTACCAGCACATCCGGCAGTAGTTGGTGGTCCGCATCGATCAGGCTCATGGCCAGCAGGCCCCAGGTCAGCAGCATCACCGCTGCCGCTGGCCAGCCAAAACCGAAGTGCCAGGCAACCACGGCCGAAAGCAGCGCGCAGGCCAGTTCGGTGCAGGGGTAGCGTGCACTGATCGGCTCACGGCAATGAGCGCAGCGCCCCCTGAGGAGCAGGAAGCTCAACAGCGGGATATTTTCCCAGGGACGAATCGGCTGACTGCAATGCGGGCAGCAGGAGTTGGGGTGCATCAGGTTGTAGGTCGGGCCGGGTGGCTCGGTCGGCAGGCCGAGGACTTCCTGGGCCTGGGCGCGCCATTCGCGTTCGAGCATTTTCGGCAGGCGCCACACCAGCACGTTGAGAAAGCTGCCGACGATCAGGCCCAGCACCAGCGCCATGCCGATAAAGGCCCAAGGGTGTTCGCTCAGCAGCAAGCTCAAAATGCCGACCCCAACTGGAAGACTGGCAGGTACATTGCGATCACCAGCGCACCGACAATCCCTCCCAGTATGACCATGATCAGCGGTTCCATCAGGCTGGTGAGGTGGTCGACCAGTGTGTCCACGTCAGCCTCATAGTGGTTTGCCACCTTTTCCAGCATGCGGTCCAACGTGCCGGACTCTTCGCCGATAACGGTCATCTGGATCGCCATGGCTGGAAACAGGCCGCTGGTGGTCATGGATTGATTCAACTGAATACCTGTGGATACATCGTCGCGCAGGCGCTCGATGGCTTGTCTGAATGGCCCATTGCCGACGGCGCAGGCGACCGAGTCCAATGCCTGCACCAGGGGGACGCCTGCACTGAACGTAGTCGAGAGTGTGCGAGCGTAGCGGGCGACGGCGGACTTTTTCAACAGTGTGCCTGCCAGGGGCGCTTTCAACAAACCGGCTTGCAGCCGGTGGCGAAACCCTGGGGACACACGATAGGCCCGGCGCAGCCCGGCCACTGCCGTGCCCAGGCCGAGTGCGAGCAGCCACCAGGCGTTGCGCAGGAATTCCGACAGGGCAATGACCACCTGGGTAAGGCCGGGCAATTTGCCGCCGCTGCCGGCGAACAGGGTCTGGAACTGTGGCACGACGTGCACCAGCAGCAACGTGCTGACTACGCCGGCGACCACCAGCACAGCCGCTGGGTAGGTCATGGCTTTTTTGATCCGCGCCTTGAGCTGCTGGGTTTTCTCCAGGTGCAGCGCCACGCGTTCCAACAGGGTTTCCAGGGCGCCTGCCTGCTCGCCCGCGGCAATCAGGTTGCAGTACAACGCATCGAAATGGCGCGGCTGTTTACGCAGTGCCGTGGCCAGGTTGCTGCCGCCGGCGATCTCCTGTTTCAAGCTTTTGATCAGCGCCTGCATGCGCCGGTTTTCGCAGCCCTCTGCGAGGATGTCGAGGGCTTGCAGCAGCGCAATTCCGGCTTTCAGCAGCGTCGCCAACTGTCGGGTGAAGAGGGCGATGTCGGCGGATTTGATCGGTGGGGCGAGGTCTGGAAAAACACGGGAGCGCTGGCGCACACGCTCGGGGCAGATGCCTTGTTGGCGCAGTTGCGCCTTGATCAGCGCAGGGTTGTGGCCGACGGTTTGCCCGGACACCCTGTGCCCTTTGCGGTTGATGCCTTCCCAAGCGTAGATCGTTGACGCGTTGTCCATGTCACTGTTCCGCATGCCGGTGGTGGAGAATTTATAGCGTAGTCAGGTGACGGATTCGGGCACGCGGGTGGTGCACGATAAAATGTCAGAATGTGCGTCTTGGATACGATTGGCCGCTCGAGGGTGAGTACACTGGCGCGGCTGCACACTACGGGGCGCAGGATGCGCCTTGTCATAGGTTCTATTCTGGAGAGTGAATGTGATGCGTCAGAAAGGCTTTACCCTGATCGAGTTGTTGATCGTCGTGGCAATCATTGGCATTTTGGCCACCATCGGCCTGCCGATGTACACCACGCACCAGGCCAAGGCCAAGTTCACGGCGGGGCTGGCGGAAATCACCGCGTTGAAGGCCGGTTACGAGGACGTCTTCAATCAAGGCACCGTGCCGACCCTCCCCCTGATCGGTGGCACCAGCCCGACCGCCAACTGCAAGATCGATGTGGCGGGGGATGTGGCCACGGGCACCGGTTCCATCAGTTGCGAAATCCTCGACGCCCCGGCGCCGGTGCTGGGCAAGACCATCACGTTGACCCGTGATGCGACCAAGGGCTGGAAGTGTGTTACCAGCGCTGAAGCAAAATACGTTGCCAAGGGCTGTGGCGCCGACGGCGCGTAACGACCCAACCATCCACACGGACGTAGAGGTGGACGATGGTCTTTTCCATACGGCAGCGCGGTAACGTTTTCCTGGTGCTGGCGGTGTGCCTGCTGGTGCTGGGGATCTGTGTGCCGTTCGGCGGTCATGATCTTCAGCGCACGATCCAGATTGCCCTGGCGCTGCTCGCGCTGCTGTATGGGTTGTCGGTCAACCACGGGCCGTGGCTGGATCGGCCCGCCGCCATAGGCCTGGCGCTGGTGATCGCGCTGGGGATGATTTCCTCGGGGCTGGCGCACCAACCGCTCTGGGCGTTCACCGAGGTGTCACTGTTTATCAGTTGCGGCCTGATTGCCGTGGCGTTTGCCGCGGTGCGCCGCGAGGGGGGGGAGCGCCTGGATCGTGTGCTGATCCTGATCGTGGTGCTGCTGTGCCTGGTCAAGTCGGCCCAGTACCTGTATGCCGGCATGCTGGCGTTTACCAGTGGCCAGCGCCTGCTGGACCCGGATCTGCTGCTGTCAGGCTTCTCCAACAAACGTTTCTACGGTCAATTTCAGACCTTCACGCTGCCGTTGCTGGCGCTTCCCTTGCTGTTGCCCACGCTCTCTCGCCCAGTGCGCGCTGCGGTGTTGGCGTTGCTGTGCGTATGGTGGTTGATCGCAATCAGCGGCGGTACGCGCGGTACTTGGCTGGGCCTGGGCACGGCTGGGGTGCTGCTGGCGGCGCTGGGGCCAGGAGGGCGGCGCTGGGTGGCCTGGCAACTGGCGGCGGCGGGCGGCGGGTTGCTGCTGTACTGGCTGCTGTTCACGGGGCTGGCGGGCTACTTGGGGATCGAGTTGTCCAGCGGTGCCAGCGATCGTCTCACCACGTCGCTGTCTGGGCGTGGGCCGATCTGGTGGCAGGCCTGGCATATGATCGTCGAGCGGCCTTGGCTGGGGTTCGGGCCGATGCAGTTTGCTGATATTCCCAACGTGATTGCGGCCCATCCCCATCAGGCGATTCTGCAATGGGCCAGCGAGTGGGGTGTGCCATCAACCCTGGTTGTCATTGCGCTGGCCTGGCGTGGCGGTTGGGCCACGCTCGGTGTACTGCGTGAACGTGGGTTGTCGACCCAGCGTGTGGATTTGTTGCGTCTGTGCCTGTTCGCGGCCTTGGTCGCTGCGCTGGTGCAGTCGATGGTCGATGGCGTGATCGTGATGCCCATCTCGCAACTGTGGCTGGCACTGGTGGTGGGTTGGCTGCTGGCGCTGCATCCGCGAGTGCCGGGCGGTGCCGCGCTGCCGATGGTCGCGGGTATATGGACGGTGCTGAGTGTCGTGGCCGTTGGTCTGCTGATATTTGTTGCTGCACGTGATGTACCGCACATCACGCAGGCGCAGCAGCGCTACATCAATGCGACCCATAACCACCTGCAGCCACGCTTCTGGGCCCAGGGGGTAATCGCGCTGCCACGTCCGTGAGTTGCCGGACACCCGATGCGGTGCTAGCTTTAGCCCACCGCCCGTGTAGCTCAGTTGGTAGAGCAGCGCACTCGTAACGCGAAGGTCGCAGGTTCGATTCCTGTCTCGGGCAAAAAGGCAGCACTGTTTTCAGATGATCCCAAGAATGGTTCTGAAGGCCAGACGAGTCGGTATTCACGCCCGCTCTTTTGTATCTGCGAGACCTTGATGACCCAGATGCATCCCCATTCCTCGATCTAAGAGAACGACATGACCACGACTGAAATGACCCAGGAAGTTCGGCACGCCAAAGCCCTCGAAAAATACATCGAGGAGTCGCCGCAGCTTAAAGAAGAGATCAAGGATTTGAGCGCTGATGACCGGCGTGATCAGATCCAGTGGGCATTCGAGGATGAGGCCGAGAGCCAGGGCCTGCAGCCTTGGGAATTGACCCTCAAGTACACCTCGACACCGGAAGAGTTCGAAGATGCACGCTTGGCCTTGCACAAGGAGGCGGCCGAAGTGTTGGGCGTCGAATGGGAAGAATACTGCGAGATGAATAATCTGGTGGTCTGAGCCGAGCGTGTTGTGGCGAGGCAGCAAGCCCCCTCGCCACAACAGCAAGCTGGTGCCTGGCCTCAGATACTGAGGCGCATCGATAGATCCACCGCCTTCACGTCCTTGGTCATCGCGCCGATGGAGATGTAGTCCACACCGGTTTGCGCGATAGGCAGCAACGTACTTTCATTGATCCCGCCACTGGCCTCCAGCTTGGCCTTGCCGGCATTCAGACGAACGGCTTCACGCATATCGTCCAGGCTCAGTTCGTCGAGCATGATGATGTCGGCGCCTGCCGCCAGCGCTTCACGCAACTCTTCCAGGCTTTCCACTTCGATTTCCACCGGTTTGCCCGGGGCGATCTTGTGCGCGGCAGTAATGGCCTGGGCGATGCCACCACAGGCGGCGATATGGTTTTCCTTGATCAGGAACGCGTCATACAAACCGATGCGGTGGTTGTGGCAGCCGCCACAGGTGACTGCGTATTTCTGCGCCAGGCGCAGGCCAGGCAGAGTCTTGCGGGTGTCCAGCAGCTTGACCTGGGTGCTCGCGACAAAATCCGCCAGGAACCGGGCACGCGTCGCCACGCCTGACAGCAGTTGCAAGAAATTCAGTGCGCTGCGTTCGCCGCTGAGCAGCGAGCGCGCGGGGCCTTCGAGGTGGAACAGCGCCTGGTTGGCGCTGACACGCTCACCGTCGGCCACCTGCCAGTGCACCGCAACCCGTGGGTCCAGCTGGCGGAACACGGCATCTACCCAGGCTGTGCCGGCAATCACCGCCGCATCACGGGTAATGATGGTGGCCTTGGCCAGCCGCTCGGCCGGGATCAACTGCGCGGTGATGTCGCCGCTGCCGATGTCTTCGAGCAGCGCGCGGCGCACGTTGGCTTCGATTTCGGCGGTGAGGTCGGCAAGACGGAGATTCGGCATAACAGGCTCCACAAACAAAGTGCCCCGATTATAGGGGCAGTGTGCGCCCGAACCCAGAACCCACCGCTCAATTGCTGCCAAATGACAGAGTTCGCTGGCGCAACTGCCCCTCTTTGCAAGATAATCTCGCGCCTTGCAATTGGCGTCATAGCTTTGACGTCTTGGTGATGACTGGAATCGCGCAGCGCCCGCCCCATCATTCCCCAACAGACACCGCCGTATCAGGAGGCCAGGATGCACTATGACGGAAAGGTGGTGCCCATTAGCAAGGCACACACCACGCCATCGCCGCTCGCGCGCTTGCCGGTGGTGTTGCTGCAGGTTCGCGACAAGGCGGCGCAGCAGTTGCAGCAGGGCTTGCAGGAGTTGTTCGATAACGCCGACGACACCCTGTTCGAGATGGCCGACAAGGCGCGCAACAACCTCGATCACCACATTTTTTTTGAAGCCATGCGCGACTTGCGCCTCAAGCGCAAGAATTTCGAGCGTGTGTTCATGGAGCAGCTGTTCGCGGCCTTCGCCAACCTGGGCCTGGCCGGGCAGGGGGAGCGGCAGTTGGTGCCGGTGGTGTCCTACGACGCAGTGCCGGGGACGTCCAGCGATGAGTTGGAAAAAGCCGTGGCACTGGAGGCCATGTTGGGGCGGGTGCGACACCGCGACGGCCTGGCCCTGGGCCAACTGACGGCGCGCTTGAGCGCCTTGCTGGACAAGTGCCTGGATGAGCGCGAAAACCCGCTGGGGCCTGCGCTGTTATGTGAGTTCTTCCTGCGGGCGGGGCGCAGCCTTGGCGTGGAGATCCGCGTCAAGCTGATCATGCTCAAACTGTTTGAAAAATACGTGCTCAGCGACGCCGACCAACTGTACGGCGAAGCCAACCGATTGCTGGTTGCCACCGGCGTATTGCCTGAACTCAAGGCCGCACCGTCGCGGCGTCCCGGCGGGCGAACGGCCCGTGAGGGCTTGCGTGAAGACAGCGTGCCGAACGCTGATCCGCCGCTCGATGAGAACGGCCAGCAAGCGTTTGCCGCCCTGCAGGCATTGCTCAAGGCCGTGCGTGGCGGCGTGGCGCCCACCCTGGAAGCCAGCGCCGAACCACAACCGATCGCCACCCGCGACCTGTTGCGGCTGCTGTCCCATTTGCAGCAGTACGTGCCTGCGTCAGAAACCGAAGATGATGTCGACCTGCGCAACCAGCTTGGGCAACTGCTGACCCGGGTCAGCGTCAAGAGTGGCAAGTCCCGGGTGGTGGAAGTTGCGGACGAAGACGTGATCAACCTGATCGCCATGTTGTTCGAGTTCATTCGCAAGGACTGCAATCTGCCGGACCCCTTCAAGGCGTTGATCGCGCGATTGCAGATCCCGCTGCTGAAAGTCGCGGTGCTGGATAAAAGCTTTTTCAGCCGCGCCAGCCATCCGGCGCGGCGGCTGCTCAATGAAATCGCCGCTGTTGCCCTGGGCTGGAGCCCTCGCGAAGATTATTCGCGTGACTACCTCTACCTGCGTATCGAGCAGGTAGTGCAGCGTCTGCTGAATGATTTTGTGGAAGACCCGGCGATTTTTTCCCAACTGCTCGTAGAGTTCACGGCTTTTACCGCCGATGAGCAACGTCGCAGCGAGCTGGTCGAGCAACACACCCGCGATGCCGAAGACACGCGCGTACGCACCGACGCCGCCCGCCAGCGGGTGGCCGATGTGCTTAATCGTCGGCTGCTGGGCAAGACCTTGCCGCAAGCCGTGGTGCAATTCCTGCAACAGGCCTGGAGCCAGGTGCTGTTGCTGGCCAGCCTCAAGCATGGCGAGCAGTCGGTGCAGTGGCTGGCAGCGTTGCGCACCATGGACGATTTGATCTGGAGCGTGGGCCTGCAGGACGACACCGAGGCCGGGCGGCATCTGCTGGCGCGGCTGCCGGGATTGCTCAAGGCTCTGCGCGACGGCCTGACCAGCGCGGCGTTCGACCCGTTCAGCACCCGTGAATTCTTCATCCGCCTCCAAGCGTTGCACGTGCAGCCACTGGACGGCGTCGAAACCTTGAGCGTTGTGCGCGAGCCCTTTGTATTTAGTGCCGAGTTGCCCGACGCCGCCGAGGATTTGCCGAGTGACGATCCCGACCTGATCAACGCCTACCAGACGCGCATTGGTGACTGGATCGAGTTCCAGGACGGCGCGGACACCGTGCAGCGTTGCAAGCTGACGACGATCGTCGCGCCGGCCAATCGCTACGTGTTCATCAACCGCACCGGGCTCAAGGTGCTGGAGCAGCGTGTGGGGCAATTGGCGCTTGGATTCAAGCGTGGCAACTTGCGCAGGCTTGACGACGGGTTGCTGTTCGACCGGGCGCTGGCCTCGGTGCTGGGCCACCTGCGTCAACTCAATCGCGCCAAGGCATCGCAACCATAGGCTTGAACGCGGCATACTGGTCACACTTTGTCACGCTCAAGGACCCTGTATGCAGTTGGACCCCCTCAGCGGTTGGTGCAAGGGCATCCGTCATTGCCCTTCGCCCAACTTCAACGAGCGCCCTGCCGGCGAAATCTCGCTGTTGGTGGTGCATAACATCAGCCTGCCACCTGCGCAGTTTGCCACCGGCAAGGTGCAGGAGTTTTTCCAGAATCGCCTGGATGTCACGGAACATCCCTACTTTGAAGGGATTGCCGACCTACGGGTATCTGCGCATTTTCTGATTGAGCGCGACGGAGCGGTGACGCAGTTTGTCGCGTGCGTCGACCGGGCCTGGCATGCCGGTGTCTCGTCGTTCGAAGGGCGTGAGACGTGCAATGACTTTTCCCTTGGCATCGAGTTGGAGGGCACGGATGACTTGCCGTACACCGACGCCCAATATGCGTCGCTGATCGACCTGACCCGTCAATTGCTGGCAGCGTATCCAGGCATCACCCGCCAACGTATTTGTGGTCATAGCGATATAGCGCCGGGGCGCAAGACCGATCCCGGCCCGGCTTTTGATTGGACGCGCTTTCGCAGCGCCTTGCAGGATGGAGGACACGCACAATGAGTTTCCTGGTATTGGTGCTGGCGGTGTGGATCGAGAAGTTCTCGGCCCTGCGCCAACGATTGCAGCGTGATGGCGGCTGGCTGCGCGAGCTGGCCAGGCTGGAATCGAGCCCGCGCATGGGCAAGCGGCCGTGGCTGATCCTGGCCGCGTTGGTGCTGTTGCCGGTGGCCTTGCTGGCATTGTTGCTGCTGGTGCTGGAACCAGTGGCCTACGGCCTGTTGGCGCTGCCGGTGCACTTGCTGGTGGTGATTTACAGCCTGGGGCGAGGCGATCTGTTGGCCGGGCTCGGGCCGTTTCGTGATGCCTGGCGGCGCGGTGATCTGCAAGCCGCCGAACACGTGGCCGAACGTGACCTGCAACTGGGCGCAGACAGTGGCGAGCAACTGCTTGAACGCGTGCAGGGCCACCTGCTGTGGCAGGCCTATCAGAGCTTTTTTGCGGTAATTTTCTGGTATTTCCTGCTGGGCCCGGTCGCCGCGTTGGCCTACCGCCTGCTGGCATTGGCCAACGAACACAGCAAGAACCCGCTGGTGGCCGAGCGCGCCGGGCAACTGCGTCATGCTTTTGACTGGTTGCCGGTGCGCTTGCTCGCGGCCAGCTTTGCCCTGGTGGGCAACTTCGTTGCCGTCAGCCGCGTGATGCTCCACGAACTACTGAGCTGGGACATCAGCGCCGCGCAACTGGTGGAAAAAGTCGGCCTGGTGGCCGCGGAAATCCCACCGCCGGTGGTGGGGGCCGACGGCATCAACAGCCTGGACCGCTTGTGGGAACTGCTGCTGCGCGCAGCGGTGCTGTGGTATGCCGGCTTCGCGATCTGGACCGTATTGCCATAAACCCGTGTGGGAGCCGGCTTGCTCCCACATTTGTTTTTGCCGCGCGAAACTCTCGTTAACCTTACGTTACAAAACTCCCTTTCAAATTGAGCTATACAGATGCTGGCGTTCTGCCGTCGCCCTGACCTCAATAAAAATAAAAGAAAGGGAGTTCACCCGTGAAGAGCTTGCTCTATCCCGCCGTTGCGCTGATGAATCGCTTGAGCTTCGGCATGAAGTTCAGCCTGATCAGCGTGCTGTTCCTGCTGCCTATGTTGGCCACCAACTATTATCTGGTGCGCGATTCCTGGCGCGAATTCCAGGGCACCCGCGTCGAACTGCAAAGCCTGGATCTGCTCGGCAGCAGCCTGGCCCTGCGCCGCGACCTGGAAACCCTGAACAATCAGGTGCAAATCAACGCGACCCTTGGCCAATCCGGCAAGGCCGGTGACCTGGAGGGCAAGATCAGCGCGTTGGAGCAGAGTGTGCTGAGCCGCCTGCAAAGCCTCAACGCAATGACCACCGATCCCGAACAAATCGCCGTGTTTGACGGCAAGCGCGACGAGCTGATCGCGGCCTTCAAGGCCCAGCAACAGGAAACCTCGCTGCTGAGCAAAAGCGCGCTGATCGGCAAGCTGCTCAACAAAGCGCAGATGCTCAGCCAGATCATCGCCAGCCAATCCGGCTTGAGCCGCGACCCCCAGGGCGATCTGCGCCAACTCAGCGAGCTGATCACCAGTGTCACCCCACAGGTCACCCAGACCCTGGGTGAAGGTCGGGCGATGGGGGCCTACTCCCTCGGCCAGGGCTTTCTCAATTCATCCTCGAGCACGCGCTTCGACGAACTGCTACAGCAGTTGGAAAAACTCCACGGCGAATACGCCTTGAAGCTGCAAGATGCCCTGGGCTCCAGCAAGGCCGCCCACGCCGCGCTCGACAGCCTGGCCACGGCCAGCAACGCCAGCCTCAAGCACGCCAGCGAGTTGTTTGAAGAACAGGTGGTGATGGCCGAAACCCTCGACGCGCCGTGGCAGGGCTTCTATGACAGCGTCAGCCAGTTGATGGCCCTGACCTACCAGCTGGATGAGGCGACCCTGACGTTCCTCGGGCACCAATTGGAGCAACGCCTGGCGCAAAACCGCACGCATATGGTGGTGCTGGTCGCGGCGCTGACGGCGGTGTTTTTGCTGATCTTCTATTTATATGCGGGCTTCTACGCCTCCACCCGCACCACCCTGCGACGCCTCGGCGCGATGATGGACAAGGTGGCCGCTGGTGACATGACCGTCACCTTCGTTGCCCACAGCCGCGACGAACTCGGTGACCTCGGCCAGGTGTTCAACGGCACCGTGGCAAAAATCCATGACCTGATCGAGCGCGTCGGGCACACCGTCAGCCAGGTGGAGCACCAGGCCGGGCAAGTGGAAACGGTATCGGCCCAGAGCAACCAGGCGGTATCCGGCCAGCGCAGCCAGATCGAACAGGTGGCTACGGCGATGAACCAGATGTCGTCCACCGCCCAAGAAGTGGCGCGCAGTGCGGCGGCGGCGGTCAGCAGTGCCCATAGTGTCAATGATGAAACCGTCAGCGGCCGTGGCCTGGTGCAGTCCCAGCAGGGCAGCATCGCGCGCCTGGCCTCGGAGATCGACCAGTCGGTGCGGGTGATCAACCAACTGGCCACCGACAGCCAATCCATCAGCAGCGTGCTGGAAGTGATCAAAAGCATCGCCGAACAAACCAACCTGCTGGCGCTCAATGCCGCCATCGAGGCGGCGCGGGCCGGTGAACAGGGGCGCGGTTTTGCGGTGGTGGCCGATGAGGTACGTACCCTGGCGCGGCGCACCCAGCATTCCACCGAAGAAATCGAGCAGATGATCAGCCGCTTGCACAGCGGTGTCGCCGCTGCGGTGAAAGCCATGGGCAGCAGCCATGAAATGGCGAATGGCACCGTGGAGCAGTCGGAAAAAGTCCAGCAGGCGCTGGAAAATATCCTAGGCGCCGTAGGAATGATCGTTGATCAGAACCAGCAGATTGCCGCCGCCGTGGAGCAACAGACCGCCGTCGCCCATGACATCGACCAGAACATCGTCGAAATCAATCGCGCCGGTGAACACGCGGCCCAGGGCGCCTATCAGACCGAAACCGCGAGCCGGCAACTGTCGATGCAGGTGATCGAGCTGAAGCAGCTGATCGGGGCGTTTCGTGTGTAAGGTCTTGGTGTAGGGTTTTTCTTTTGGGTGTGTGGTGTATGTCCTAATTTGCCTGAGGCTCTTTCCGTGGTGTGTGAGTGGGCGAAACTTCACCTCTCTCACATTCAGGTTTTAGGGACGCACGGCGATGACCACTGCAGTCGGCATCAAAGGGCACTGCGCCCATTGTGACATCACGTTTGAACTCAAGCCTTGGCAGTTGAATGCCATCGCCATCAAGGAACCCTTCGACTGTCCGTATTGCCAGCGGGTCTTGCACCTGAGCTGCCCACGGCAGTTGCGCAAGCTCAGGACGCTGGACCATTGGGCGCTGGTCCACCCGAGCATGATGGTGCTGACCTGCATGGTGCTGATCGTGGCACTGGTGGCGGAGTGGGTCGGGTTGGTCAGCGTGATCGGGCAGCTCAATGTTTCGCTGGTGGTGGTGTTGGTGCATTGCCTGGCATTGCGTTATGCGCGCTACCGGCAGCGGTTGACCCTTAGTCTGGAAGCGGTCAGCCCGGTGCTACCAATGGAACAACTCGCACGCATTGCGTGTGCTCGCCTCAGCCAGCAATAAGGGGCTGATGCCCATCCGCTCGGCCAGGGCGTGGCAAATCTGGGGTAGATGCTCCGGGCTGTTGCGCTGGCCCGGATACATCACGGGCGCCATGTCCGGGGCATCGGTCTCCAGCACCACGCTGTCCAGCGGCAACTGTGCCAGCACCTTATGCATGCGCAGCGCCTGGGGCCAGGTGGCCGCGCCGCCCAGGCCCAGTTTGAAGCCCAGCTTGATGTACTCGCGGGCTTCCTCCCGGCTGCCGGCGAAGGCATGGATGATGCCGCCCCGTGGCAGGCGGATGCGCTTGAGGGTGGCGATCACCGCGGCATGGCTGCGGCGTACGTGCAAAAGCGCCGGCAGCTGGAAGTCCACCGCCAGCTTGAGCTGGGCTTCAAACAGGCTTTGCTGGCGCTCGCGATCCAGTTGTTCGAGGAAGTAATCCAGGCCGATCTCGCCCACCGCACACAGTTGCCGATGGCCGTGCAGGCGCGTGAGCCAATCGCCCAGTTCGGTCAGGTCGGCGGGGCGGTGGTCATCGAGATACACCGGATGCAGGCCAAAGGCTGCGAACAGGCCTTCATCCTCCAGCACCAGATCCCACAACCGCTGCCAATTCTGCTGATACACCCCCAGCACCACCATGCGCCGCACGCCAAGTGCACGGCTGTGGGCGAGGACGGCGCGGCGATCCTTGTCGAACTCCGCGAAGTCCAGGTGGGTGTGGGTGTCGATCAGCTCCACGCTCAAGCCTCGCGGATACGCTGCTTGAACGTGCGGCCGATGGCGTGCACGCCCGGCTGGTACTGCTGCTCTTCAATCGCCGCCAGGGCCAGTTTCAGCGCGGTCTCGGCGATCAATGGGTGTTGCTGGGCCATGGCGTTGACCGGCAGCGGCAGGAAGTCCAGCAGTTGCGTATCGCCAAAGGTGCCCAGGCGCAGCGGGCGCGACTTCAACGGGAAGTCATGCAGCGCGTCAAACACACCTTGCAGCAGCACGTAGGAGGTTGTTACCAGCGCGTCAGGCAAATGCCCCAGGCGTTGCAGTAATTGCTCCATCAGCTGTCGGCCACAGTCACGACTGAACGACTCGCCGTGTTCGACGATCACCTCGCCGCTGAAACCCTGCAGCGCTTCGCGGAAGCCGGCGGCCCGCTCCTGGCTGATGCTCAGTTCGGGCCGCGCACCGATCAGTGCGATCTGCTTGGGCAGCGGTTGCAGCAGGCTGCCGGTCAGGTGCTGGCAGGCCCGGCGGTCGTCGCTGACCACCGAGCAGAAATCCGCAGTGTCCATCACCCGGTCGATGGCGATCACGGGTAGGCCCTTGGCTTGCAGTTCGCGGTAGCTGTCGTCGCCGGCTGGCAGGCAACTGGCGACAAACAGCGCATCGCAACGGCGGGCTCGAAACAGTTGCAGCAACTGGCGTTCGCTGTCGGCATCATCGTCGGAACTGGCGATCAACAGTTGATAGCCACGCGCCCGTGCGCCTTGCTCCAGCAGCTTGGCGATGCGTGCGTAACTGGGGTTTTCCAGGTCGGGCAGGATAAAACCCAAGGTGCGCGTATGCCGACTGCGCAACCCGGCAGCCTGGGGGTTGGGCGTAAAGCCATGGGCGTCAACCACGGCCCGCACACGCTCGACGGTGGCGTTGCTGATCCGTTGTTGTTCGGCCTTGCCATTGATGACGTAGCTGGCGGTGGTCACGGACACACCGGCCAGACGTGCAATATCACTGAGTTTCAAACCGGGATTTCCTTGTTTTTTGGAGCGTGCCCCGACATTTTGTCCAATCGTAACCGATTACTGCACACGACCAATGTCCAAGCTCAAGTGCCGAGTGGTTCTTCAAGGATGCTCAATTAACGCGTAATCTGCCATAAATTCTAGATTAAACGTTTCAGCAAGCGTATTTTTACGATCTTCGCTACTGAGTGGCTACTGCCAATTGACTACTCAGTCAGCTATTTTGAAGCGCTATTACCCTGTTTATTCAAAACAATACCTAGTGCGCCCATCGCACTAACTAGGAGAACGGCATGCTTGAGCTCACCCACGAGCAGATTTCCATGGGCCAGGTGGCTGTGGATAAATCTGCAGCCTTGCACCTGCTCGCTGAAAAACTGGTGGCCGACGGCCTGGTCGCCGAGGGTTATCTCAGTGGCTTGCAAGCCCGTGAAGCCCAGGGCTCGACCTTTCTCGGCCAAGGTATTGCGATCCCCCACGGCACCCCCGAAACCCGCGACCAGGTGTTCGCCACCGGCGTGCGCCTGCTGCAGTTCCCCGAAGGGGTGGATTGGGGCGACGGCCAGATCGTCTACCTGGCGATTGGCATCGCGGCCAAATCCGATGAACACCTGCGCCTGTTGCAACTGCTGACCCGGGCCCTCGGTGAGACCGACCTCGGCCAGGCACTGCGCCGTGCCGGTACGGCGCAAGCCTTGCTCAAACTGCTGCAAGGCGCGCCCCAGGAACTGGCGCTGGACGCCCAGATGATCAGCCTGGGCGTGTCCGCCGACGATTTTGAAGAGCTGGTGTGGCGCGGCGCACGCCTATTGCGCCAGGCCGATTGTGTGAGCAACGGTTTCGCCGCGGTGCTGCAGCAGGTTGATGCGCTGCCCCTGGGCGACGGCCTGTGGTGGCTGCACAGCGAGCAGACGGTCAAGCGTCCGGGCCTGGCGTTTGTCACCCCGGACAAACCGATGCGCTACCTCGGCCAGCCGCTCAACGGCCTGTTCTGCCTGGCCAGCCTCGGCGAAGCCCACCAAGCCTTGCTCGAGCGCCTGTGCGCCTTGCTGATCGAAGGTCGCGGCCAGGAGCTGGGCCGCGCCACCAGCAGCCGCGCCGTCCTCGAAGTCCTCGGCGGTGAACTGCCGCCAGACTGGCCCAACGCCCGCATCACTCTGGCCAACGCCCATGGCCTGCATGCCCGCCCGGCAAAGATCCTCGCGCAACTGGCGAAAAGTTTTGAAGGCGACATCCGCGTGCGCATCGTTGATGGCCCCGTCGGCGCGGTGTCGGTCAAAAGCCTGAGCAAACTGCTGAGCCTCGGTGCTCGTCGCGGCCAGGTGCTGGAATTTGTTGCCGAGCCGGCGATTGCCGGCGATGCGCTGCCGGCGTTGCTGGCGGCGGTCGAAGCGGGCCTCGGCGAAGAGGTTGAGCCGCTGCCGACCGTGCGCGCGCCACTGGCTGCTGTCGAGGTCGAACCGGTGCTCAGTGCGCCGTCCAGCGGCAGTCAGATCCAGGCCATCGCCGCCGCGCCGGGCATTGCCATCGGCCCGGCGCATATCCAGGTTCAGCAGGTGTTCGACTACCCGCTGCGCGGCGAATCTTCGGCCATCGAGCGCCAGCGCCTGCAAGATGCCCTGGCCGATGTGCGTCGCGACATTCAAGGCTTGATCGAGCGCAGCCAATCCAAGGCCATCCGCGAGATTTTCATCACCCACCAGGAAATGCTCGACGACCCGGAACTCACCGATGAAGTCGACACCCGCCTCAAGCAGGGCGAAAGCGCCGAAGCAGCGTGGATGAGCGTGATCGAAGCCGCCGCCAAACAGCAGGAGTCGCTGCAGGACGCCTTGCTCGCCGAGCGCGCCGCCGACCTGCGTGACATCGGCCGCCGTGTGCTGGCGCAACTGTGCGGCGTCGAAACCGCCAGGGAGCCGAACGAGCCCTACATTCTGGTGATGGACGAAGTCGGCCCCTCCGATGTGGCGCGGCTTGATCCGGCGCGCGTCGCCGGCATCCTCACTGCCCGTGGCGGCGCGACCGCCCACAGCGCCATCGTCGCCCGCGCCCTGGGGATTCCGGCGCTGGTCGGCGCCGGTGCCGGCGTGTTGCTGCTGGCCGCCGGCACGCCGCTGCTGTTGGATGGCCAGCGTGGTCGCCTGCATGTGGACGCCGACGCCGCCACCCTGCAACGTGCCACCGTCGAGCGCGACACCCGCGAACAACGCCTGCAAGCCGCCGCCGCCCAGCGCCATGAACCGGCACTGACCCGCGACGGCCACGCCGTGGAAGTGTTCGCCAACATCGGCGAAAGCGCCGGTGTGGCCAGCGCGGTGGAGCAGGGCGCCGAAGGCATTGGCCTGCTGCGCACCGAATTGATCTTCATGGCTCACCCGCAAGCACCGGACGAAGCCACCCAGGAAGCCGAATACCGCCGTGTACTCGACGGCCTCGGCGGGCGTCCGCTGGTGGTACGCACCCTTGATGTGGGCGGCGACAAACCGTTGCCGTACTGGCCGATTGCCGAAGAAGAAAACCCCTTCCTCGGCGTGCGCGGCATTCGCCTGACCCTGCAGCGTCCGCAGATCATGGAAGCGCAACTCAGGGCACTGTTGCGTTCGGCCGACAACCGTCCGCTGCGCATCATGTTCCCCATGGTCGGCAGCGTCGACGAATGGCGCGCCGCCCGCGACATGACCGAGCGCCTGCGCCTGGAAATCCCGGTGGCCGACCTGCAACTGGGGATCATGATCGAAGTGCCGTCCGCCGCCTTGCTCGCGCCGGTGCTGGCCAAGGAAGTCGACTTCTTCAGCGTCGGCACCAATGACCTGACCCAATACACCCTGGCCATCGATCGCGGCCACCCGACCCTGTCGGCCCAGGCCGATGGCCTGCACCCGGCGGTGCTGCAACTGATCGACATCACCGTGCGTGCGGCCCATGCCCATGGCAAATGGGTCGGCGTGTGCGGCGAGCTGGCGGCGGACCCGTTGGCGGTGCCGGTGCTGATCGGCCTGGGGGTGGATGAGTTGAGCGTATCGGCGCGCAGCATTGCCGAAGTGAAGGCGCGGGTGCGTGAATTCAGTCTGAGCGAGGCCCAGGGCCTGGCGCAAAAAGCGCTTGCGGTGGGTTCGCCCGCCGAAGTGCGTGCCCTTGTGGAGGCCGTGTAAATGGCAAGGATTCTGACCCTGACGCTGAACCCGGCGTTGGACCTGACGGTGCGCCTGGCGCGCCTGGAACCGGGCGAAGTCAATCGCAGTGACAACGTGCTGACCCACGCCGCTGGCAAGGGCGTGAATGTGGCGCAGGTGTTGGCCGACCTGGGGCATTCGGTGAGCGTGGGCGGTTTCCTCGGCGAGGCAAATCCCCAGGCATTCAACGCCCTGATCGCCCGCCGTGGTTTTGGTGATGCGTTTATCCGCGTGGCGGGTGAAACCCGCAGCAATATCAAGATCGCCGAACAGGACGGCCGGATCACTGACATCAACGCACCGGGGCCGTTTGTGGATGAGCGGGCGCAAAAGGAACTGCTCAAGATGGTCGAGATCATCGGCCCTGAATTCGATGCGGTGGTGGTCGCTGGCAGTCTGCCGCGCGGTGTCAGCCCACAGTGGTTTCACGGTTTGCTGGTAACCCTGAAAAACCTCGGTTTGAAAGTTGCCCTCGACACCAGCGGCGAAGCGTTGCGCGCCGGTTTGCAGGCGGGCCCGTGGTTGGTCAAACCCAACACCGAGGAACTGGCCGAGGCGCTGGGCAACGCCAGCGATGCCATCAGCCAATTGCATCGATCGGGCGTGGAACACGTGGTGGTGTCCGATGGTGCGGCCGGTGTGAACTGGTACCGCCCTGGCACCGCGCTGCATGCCACGCCGCCCAAGGTCACTGTCGCCAGTACCGTGGGCGCGGGCGACTCGCTGCTCGCCGGGATGCTCCACGGTTTGCTCAGTGGCGACACACCCGAGCAGACCCTGCGCCGCGCCACGGCGATTGCTGCGATGGCGGTGACACAGATCGGTTTTGGCATCAGCGATGACGCGCAGCTGGCGCATCTCGAAAGCGGCGTCGATGTACGCGCGCTGACAGAACAATAAGAGGGTTTTTCATGAAGTTAGCCATTGTTACTGCCTGCCCCAACGGCATGGTCACCAGTGTGCTGTGCGCCCGCTTGTTGGACGCCGCCGCGCAACGCCAGGGCTGGAGCACCAGCGTCGAAGTGGTCGACGTGCAGCGCCCGGAACGCCAGCTGTCCCAGGCGATCATCGACGATGCCGAGTGGGTGCTGCTGGTCAGCAGCGCGCCGGTGGACATGCAGCGGTTCGTCGGCAAGCGTGTGTTCCAGAGCACGCCGGCCCAGGCGCTGGCGGATGTCGAGGCGGTGTTGCGCCGGGGTGCCGAAGAGGCGGTGGTGTATGTCGCCGCCGAACAGGCCACGCCGAATGCGCCACGCATCGTCGCGGTCACCGCGTGCCCAACCGGCGTGGCCCACACGTTCATGGCCGCCGAGGCCTTGCAGCAAACCGCCAAGCGCCTGGGTTATGACCTGCAGGTCGAGACTCAAGGCTCGGTGGGCGCCCGCACGCCGTTGAGCCCGGAGGCCATCGCCAATGCCGATGTGGTGTTGTTGGCCGCCGACATCGAAGTCGCCACCGAGCGCTTCGCCGGCAAGAAGATCTACCGTTGCGGCACCGGCATTGCCCTCAAGCAGTCCGAGTCGATTCTGAACAAGGCCCTGGCCGAAGGCGTGGTGGAAAGCAACGCCAGCGCGACGGTTGCCAAGTCGGAAAAGACCGGGGTGTACAAGCACCTGCTCACCGGCGTGTCGTTCATGTTGCCGATGGTGGTGGCGGGCGGGTTGTTGATCGCGTTGTCGTTTGTGTTCGGTATCCACGCGTTTGAACAGGAAGGCACGCTGGCTGCCGCGCTGAAAACCGTCGGCGACCGCGCCTTCATGCTGATGGTGCCGTTGCTCGCGGGCTACATCGCCTACTCGATTGCCGACCGTCCCGGCATCGCCCCCGGCATGATCGGCGGCCTGCTGGCAGGCACCTTGGGCGCCGGTTTTATCGGCGGGATTTTCGCCGGTTTCCTTGCGGGGTATTGCGTCAAGCTGATCACCCGTGCGGTGAAATTGCCCCAGAGCCTGGAGGCGCTCAAGCCGATCCTGATCATCCCGCTGCTGGCGAGCCTGTTCACCGGCCTGGCGATGATCTACCTGGTCGGCCCGCCCGTGGCGCGCATGCTGGTGGGCCTGACCGATTTTCTCAGCACCATGGGCACTACCAATGCGGTGCTGCTGGGCATCCTGCTCGGCGGCATGATGTGTGTCGACTTGGGGGGGCCGATCAACAAGGCGGCGTATGCGTTTTCCGTCGGCCTGCTGGCCGCCCACAGCGGTGCACCGATGGCCGCGACCATGGCTGCCGGCATGGTGCCGCCGATTGGCATGGGCATCGCTACGTTCCTGGCGCGGCGCAAGTTTGCCCAGACCGAACGCGAGGCAGGCAAGGCGGCGATGATCCTGGGCATGTGCTTTATCTCCGAAGGCGCGATCCCGTTTGCCGCCAAGGACCCGCTGCGCGTGATCCCGGCGAGCATGGCCGGTGGTGCGTTGACCGGCGCGTTGTCGATGTATTTCGGCTGCGTACTGGCGGCGCCCCACGGTGGGTTGTTTGTGTTGATCATCCCGAATGCGATGAACCATGCGTTGCTGTATTTGCTGGCGATTGTGGCGGGGAGTGTGTTGACTGGGTTGGTGTATGCGGTGATCAAGCGGCCGGAAGTGGTCGAGTTGTCGGTCGCACCTGTTAAAGCCTGACGCAGTCTAAAACGGTGGGAGCGGGCTTGCTCGCGAAGGCGGTGGGTCAGTCAAAGATGTTCTAACTGACCCACCGCCTTCGCGAGCAAGCCCGCTCCCACCGTTTGATCTTCATTGATCGCAAGGCCTGTGTCATATCCGCTTCATCCCGGCATGTTTAAGTTGCCCTTTTGATATTCAAGAGGGCACCTGCATGAGCCACTTCGATCTCGGCCGTCGCCGCGTGATGCAAGCCGTCGGCGCCGGGTTGTTGCTGCCGGGCCTGGCGCCGGCGGTGATCGCTTCGGTCAAGGACCGCCCGCAACTCACCGATGGCGTGCAGTCCGGCGACCTGCTTGGCGACCGGGCGATGATCTGGAGCCGCAGCGACCGCCCGGCACGGATGGTGGTGGAGTGGGACACCCGCAGCACGTTCGGCAACCCGCGCAAATCCATCTCGCCCCTGGCCGACCATCGCAGCGACTTTACCGCCCGCGTCGAACTCACCGGGCTGCCCGCCGACCAGGCGATCTTCTATCGCGTGCACTTCGAAGACGCCCAGACCGGTGTCGCCAGCGAACCCTGGTTCGGCCACCTGCGCAGCGTGCCGCAACAGCGGCGCGACATCCGTTTTGTATGGAGCGGCGATACCGTTGGCCAAGGCTTCGGCATCAACCCGGACATCGGCGGCATGCGCATCTATGAAGCCATGCGCCTGCGCCTGCCGGACTTCTTTATCCACAGCGGCGACACCATCTACGCCGACGGCCCGGTGCCCGCGCAGCTCGCGGTGGAGGGCGGACGCGTGTGGCGCAACATCACCAGCGAAGCCAAAAGCAAAGTCGCCGAGACCCTCGATGACTATCGCGGCAATTACCGCTACAACCTGTTGGATGAAAACGTGCGCCGCTTCAATGCCGAGGTGCCGCAGATCTGGCAGTGGGACGACCATGAGGTGGTGAACAACTGGTCGCCGAGCAAGCAGCTCGATGAGCGCTACCAGACCAAGGACATCAACACCTTGGTGAGCCGTGCCCGCCAGGCCTGGCTGGAATATTCGCCGATGCGCCGGCAGAGCGCCGACGGCGGCGGGCGGATTTATCGCAAGCTCGGCTACGGGCCGTTGCTGGATGTATTTGTGCTGGACATGCGCAGCTATCGCGGGCCCAACGATGACAACCTGGGCGGCGAAAAAGCCTTCATGGGCCGTGAGCAACTGGACTGGCTCAAGCGCGAACTCAAGGCGTCCACGGCGCAGTGGAAAGTCATCGCCGCCGACATGCCGATTGGCCTGGGCGTGCCGGATGGAGAGGTCAGCCCGGGCGTGCCGCGCTGGGAAGCGATCGCCAACAATGACCCCGGCGCACCGCAAGGGCGTGAGCTGGAGATCGCCGAGTTACTCGGTTTTTTAAGGGCGCAGAAGGTGCGCAACCATGTGTGGCTGACCGCCGATGTGCACTACTGCGCGGCGCATCACTACCACCCGGACCGGGCGGCGTTCCAGGATTTTGAGCCGTTCTGGGAGTTTGTTGCGGGGCCGCTGAATGCTGGCAGCTTTGGGCCCAATCCGTTGGATAAAACCTTTGGGCCAGAAGTGGTGTTCGAGAAAGTACCACCGGCGCAGAACACCTCGCCGTTTGCGGGATTCCAGTTTTTTGGCGAGGTGCAGATTGATGGGCAGACGGCGGAGTTGACGGTGATTTTGCGCGACTTGGATGGCGTGTCGGTATTCCAGCAAAAACTCCAACCCACCTGATTTGAAACGCGGTTAAACCTGTGGGAGCGGGCTTGCTCGCGAAAGCGGTGGATCGGTGAAATAGGTGTCGACAGAAACACCGCCTTCGCGAGCAAGCCCGCTCCCACACAAGCCCGCTCCCACATGGGGACTTTGGCGCCTATAAGATCTCAGTACACGTCGCGACGGTAACGGCCCTGTTCGATCAACCGCTCCACGGCGTCACTGCCCAGAATATCCGCCAGCGCCTGATCCACCCCGGCCGCCATGCCCTGCAAACTGCCGCACACATAAATCGCCGCACCCTCGGCCAGCCACTTGCGCAGCACATCCGCCGATTCGCGCAGGCGGTCCTGCACGTAGATCTTTTCCGCTTGATCGCGGGAAAACGCCAGGTCCAGCAGCGCCAGATCCCCACTCGCCAGCCAGCCTTGCAGCTCGTCCTGGCAGAAGTAGTCGTGGGCGATGTTGCGCTCGCCGAACAGCAGCCAGTTGCGCTGCTGGCCGTCGGCAATGCGTGCCTTGAGCAGGCTGCGCAGGCCGGCGAGGCCGGTGCCGTTGCCCAGCAGGATCAGCGGCACCGGCGCGTCGGGTAGGTGGAGGCCGCTGTTGCGGCGCAGGCGCAGGCTGATGGCCGAGCCGAGGGCCGCGTGTTCGGTGAGCCAGCCACTCGCCAAACCGAGGCTGCCGTCGGGGTGGCGTTCCTGGCGCACGATCAGCTCCAGCACGCCATCGCTGGCAATCGAAGCAATGGAGTATTCGCGCATGCCCAGGGGCACCAGCGCGTTGACCAGTGCCTGGGCGTGCAGGCCGACCAGATGGGCGCGATGGGTCGGCAGTTGGCGGGTGGCCAGGGCCTGATCGAGGGTGTGCGCGAGGTCGTCGATCAACACGCCGTCGCTGCCGCTCAGGCCGAGGCCTTCGAGGAAGTGTTCGATGGCCCACGGGCAATTGCGCGGCAGCACTTCCACCAGGTCGCCCGCCAGCCAGGTTTGCGGCGATGGCGGGGTGAGGCCCAGCAGGTAGACGCTGGCGCCGACGCTGTCGCGGTTGAGCAGGGTGCGTTGGCTCAGGGTCCAGTTTTCGTACTGCGCCGTTGGCCAGGCGGTGGTGGGGGCGTGGCCGGTCAGTTCGCCGAGTTGCTGGTGCCAGTGGCGCAGGGCGGCGGTGTCGCCGCTGTCGACTTCAACCGGGGCGAAGAGCGCGTTGCCGCCCTGATTGGTCAGCCAGAAATGCAGGCGCCGGGCGAACCCACAGAAGTGTTGGTACTGCCGATCACCCAGGGCCAGCACCGAGTAGTTCAGGCCCTTGAGAGACAGGTCCTGGCCGAGCACGCTGCGCTCGAAACCACGGGCGCTGTCGGGCGCTTCACCGTCGCCGAAGGTGCTGACCACGAACAGCGCGTTTTCGGACTGACGCAGGTCGTCCTGGCTGACGCTGCCCAGGGGCTGCACCTTCACTGGCAGCCCGGCGGCCTGCAATTGGCCGGCGGTCTGCCAGGCCAGTTGCTCGGCGAACCCGCTCTGGCTGGCAAAGCCGATCAGCCATGCCGGGGCCTCGCTGCTGTTGGCGCCGAGGTCTTTGCGCGCATCACGCACCTGGCGTTTTTTGCGGCGGCGGTCGAGGTACAGCAGCCAGCCGGTGATAAAGAACAACGGCATCAGCAGCGAGCTGACGGTGAGAATAATCCGCCCTGCCAGGCCGAAATAGCTGCCGGTATGCAGGGCGTAAACGCTGGTCAGCAGTTGGGAACCGAGGGTCTTGCTGGCGTAGCGGTCGTGGGATTTGACCTCGCCGCTGGCCGGGTCCAGGTTGATCTGGTTTAGCGCGCGGTCGTGGGGCGAGTCCTGCAGCAGGTAGTAGACAGTGGCCAGTTGCCCGGCAACGGCTGGCATGCGGATGTTGTAGGCGCTCAAGCCGGGACCGGCGCGACTGTAGATGCTGCTCCACAGCGCGTCGTAGTTGGCGATTGGCGCCGGGCCAGCGGGTGGCGGGCCGCGCTTGCGCATGCGCTCGTTCTGCGGCGCGTCGGAGAGCAGTTTGGTCAGGCCCTGGTTGTACCAGTCGTAGGACCAATACAGGCCGGTCAGCGCTGCCAGCAGGTAGGCCAGCAGGCACCACGTGCCAAATACCGAGTGCAGGTCCCAGTTGAAGCTGCGGCCCTTTTTGCGCCAGTCCAGCGTCAGCCATACCCGCCAGTTCGCCACTTGGCGCGGCCAGCGCAGGTACAGCCCGGACAGGCAGAAGAACACCAGGATCAGCGTGCACGCGCCGGTGATGTTGCGCCCGGTGTCGCCCATCACGAGGAAACGGTGAAATTGCAGTAGGAAGCCGAACACGTCCTGGCCGACGGCGTCGCCCATGTAGGCGCCGGTGTACGGATCGAAATAGCGCATCTGCCCGCGGCGCTCGCCCGGTGGCGGGGTGAAGAACACGCGTGCGGCATTGCCGCTATCGTTTTCCACCCAGAGCATGGAGACGGTCTTGCCTTCGGTGGCTTCGAGCTTGCGCACGAGTTCGGCGGGCGGCAGCACACCGGCTTCGCGTTTTTCCACGCTCAGTACCGTGGGGTTGAGCGCGCGCAGGATTTCATCCTGGAACGACACTGCAGCCCCGGTGATCCCCATCAAGGCCAGCACCAGCCCGGCGCTGATGCCGAAGAACCAGTGCAACTGGAACAGGGTTTTCTTCAACACGTCTGACCGCCTCGTCTATCTGGGTATGTAGGACACGGCGCGCATTATGCCGTGGCTTGTCGAGAAACATTCTGTTCAACACGCAAAAGCCCCACGCATCCGATGCGTGGGGCTTTGTGCTGCGTGAGGCTGTTGCTTAGAAGTGGAAGTTGGTGGACAGCAACGCCGTGCGCCCGGCCGCCTGGTTGGCGAAGTGCGAACCGTAGGCCTTGTCGTAGTAGGTCTTGTCGGTCAGGTTCTGCACGTTCAGTTGCAGGTCGACGTTCTTGGTCAGCTTGTAGCTGGCCATGGCGTCGTAGCGGGTGTAGGACGGTACGTAAACCGTGTTGCCCGCGTCGCCGTAAACATCGTCGACATAGAACGCACCGCCGCCGACGGTCAGTTTTGGGGTGATGGCGTAGGTGGTCCACAGGCTGAACGAGTTTTCCGGGGTGTTCGGCATCTGGTTGCCTTTGTTCGAACCCGTGGTGACGACGCCCTGACGGTTGCCGTTCTTGCCAGGATCAACCAGCTCGGCTTTCAGGTAGCTGTAGCCGGCGAACACTTGCCATTGCTCGGTGATCTTGCCGCTGGCTGTCAGTTCCAGGCCGTCGACGCGAGACTCACCGGCGGTTTGGTAGGTGTTGGAATCCACCAGGATGCGGGTGTTTTTCTTCTCGGTACGGAACACCGCCGCCGACAGGGACAGGCGGTTGTGGAACAGGTCCCACTTGGTGCCCAGTTCGTAGTTGACGGTTTCTTCCGGCTTCATGTCGCTGGTGTTGATGCCGGTCGGGATCGCGTTGCTGTCGACGCCTTCACCGACCAGGCCGCCGGCCGGCGATGCCGAGGTGGCGTAGGAGGTGTAGATGCTGCCGTTTTCCAGCGGTTTCCAGACCAGGCCGGCCTGCCAGTTGAAGAATTGGCTGTCGTCCTTGACCTTGGTACGCCCGGTGGTGGCATTGGTGTTGGCTTCGGTGTCGAAGGTGTCGTAGCGCAGGCCAACGTTCAGCAGCCATTTCGGGTCTAGCTCGATGGTGTCGAACACGTAGGCGGCGCGGCTGGTGGCCTTGGTGTTGGTGCCCATGTAGTTGCGAGCGGTGGCGCCGGTCCAGGCGTCGTCCGGGTTCGGGTTGCCCAGGGAGGTGCAACTGCCGCCGCTGTTGCCGACCATGCCAGGCGTGCAACCGTTGGGCGTCGGGTTGGCGTTCGGCGTCACGGTGTAACCACTGACGCGGGTTTCTTCACCCGTGAACTCCAGGCCGGTGGAGTAGCTGTGCTTGAAGCCCAGGGCCTGGAAGCTGCCGAACAGGTCGGTCTGGTTGGTGGTGGTCGTGGTGGTGGAGACGCGGGTGTTGGCACGACGCCATACGGTGCCGTATTTGTTGACGTTGAGCTTGCTGTCGTCCGGCTGGGTGAGGATGTAGTCCTGGCCGGTGCTGCCATGACGCAGGGTGTTTTTCAGCGTCATGCTGTCGCTCAGATCGTGCTCGATGGAGATCGTGCTGATGTCGGCGCGGGTCTTGCGGAAGTCGCGATCCTTGAGGCCATAGAAGTTGCTGCTGTCGCCGCCGTCGGTGGGTTTGTCATGGCCATGGGTGGTGGCGCTTGCCGAGCCATAACCGTACGGAATGCCCGAATCCGGCAGGTCGTTGCTTTCCATGTGGTAGTAGCTGAGGTTGACGCGGGTCGGGGTGCCCAGGCCAAAGGTCAGCGACGGGGCCACGCCCCAACGGTCGTAGTTGACCGCGTCGCGGCCGGCGACGTTTTGTTCGTGGCTCATCAGGTTCAGGCGGAACGCGGCGCTGTCGTCGAGGAACTGGCGGTTGACGTCAAGCACATAGCGGCGGGTCTGGTCGGAGCCGTAGGTGAAGCCGCCGTTGGTGAAGTCCCGCGCTTGTGGGGTCTTGCTGACCAGATTGAGGCTGCCACCGGCCGAACCACGACCGCCGAACGAGGAGTTCGGGCCTTTGCTGACTTCAATCGACTCAATGTCGAAGATCTCACGGCTCTGGCCGCCGGTGTCGCGCACGCCGTCGAGGTAGGTGTCGCCCTGGGCGTCGAAGCCACGGATGAATGGGCGGTCGCCCTGGGGGTTGCCGCCTTCTCCCGCGCCGAAGGTGATGCCCGGTACGGTGCGCAAGGCATCTTGCAGCGAGGTGGCGCCAGTGTCCTTGAGGACTTGCTGTGGCACCACGGTGACCGAACGCGGGGTGTCTACCAGCGGCGCGGTGTACTTCTGCGACGAGGCTTTTTCGACCTGGTAGGAGGTCTGGTCCTGTTCTTCGCCGGTGATGCTGGTGGCGCCCAGGGAGATGGTGTTGCGCTCGCCTTTTTGTTCAGTGTCTTCGGCCGCTTGCGCCAATTGGGCGGCAGAGCTGGCGGTAAGCGCGACGCCGATGGCCGAAGCCAGCAGGCGCGGTGAACTGGCAGGTGTTTTTATTGAAGTGCGCGACATGACGTGTCCTTTCCCCAAGGATGTGAGGCGGCGGAATATAGGGTGAACACGACTTTCTATCAATTGCGATACATTGCTAATTGCATTGAATTTACATTCTTTACACTTTTTGCTTACGGTTTTTACGATCTCATCCGTCCACGGCGTTTTACAGGCTTGATAAGAATCAATACCATTGGCGCCTCTCTGCATTCAGGTACTGCCCATGTTGCTGCACATCCCCGGCCTGTTCTCTCGCGAGGAAGTGCAGCGCATTCGCCAAACCCTGGAAAGCACCGATTGGGCCGACGGTAAAATCACCGCCGGGCACCAGTCCGCCAAGGCCAAGCACAACCTGCAATTGCCCGAAGGCCACCCGCTGGCCAAGGAAATCGGCGCGGCGATGCTTGAGCGCTTGTGGAAAAACCCGCTATTTATGTCAGCGGCGTTACCGCACAAGGTCTTCCCGCCGCTGTTCAACTGCTACACCGCCGGCGGCAGTTTCGATTTCCATATCGACAACGCCGTGCGCCAGGCCCGGGGTAGTTTTGAACGGGTGCGTACCGATTTGTCGTCCACCTTGTTCTTCAGCGACCCGGAGGAATATGACGGCGGCGAGCTGGAGATCCAGGACACTTTTGGCCTGCAACGGGTAAAACTGCCGGCCGGCGACATGGTGCTGTACCCCGGTTCCAGCCTGCACAAAGTCAACGCCGTGACCCGTGGCGCACGCTACGCCTCGTTTTTCTGGACCCAAAGCCTGGTGCGCGAAGACAGCCAGCGCACCCTGCTGTTTGAAATGGACGGCGCGATCCAGCAATTGACCGCCGATGTGCCCGACCATCCGGCGCTGATCCAGCTCACCGGCACTTATCACAACCTGTTGCGCCGCTGGGTCGAGGTCTGACGTGGGTTTTTTGTTACGTCGTGAAGAAGTACTCAACGTCGAACAACTCCAATCCATGCTCGACGACTCCCCGGTGCGTGCAGCCCAGGCCATCCTGATCGCGGCCAAGGCAGGCGTGGTGGATGCCCAGGCGCTGCTCGGCCAAATCCTGCTGGAAGGGCGTGGCATTGAGCGCGATGAAGCCTTGGCGCTGCGCTGGTTCCAGATTGCGGCGCAGGGCGGGCACTTGATGGCGCGCAATATGGCCGGTCGCTGTTTGGAGCATGGTTGGGGCTGCGCGGCGGATGAAGCGGCAGCTGCGCGGGAATACCGCAAGGGCGCCGAGGCCGGGCTGGATTGGGCCCAATACAACTACGCCAATCTGCTGGCGACCGGGCGCGGTGTTGCAGAGGATCAATCGCAAGCGCTGAGTTTTTATCGCCGGGCAGCTGAGCAAGGTCACGCCAAATCGATGAACCTGCTGGGGCGTTATCTGGAAGACGGCCGCTTCTGTGCACAGGATCTGGAGGCTGCCGTGGATTGGTATCGTCGTTCCGCCGAAGGCGGAGATTTTCGCGGGCAGTTCAGCTACGCGGCGGTGCTGGCGGACAGCGGCCAGGTCGATGCGGCGCTGGAGTGGTTGCGCAAGGCATTGGCGGGGGGCAATTTGAAGTTTTTACGCACGGCGTGCAAGGCATTGGCTGCGGCGAATGATGCGCAGATTCGCGCAATGGCCTATGCATACGAGGCGCGTGCTACACAGCTAACTCTGTAAACACCGGCTGTGGCGAGGCAGGCATAACCGGAACACCTGTTACAGCGCATCGATGAGCGCGTGCAAAAGGACCATCGCTACGCCTCGCGATCAGGCTTTTTGGCGACGGCGGCGTTGCGTGAGTTATCGGCTTAGCGGAAACAAAAAAGCCCATGACACGTCATGGGCTTTTTTTCTTGCAGCTTGCGGCTAAAAACTAACCGCTGCTCTTAAACGTAGAAGGATTTCAGTGGCGGGAAGCCATTGAACTCAACCGCGCTGTAGCTGGTGGTGTACGCACCGGTCGACAACCAGTACAAACGATCACCGATCGCCAGGTTCAGCGGCAGGCCGTACTTGTAGTTTTCGTACATGATGTCGGCGCTGTCGCAGGTAGGACCGGCGATGACCACTTCTTCCATCTCGCCTTTCTTCTCGGTCCAGATCGGGAACTTGATGGCTTCGTCCATGGTTTCGATCAGGCCGGAGAACTTGCCCACATCCGTGTACACCCAACGCTCGACGGCGGTACGGGATTTACGTGCAACCAGGACCACTTCGCTGACCAGGATGCCGGCGTTGGCGATCAGCGAACGGCCCGGCTCCAGGATGATTTCCGGCAGGTCGTCGCCGAAATCTTCCTTGAGGAAGCGGATGATTTCTTCGGCGTAGGTTTCCAGGCTGTTGGTGCGGGTGATGTAGTTGGCCGGGAAGCCGCCGCCCATGTTGATCAGCTTGAGGTGAATGCCGTCTTCTTCTTTCAGGCGCTCGAAGATCACTTTGACCTTGGCGATGGCAGCGTCCCACACGCTGATGTCGCGCTGTTGCGAACCGACGTGGAACGAGATGCCGTAAGGCACCAGGCCCAGGTCACGGGCGAGGATCAGCAGGTCCATGGCCATGTCGGTCTGGCAGCCGAATTTGCGTGACAGAGGCCAGTCAGCCGTGGTCGAGCCTTCGGTGAGGATACGCACATACACTTTCGAGCCCGGCGCGGCCTTGGCGATGTTGCGCAGGTCGGCTTCGGAGTCGGTGGAGAACAGGCGCACGCCCTTCTCGTAGAAGTAGCGGATGTCCTTGGATTTCTTGATGGTGTTGCCGTAGCTGATACGGTCGGCGCTGACGCCACGGTCCATCACTTTGTCCAGCTCGTAGATCGAAGCGATGTCGAAGCTCGAACCCTTTTCTTTGAGCAGGTCAATGATCTCGACAGCCGGGTTGGCCTTGACCGCGTAATAGACTTTGGCGAATTCGAAACCGGCGCGCAGGTCGTCGTAGGCCTGGCTGATCATCGCGGTGTCGATCACCACGAACGGGGTTTCTTGCTTGTCGGCGAACGCCTTCATTTTGTCAAATGTGGCGCGCGCGAAATAATCTTCGACCTGGATCGACATGCTGGGAACTCCTAAGGGCAAACTAGATTGATCAATGGGTGCAAATGAACGTCCTCCGTATCCCCACTTTGGTTCGCCTACTTCCCAAGGCATGTCGCCGAAAGCAAAAAGGCCATGGGATCTACCGCTTCCCTTGGCCTTGCTGTCTCGTCGTCAGTACTTGAGCCGGATGGATCGTTTCCAGCATGGACGTTCGGCGCGAACTTTAGGGCGTGAGGGGCTTGAGATCAACTAAAAATGTCGCGTTTTTGCACGCGTTCGTCGCGAGGACCCGTGCAGCTACTTATGTAACCGACAGGTGTGACGGAATGATGTTCCCCGGATGGGGCAAATTGGGGTGTTTCAGACCCAATAGAGATCCAATGTGGGAGCGGGCTTGCTCGCGAAAGCGGAGTGTCAGTCGATAGATGTTTGACTGATACGCCGCTTTCGCGAGCAAGCCCGCTCCCACAGTTTTGACCGAGTGGTGTCAGGTCAAGCCAGTGCGGTTTCGGCAGGCGAAACGATACTGGTCTTGCCACCCCGGGACTTACCGGAACTCAGGTACTCGGCAATCGATTCCTGGGTCACTTCCCCAAGGAACACCCGCTCCGCATCCATCACCGGCAACCACGAGCGATTGAACTCGTACATGCGCGACAACAGGATGCGCAAATGTTCGTCATACGCCGCCGTGGCGTTGAACTCGCGCAGGTATTGGCCGCAAGTACCGCTCTGGCGGTGCAGGTCGCGACGTCGTACATACCCCAGTGCCTTGTTCTCGGCACAGGTCACCACCACGTAGCGGCGGTCGTGTTCGTCCATCAGTTCCAACGCGTCGGCCACTGGGGTTTCCGGGCTCACCGACGGGGCGTTGTCCGCCGCGTCCTCGGCTTTGACCAGCAGCAGGCGCTTGAGAGTGCTGTCCTGGCCTACGAAGTTGCTGACAAATTCGTCGGCCGGGTGGGCGAGCAGGGTGTCCGGGTGGTCGATCTGCAACAGCTTGCCGGCGCGGAAGATGGCGATCTTGTCGCCCAGCTTGATGGCTTCGTCGATGTCGTGGCTGACAATGATCACGGTCTTGTTCAGCGCACGCTGCATCTCGAAGAACTCGTTCTGGATCATCTCGCGGTTGATCGGGTCGACCGCGCCGAACGGCTCATCCATCAACAGCAACGGCGCATCGGCCGCCAGCGCACGGATCACGCCGATCCGCTGTTGCTGGCCGCCCGACAGTTCACGCGGGTAGCGGTGCAGGTACTGCTTGGGCTCCAGCTTGATCATGCTCATCAATTCGCGGGCGCGGTCGTGGCATTTCTGTTTGTCCCAGCCGAGCAGTTTCGGCACGACCACGATGTTTTCCTCGATGGTCATGTTGGGGAACAGGCCGATCTGCTGGATCACATAGCCGATGTTGCGACGCAGGGTCACTTCGTCGAGGTCGGTGGTGTCTTCGCCGTTGATCAGGATCTTGCCCGAGGTCGGCTTGATCAGGCGGTTGATCATTTTCAACGTGGTGCTCTTGCCGCAACCCGAGGGGCCGAGGAATACGCAAATTTCGCCTTCGTTGACGGTCAGGCTTACATCGTTCACGGCGGTGACAGTCTTGCCGTTGCTTTGGAAGGTCTTGGACAGGTTTTGAAGTTCGATCATTTGAGCAATCCTTTTGGAGTCAGCGAGCGTTGCAGCCATTGCAGAAGCAGGTCGGCGAAGATGGCCAGGAGACTGACCAGCACGGCGCCAACGATCAGCATCGACATGTCGCTGCGGCTGATGGAAGCCAGAATAAGTACACCCAGGCCACCGGCGCCGATGGTGGCGGCGATGGTCATGACACCGATGTTCATCACCACTGCGGTGCGCACACCGGCGAGGATCACCGGCACGGCAATGGGCAACTCGACCATGCGCAGGCGCTGGCCGAAGGTCATGCCGATGCCTTTGGCGGCCTCGCGAATGCCCGGTTCCACGCCCGTCAGGGCCAGGTAGGTGTTACGCATGATCGGCAGCAGGGAATAGAGGAACACGGCGGTGATCGCCGGCATTGGCCCCAGGCCCTGGCCGAATTTGGAGTAGAACGGCAGCAGCAGGCCGAACAGGGCGATGGACGGCACGGTCAGCAACACCGTGGCGCTGGCTTGCAAGGGGCCTGCGAGGCTCGGAAAGCGCGTCATCAGGATGCCCAGGGGCACACCGATCAGGATCGCGAGGATCACGGCAATGCCGACCAGGGTGATGTGCTGCCAGGTCAGATGCAGGACTTGGGCCCAATCAAGATGGGAAAAGGCGTTCAGGAATTCCATGTCTTCTCCTCTTTAGTTGAGCGGATGCTGGCGCAGGAAATCGGCGGCAACAGTGGACGGGCTTTCGTGGTCGACATCGACCCGCGCATTCAACTGGCGCATGGTTTCATCGTCGAACAGTGCAGCGAGCGGTTTGAGGTCGGCGGCCAGTTGCGGGTGGGCGTCGAGATAAACCTGACGTACCACGGGCGCTGCGGTGTAGTCCGGGAAGTAGTGCTTGTCGTCCTCCAGCAGCTTCAATTTGAACGCGTTGAGGCGACCGTCGGTGGTGTAGACCAAACCGGCAAACACCTGGCCGTTACGCAGCGCGGTGTAGACCAGGCCGGCGTCCATTTGCCGGGTGTTCTTGCGGGTCAGGTTCATGTCGTACAGCTTGACCATGCCGGCCAGGCCGTCGGAGCGGTTGGCGAACTCAGTGTCCAGGGCCACCAGGCGATGGGCCTTTGCATCGTCCGCCACGGCTTGGGTCAGGTCGCTGATGCTGTTGATCTCGGGGTGCTCGGCGGCCACTTTTTCCGGCAGTGCCAGGGCGTAGGTGTTGCTGAAGCGCGATGGGGAGAGCCAGACCAGGCCTTTTTTCGCGTCGAGTTCTTTCACTCGGGCGTAGGACTGTTCGCTGTCGAGCTTCTCGTCCACGTGGTTGTAGGCCACCAGCGACACGCCGGTGTATTCCCAGATCAGGTCCAGTTGTCCGCTTTCCTGGGCACTGCGCGCCAGGTTGCTGCCCAGGCCGCCGGTCACGCGGGTGTCGTAACCCTTGGTGCGCAGGTACTGGGAGGTGATTTCGGCAAGCAGGGTCTGTTCGGTGAACACCCGGGCGCCGATGCGGATGACCGGTTTTTCAGCGGCTTGCGCAATGCCGGCGAGCAGCAGGACACAGCCTAATATCAAGCTAAGTTTTTTCATGTCGATTCCTTTGCCAAGCCTTAAGACGGACGCAACCCGCGTTCCAGCCAGAGGCGGCTGGCCATGGTCACCAGACCGTCAAGCAGCAATGCCAGCAACGCGGTGCACGCGGCGCCAAGCAGCAATTGCGGCTGATTGTTCAGGGCGATGCCAGGGAAAATCAGGCTGCCCAGGCTGTTGGCGCCAATCAGGAACGCCAGCGGTGCGGTACCGACGTTGATCGCCAGGGCCACGCGCACGCCGCCGATGATGATGGGCACGGCGTTGGGCAATTCCACGCGAAACAGCACCTGGCGCGGGGTCATGCCGATGCCGGTGGCAGCTTCTTTCAGGGAACCCTGGACGTTTTTCAGGCCTTCGTAGGTGTTGCGCACGATGGGCAGGAGGGAGGCGAGGAACAGCGCGAAGATCGCCGGGCCGCTGCCGATACCGAGGACGCCGAGGGCGATGGCCAGGACGGCCAGGGGCGGGACGGTGTTGCCGATGTTGAAGATCTGCATGAAGCGTTCTGCGCGCCCGACCATGTTCGGTCGGCTGAGCAGGATACCGGCGGGGATGCCCACAACGAGGGCGGCCAGCATGGAGACTAGAACGAGGATCAGGTGTGCTTGCAGGTAAAACAACAAATCGTCGCGGTACAGTTCGATCGTGTTGATGCCGATCCAGTGGACCAGCAGGGCCAGGAGCGCGACGACAACCGCACCTCCTATCAGCCCTTTGCCATAGCGAATAGCCACAGGCGGACTCCTTTTTTTCTTCTGTCGGCGAGCACATTCCTTCGTGGCATGCCATTCCTGGCTGTCGGCGAATGTGGTCGCGAAAAGCAGCTCGTCTATACCGGCAACGCGGTATCAATCCGAGCCATGAGCGCAGCCTCGTCAGGCTAACTTGCTGATTTATCAGCCCCTGTTCCGAGTGCGGTAGCAGGGGAGTGGACGTCTCGACCTTTTAAAAGGTTCCATACTTGGCAGCATTTAGCCACCCCCAATCGGGTGAACGGTGGTCCGGTGGCTGGGGTTTGCGCTATACTCGCCGCCCTTTTTTGACTCACCTGCCAGGCGATTTCCCATGACCCACCAGGCCGCCGAAGTCGCGAAACGCCGCACTTTCGCCATTATTTCCCACCCCGATGCCGGTAAAACCACCATCACCGAGAAGCTCTTGCTGATGGGCAAGGCAATCGCGGTGGCCGGCACGGTGAAATCCCGCAAATCCGACCGCCATGCCACCTCCGACTGGATGGAAATGGAAAAACAACGGGGTATTTCCATTACCACGTCGGTCATGCAGTTCCCGTATCGCGAGCACATGGTCAACCTGCTCGACACCCCGGGCCACGAAGACTTCTCCGAAGACACCTACCGCACCCTGACCGCCGTGGACTCGGCGCTGATGGTCCTCGATGGCGGTAAAGGCGTCGAGCCGCGCACCATCGCGCTGATGGACGTGTGCCGTCTGCGTGACACGCCGATCGTGAGCTTCATCAACAAACTCGACCGCGACATCCGCGACCCGATCGAGCTGTTGGATGAAATCGAAGCCGTCCTGAAGATCAAGGCCGCGCCGATCACCTGGCCGATCGGTTGCTACCGAGACTTCAAGGGCGTGTACCACCTGGCCGATGACTACATCATTGTCTACACCGCCGGCCACGGTCACGAGCGCACCGAAACCAAGATCATCGAGAAACTCGACTCGGACGAAGCCCGCGCCCATCTGGGTGACGAGTACGACCGTTTTGTCGACCAACTGGAACTTGTGCAGGGCGCTTGCCACGAGTTCAACCAGCAGGAATTCCTCGACGGCCAGTTGACCCCGGTGTTCTTCGGTACGGCCCTGGGCAACTTCGGTGTTGACCACGTACTCGACGCGGTCGTCGACTGGGCGCCGAAGCCGTTGGCCCGTGTGGCCAACGAGCGCACCGTGGAGCCTGTGGAAGAGAAATTCACCGGCTTTGTGTTCAAGATCCAGGCGAACATGGACCCCAAGCACCGCGACCGCATCGCCTTTATGCGCATCTGCTCCGGCAAATACGAAAAAGGCATGAAAATGCGCCACGTGCGGACCGGCAAGGACGTGCGCATCGGCGACGCCCTGACGTTCTTCTCCTCCGAGCGTGAACAGCTCGAAGAAGCCTACGCCGGCGACATCATCGGCCTGCACAACCACGGCACCATCCAGATCGGCGACACCTTCACCGAAGGCGAAGCGCTGGGCTTCACCGGAATCCCGCACTTCGCCCCGGAACTGTTCCGTCGCGTACGCCTGCGCGACCCGCTCAAATCCAAGCAGCTGCGCCAGGGCCTGCAGCAGCTCGCGGAAGAGGGCGCCACCCAGGTGTTCTTCCCGGAGCGCAGCAACGACATCATCCTCGGCGCCGTCGGTGTGCTGCAGTTCGATGTAGTGGCCAGCCGCTTGAAAGAGGAATACAAGGTTGAGTGCTCGTATGAGCCGATCACCGTGTACTCCGCGCGCTGGATCGATTGCAGCGATAAGAAGAAGTTGGAAGAGTTCTCCAACAAGGCCGTGGAAAACCTCGCGGTGGACGGCGGTGGGCACCTGACCTACCTGGCCCCGACCCGGGTGAACCTGGCGCTGATGGAAGAGCGCTGGCCGGATGTGAAATTCCGCGCGACCCGCGAGCACCACTAAGGGCTGAGCGGTAAATAAAGGGTGAAGCTGTGATGGCTTCACCCTTTTTCATGCCCACACAAAACCAACGGTGGGAATGGGCTTGTGTGGGAGCGGGCTTGCTCGCGAATGCGGTGGATCAGCCAGCATAGCTGTGAATGACACACTGCATTCGCGAGCAAGCCAGCTCCCACATTTTGGTCTTCATCAGGCTTGGGATTGGCGAGAACCGTACATCGAGTCTAGTTTTTACCCAACGACTGAGAAGGAGACCGCTGTGTCGAGTGTCAAACATGCCATCCGTCTGGTCCTGCTAACAGGCCTGTTGCTCCCCACCGCACACGCCCAGGCCGATGCCGGAACGCCCCAGTGGAAAGACACCGGCCCCGTCACCAAGCGCAAGCAACAAGAGGTCAACTCCGGCAGCTGGCAGCCCCAGGCCCAGCCCGCGCCCAAGGAAGACGCCGAAAACCCCTATAACGAAGGGGAAGACAGCGAAACCTACGATGACGGCGATACCTGACAGGCGATTGGCGTAAACCTCGGATCGCAACTAGCTTGAATCACAGCGCCAGTTGAACGCTGGCGCACGTGACTCACTGACTGGACGGAAATCGACCATGACTACCTTTCAACGTTTAGTGCTGCTGCTGAAAGTGCTGGTGCTGTTAACGCTGGGTACCACCACCGCATGGGCCAATACCGCGGTGCAAAGCCAGGCGCCCGGGTTTGTGGCGGCGAAGCACTTGCAGCTGGCCCAGAGCGAATCGGAAGCCGGTGACAAAGGCCAAGGCGGCTCCGAGGATGACGACGACCAACAAGCCCCACCGGATGACGATGACAGCGAAGGCGACAGCGATACCTGAGTCGAGACGAAAAAAAGCCCCACCTGCCGGACTGATGCGCAATCCGACGGGTGGGGCGGTAGAACTCCTGTCATGCCCTGGGCTTAATCAGCCCAGGGCATTTTTGTTGCGATCTCACGCCACGAATTGCTCCGCGTAGTGGCAGGCCACCTGGCGGTTATCCAAGGCCCGCAGTTGCGGCTCCTCGCTGCTGCAGCGTGCGGTCGCGTACGGGCAACGCTTGTGGAACGCGCAGCCCGGCGGCGGGTTCAGCGGGTTGGGCAGTTCACCGACGATCTTGATCTTCGGCTTGTTCGGGTCCGGGTGGATGGTCGGGGTGGCCGACAGCAGCGCCTGGGTGTAGGGGTGCAAGGGGCGTGCGTAGATGTCTTCCTTGGGGCCGACTTCCACGGGGCGGCCGAGGTACATCACCATCACGTCATCGGCAACGTGCTGCACCACCGCGAGGTTGTGGGAAATGAACACGTAGGCGGTGTTGAATTCCTGCTGCAGATCCATGAACAGGTTGAGCACCTGGGCCTGGATCGACACGTCCAGTGCCGAGGTCGGTTCATCCGCCACCAGCACTTTCGGTTGCAGCATCATCGCCCGGGCCAGGGCGATGCGCTGGCGCTGGCCGCCAGAGAACATGTGCGGGTAGCGCTGATAGTGCTCAGGGCGCAGGCCCACTTGCTTCATCATCGCCTGCACTTTCTCGCGGCGTTCGGCGGCGGACAGGTTGGTGTTGATCAGCAGCGGCTCGCCCAGTTGATCGCCGACTTTCTGCCGTGGGTTCAACGACGCGTACGGGCTCTGGAACACCATCTGCACGTCTTTGCGCAATTGCTTGCGCTGGGCCTTGTCGGCGCCGGCTACTTCCTGGCCGGCGATTTTCAGCGAGCCTGAAGACGGTTCCTCAATCAGTGTGAGTGCACGGGCCAGGGTGGATTTGCCGCAACCCGACTCGCCCACCACGGCGAGGGTCTTGCCGGCTTCCAGCTCGAAGGACACGCCATTGAGTGCGCGCACCAACGCGTTGCCCTTGAACAGGCCACGGGACACTTCGTAGTGACGGGTAAGGTCGCGGGCGGTAAGAACGACGGCCATTACGCCACCTCCTGGTTCAAGGGGTAGAAGCAGCGCGCAAGGCTGTTGGTTTTCGGGTCCAGCCCAGGTCGCTGGGCGCGGCAGGCGTCCTGCACATACGGGCAGCGCGGCGACAGCAGGCAGCCCTGCGGACGGTCATAACGACCGGGCACGATACCCGGCAGCGTGGCCAGGCGCGTGGCACCGAGGCTGTGCTCGGGGATCGCCTTGAGCAGCGCTTCGCTGTACGGGTGCGCCGGGATGTCGAACAACTGCGGCACCTGGCCGACCTCTACAGCCTGGCCGGCGTACATCACGCACACGCGCTGGGCGGTTTCAGCCACCACCGCGAGGTCGTGGGTGATCAGCACCAGGCCCATGTTCTGCTCTTTCTGCAGGGCCAGCAGCAGCTCCATGATCTGTGCCTGGATCGTTACGTCCAGCGCAGTGGTCGGTTCGTCCGCGATCAGCAGTTTCGGCTCACCGGCAATTGCCATGGCGATGGCCACGCGCTGGCTCATACCGCCGGACAGTTGGTGCGGGTAGGCATCCATACGGCTGGCAGCGCCCGGGATTTCAACCTTTTCCAACAGCTCGATGGCACGCTTGCGCGCTTGTTTGCCGGACATTTTCAGGTGCAGGCGCAGCACTTCTTCGATCTGGAAACCCACGGTGTAGCTGGGGTTCAGCGCGGTCATCGGGTCCTGGAACACCATCGCCAGGTCTTTGCCGACGATCTGGCGGCGTTGGCGGTTGCTCAGCTTGAGCATGTCCTTGCCGTCGAAGTTCAGGGCGTCGGCGGTGACGATGCCGGGGTGCTCGATCAGGCCCATCAGCGCCATCATGGTCACGGATTTACCCGAACCCGACTCGCCAACGATGGCCAGTACCTCGCCTTTGTCGACGGAAATGTCGAGGCCATCGACCACCGGCACGGCGGTCTTGTCGCCGAAGCGCACATTGAGATTCTTGATTTCTAACAGTGACATGGGAATCTCCTCAGGCGGCGTTCTTGAGTTTCGGGTCCAGCGCATCGCGCAGGCCGTCGCCCATCAAGTTGATTGCCAGCACGCTGAGCAAAATGGTCAGGCCCGGCAGGCTTACCACCCACCAAGCGCGTTCGATGTAGTCACGGGCCGAAGCCAGCATGGTGCCCCACTCCGGGGTTGGCGGTTGTACGCCAAGGCCAAGGAAGCCCAGCGCCGCAGCGTCGAGGATCGCCGACGAGAAGCTCAAGGTGGCCTGCACGATCAGCGGCGCCATGCAGTTGGGCAGCACGGTGATGAACATCAGGCGTGGCAGGCCGGCGCCAGCGAGGCGCGCAGCGGTCACGTAGTCACGGTTGAGTTCGCCCATCACCGCTGCGCGGGTCAGACGCACATAGGACGGCAGCGAGACGATGGCGATGGCAATCACGGTGTTGATCAGGCCAGGGCCGAGGATCGCGACGATGGCCACGGCCAGCAGCAGCGACGGCAGGGCCAGCATGATGTCCATCAAGCGCATGATGGTCGGGCCGAGCAAGCGCGGGAAGAACCCGGCGAACAGGCCCAGCAGGATGCCCGGGATCAGCGACATCACCACCGACGACAGACCGATCAGCAATGACAGGCGCGAGCCCTGGATCAGGCGCGAGAGCAGGTCACGGCCGAGTTCGTCGGTGCCGAGCAGGAACTGGATCTGCCCGCCTTCCAGCCACGCCGGCGGGGTCAGCAGGAAGTCGCGGTATTGCTCGCTCGGGTTATGCGGCGCGACCCAGGGGGCAAAGATCGCGCAGAACACGATCAGCAACATGAACGCCAGGCCGGCAACCGCGCCTTTGTTCTTGGAAAAGGCTTGCCAGAATTCTTTGTACGGGGACGGATACAGCAGGCTTTGATCGACTGCTGACACGGGAGTAGGTGTGGTCATGGTCTTGATCTCAGCGCTGGTGACGGATGCGTGGGTTGGCGAAGCCGTAGAGGATGTCCACCACGAAGTTCACCAGGATCACCAGGCAGGCGATCAGCAGGATGCCGTTTTGCACCACCGGGTAGTCCCGTGCGCCAATGGCTTCGATCAGCCATTTGCCGATGCCGGGCCACGAGAAGATGGTTTCGGTCAGGACCGCACCGGCCAACAGCGTGCCGACTTGCAGGCCGACCACGGTCAGCACCGGGATCAGCGCGTTGCGCAGGCCGTGGACGAATACCACGCGCGCCGGCGACAGGCCCTTGGCCTTGGCGGTGCGGATGTAGTCTTCACGCAGCACTTCGAGCATCGACGAACGGGTCATCCGCGCAATCACCGCCAGCGGGATGGTGCCAAGCACGATGGCTGGCAGGATCAGGTGGTGCAGCGCGTCCCAGAAAGCGTCCGGCTCGTCAGCCAGCAGGGTGTCGATCAGCATGAAGCCGGTGCGCGGCTCGATGTCGTAGAGCAGATCGATCCGCCCGGACACCGGGGTCCAGCCCAGGCTCACCGAGAAGAACATGATCAGGATCAGGCCCCACCAGAAGATCGGCATCGAATAGCCCGCGAGGGAGATGCCCATCACCCCGTGGTCGAACAGCGATCCTCGCTTCAAGGCCGCGATCACCCCGGCCAACAGGCCCAGGATACCGGCGAACAGCAGGGCGGCCATGGACAGTTCCAGGGTCGCCGGGAAGAGGGCGGTGAATTCAGTCCACACGCTGGTGCGGGTACGCAGGGATTCGCCGAGGTCGCCTTGGGCGAGCTTGCCAACGTAATCCAGGTATTGCGCATACAGCGGCTTGTTAAGGCCGAGGCGTTCCATTGCCTGTGCGTGCATCTCGGGGTCGACGCGCCGCTCGCCCATCATGACTTCGACGGGGTCGCCAGGGATCATGCGAATCAACGCAAACGTGAGCAACGTTATGCCGAAAAACGTGGGGATCAATAACCCCAGTCGGCGGGCAATAAAACTAAACATCTTGTCGTGTACCTCAATCAGCCGGTTAGGCAGGTCCGGCACCGTCAGTGTCGACGGCGCCGAGCGTTTTTCTTATTACTTCACCTGGGTGGTGGCGAAGTTATTGGTCCCCAGAGGGCTTTGGGTGAAGCCTTCTACGTTCTTGCGCATGGCGGTGAACAGTTTCGGGTAAGCCATGGGAAGCCATGGTTGGTCCTTCTCGAAAACGTCCTGCGCTTGTTCATAGAGTGCAGCGCGCTGGCTGGGTTCAGCGGTGGCGCGGGCCTTGTCGATCAAGTCTTGAAATTCTTTGTTACACCAGCGTGCGTAGTTTTCGCCGTTTTTCGCAGCGTCGCAACTCAGGTTGGGTGTCAGGAAGTTGTCCGGGTCGCCGTTATCACCGACCCAGCCAGCCGAAACCATGTCGTGCTCGCCGTTTTTAGCACGCTTGAGCATTTCGCCCCATTCCATAACTTTGATATTCACTTTCAGGCCGATCTGCGCGAGATCTGCCTGCATGCGCTGGGCGCCGAGCATCGGGTTAGGGTTGGTCGGGCCACCGCCGTTTCGGGTGAACAGGGTGAATTCGGTGCCTTCCGGTACGCCGGCTTCCTTGAGCAGGGCGCGGGCCTTGTCCAGATCGCGGGGCGGGTTCTTCAGTTTTTCGCTGAAACCCAGCAAGGTCGGCGGATAGGGGCCGGTGCCTACCACCGCATTGCCTTTGCCGAACAGGGCTTCGGTATAGCCGGCCTTGTCGAACGCGATGTTGATCGCGTGACGCACTCGCGCATCGCTCATGTATTTGTGGGTGGTGTTCAACGCGGTGTAACTGGTGGTCATCGCCGCCAGTTCATCGACTTTCAGGTTCGGGTCTTTCTTGATGCTTGGAATGTCATCCGGCTTGGGAAACAACGCGATCTGGCATTCGTTGGCCTTGAGTTTCTGCAGGCGCACGTTGTTGTCGGTGGTGACTGCCAGGATCAGCGGGTCTACCGCCGGTTTGCCGCGGAAGTAGTCGGGATTGGCCTTGAATCGAGCCTGGGCATCTTTCTGATAACGGTTGAAGACGAACGGGCCTGTGCCGATGGGCTTGGCGTTGAGGTCTTCAGTCTTGCTGGACTTGAGCAACTGGTCGGCGTATTCCTTCGAGTGGATCGAAGAGAATGCCATGCCCAGGTCGGCCAAAAACGGTGCTTCAGGACGGGTCAGGGTGAAGACAACCGTGTGATCGTCGAGCTTCTCGACACTCTTGAGCAGTTCCTTGAAGCCCATGCTTTCGAAATACGGGTAGCCCACGAGGGACTTTTTATGCCACGGATGATTCGGGTCCAGCTGGCGCTGGAAGCTCCAAAGCACGTCGTCGGCGTTCATGTTGCGCGTGGGTTTGAAGTAGTCGGTGGTGTGGAACTTGATGTCGTCACGCAGATGAAAGGTGTAGGTCAGGCCATCGGCGCTGATCTCGGGCAGGGCCTTGGCCAGCGCGGGGATCACTTCGGTGGTGCCGGGCTTGAAGTCCACCAGGCGGTTGAACATGGTTTCGGCGGCGGCGTCAGCGGTCACGGCCGTGGTGTACAGGACCGGGTCGAAACCTTCCGGGCTGGCTTCGGTGCAGACCACCAGCGGTTTGGCCGAAATGCCGACGGCCACGCTCAACAACGCGGCAGCCATGGCGGCTTGGAGTGGGAGCATTTTCATTCAGAGCCCTCTGCAATCGGTGGGACCAGACAAGCGTAGACGGCAGGCTCGTCCTGAGCCTGCCGTCTACCTGGCGCTAATTAAAGAATGTTGAACGGGATGGTGGTGACCAGGCGGAACTCTTTGATGTTGCCGTCAGCTTGTTGGGCGCTGGCTCGGTGAGTCACGTAGGTGCCACGGATCGTAGTGGCCTTGAGCGGGCCGCTCTGAATTGCGTAGGAAGTACCAACGCCGTATTCCTGGTGTTTCTCGCCGTCCATCAGGCGCAGGTCGCTACGCGATGCGCCGGCTTCGCCGTAGGCGGTGCCGTTGTAGTGAGTACCGTCGATGCCCCAACCGCGAGCCGAGTACACGTTGAACTTCAGGCCTGGCACGCCGTATTCGGCCATGTTGATGGCATAGGCGATCTGGAAAGACTTCTCGTTCGGGCTGTTGAAGTCCGAAGTCAGGGAGTTTGCCAGGTAGATGCCGTTGGTTTCGTGCAGGTAGTCGAAGTACTCGTCACCGTTCACTTCCTGGTACGAGAAGGTCAGGCTGTGGGCCTGGTGGGTCAAGCCCAGGGACAACGAGTAAGTGTCGTTGTCGATGTTGCCCATCTTCTTGCTGCCGGTGTCGGTGGTCTTGTAGTAGTTCAGGCCGGTGGTCAGTGCCAGGGTTTGAGCATCACCCAGTTCGTGGGTTGCGCCGAAGTAGTACTGGTTCCAGAAGTCTTCGACGTTGGCGGCGAACACGCTGGTTTTCAGGCTCTTGAACGGCTGGTAGTTGAAGCCCAGGGTCTTGACCTTGTCGGTTTCCTGGCCATTGCCGTATTCGGAGCGGAATTTCGACAGGCTCTGCTCGGTACGCGGCGAAACGCGGTCGAAGATGCCGCCCTGGAACGACAGGTTGCTGAACTCTTCGCTGTTGAAGCTCACACCTTCAAAGCTCGAAGGCAGCGCACGATTGCCGATGGTGTCGACGATACCGGTGCTGAAGTTCTGGCGACCGGCGGTCAAGGTGGTGTTGGAAACACGGAACTTGACGTTGGCCAGGCCCAGTTTGCTCCACTGACCTACAGCGTCGCCGCCGGAATCCGCCAGGGTACGGTTGGAACCGCCGGCGATATCTTTGCGGTCGCGGTCGAGGGCGATGAAGTTGTAGGCAGCGACTTCAGTGCTGACCCCGACAGTGCCTTGGGTGAAGCCCGAGGTGTAGTTGAGGATGGTGCCCTGGGCCCAGTTGATACGGCGCGAGATCGGCGTCTTCACGCCGTCTTTGCGATAGCTGAAGCGGTCGTTGCGAAACTTCATTTCGTTCGCATACCAGTTGCGAGTGGTACCGCCCAGGCTTTGACCGTCGATAAAGCCCTTGGCCTCGCTTTGCGCGCTGGTGCCGGCCAGTGTAGTCGGCACGAAATCCTGGCTGGCGGGTTCCGCGTAGGCGGTCGCCGTGATGCTGCTGATGGCCAGGGCCAGAAGCGCTTTGCTGCTCAGTTTCATGTGTGAAGCTCCTTTGGTTCTCTTTTTTATGCCGGCCTTATCAGGTGAACCGGCTATTGGGTGTAACTCGTTCAAGCTGTTGCAAACGTTTGCCGTAGGAAATTTCCTGAAATTTGGCTGCACGTTTGCTGGAGAGCCAGTTTGGCTCTCCATCATCCGGTTATGTTTTTATGGGGTGATACTGACGCCCGAGAACACGTTGCGGCCGAAGGGGCTCACTTGGAAACCTTCGACTTTGGCGCTTAACGGCTGGTTGACCGTCGAGTGGGCGACCGGCGTGATCGGCACCTGCGCTTTAAGCAGTTGCTGCGCCTGTTTGTACAGAACAGTCCGTTGTTCGCGGTCGGTCACGACCTTGGCTTGCTTGATCAGCTTGTCGTACGCCGGGTCACACCACATGGAGTAGTTGTTCCCGCCGATGGCGTCGCAGCTGTACAGGGTGCCCAGCCAGTTGTCCGGGTCACCGTTGTCGCCGGTCCAGCCGATCAGGCTCACATCGTGCTCACCGTTCTTGGTGCGCTTGATGTATTCGCCCCACTCGTAGCTGACGATCTTCACTTTCAGGCCGATCTTGGCCCAATCGTTCTGCAGCATTTCCGCCATCAGCTTGGCGTTGGGGTTGTAGGGGCGTTGCACCGGCATCGCCCACAGGGTGATTTCGGTGCCTTCCTTCACGCCGGCAGCCTTGAGCAGTTCCTTGGCTTTTTCCGGGTTGTAGGCGGCGTCCTTGATGCTGTCGTCGTAGGACCATTGCGTCGGCGGCATGGCGTTGACCGCCAGTTGCCCCGCGCCCTGGTACACGGCGTTCAGGATGCTCTGCTTGTTCACCGCCATGTCCAGCGCCTGGCGGACTTCGAGCTGGTCGAACGGCTTGTGGCGCACGTTATAGGCGATGTAGCCGAGGTTGAAGCCGGGCTTGGTGAGCAATTGCAGGTTCGGGTCGGCCTTGAGGGCGTCGACGTCGGCCGGACGTGGGTGCAGGGTTACCTGGCATTCGCCAGCCTTGAGCTTTTGTACACGTACCGAGGCGTCAGTGTTGATGGCGAAAATCAGCTGGTCGAGCTTGACCTTGCTCGGGTCCCAGTACTGTTTGTTGGCCACATAGCGGATCTGCGAATCTTTCTGGTAACGCTGGAACACGAAGGGGCCGGTGCCGATCGGCTTCTGGTTGATGTCGCTGGGCTTGCCGGACTTGAGCAATTGTTCGGCATATTCGGCCGACAGGATCGCGGCGAAGCTCATGGCGATGTTCTGGATAAACGCGGCGTCGACCGTGTTCAACGTCATCACCACGGTGTGCGGGCCGGTTTTCTCGACCTTGGCGATGTTCTTGTTCAGGCTCATCCCGTTGAAGTACGGAAACTCGGTGGGGTAGGCCTTGCGGAACGGTTGGTCGGGGTCAAGCATGCGGTTGAAGGTGAACAGCACGTCGTCGGCGTTGAAGTCGCGCGTCGGCTTGAACTCCTTGTTACTGTGGAATTTCACCCCTTCACGCAGATGGAAGGTGTAGGTCAAACCGTCTTCGGAAATATCCCACTTGGTTGCCAGGCCCGGTACCACGTTGGTCGCGCCTTTTTCAAATTCGACCAGGCGGTTGTACAGCGGCTCGGCCGCGTCGTTGTCGGTGGCGGTGGTGTATTGCGCGGTGTCAAAGCCTGCGGGGCTGCCTTCAGAGCAGAACACCAGGCTCTTTTTCTCGGCGGCTTGGCCCATCGTGGCCACAGCCAGCAGGCTGGTGGCAAACAGTGCGGATAGAACGGTGGTATGGCGCATGACGATCCCGATCCTTGTTTGTAGTTGTCGTCAGCGTGCAATCACCCGGCCATTTACCGGCCGGGATGCATGGCTGACCCCACGCAGCAAGTGCCCATCAGATTGCAGCCTCTGCTGTCCTACGACGTTATGGGCCGTGGACTTCGCAGTAAATGCGCAAAATCTGACTGACTTTGTAGGTAACGTAGACAGGGATCGCAGTTTATTGCTGTAGGACGGCAACGAATGCGACTGTGGTCTGTTTCCTACTGTCATGGCGGATGCAATAACGGCGACGTTATGAAACGTCGCCGTTATTGATTTTTACTTGCCGCTTACGCTCACGCCGTAGAAGGAGTTCAAGCCAAACGGGCTGATCTTGAAGTCCTGCACGGTGTTGCGCATGGGTTGATACACCGTCGAGTGTGCGATAGGTGTCATCGGGACAGCATCTTTGAGGATGTGTTGCGCCTGCTTGTACAGCTCGGTGCGTTTGGCGACGTCGGACGTAGCCTTGGCTTCTTTTACGATGCCGTCGAATTTCTTGTCGCACCATTTGGAGAAGTTGTTGCCGGCCAGCGAATCGCAGCCGAACAGCACGTTCAGCCAGTTGTCCGGGTCACCATTGTCGCCGCTCCAGCCAATGATCATGGCCTGGTTCTCGCCGCCTTTGGAGCGCTTGATGTACTCGCCCCACTCGTAGCTGGTGATCTTGACCTTCAGGCCGATCTTGGACCAGTCGTTTTGCAGCATTTCAGCCATCAGCTTGGCGTTCGGGTTGTACGGACGCTGAACCGGCATGGCCCACAGCACGATCTCGGTACCTTCCTTGACGCCGGCTTCCTTGAGCAGCGCCTTGGCTTTTTCAGGATCGTACTTGGCGTCCTTGACGGTGGTGTCATAGGACCACTGGGTCGGCGGCATGGCGTTGGTGGCCAGTTGGCCGGCGCCTTGGTATACGGAGTCGATGATCTGCTGCTTGTTTACCGACATGTCCATTGCCTGGCGTACGCGCAGGTCCGCCAGTGGGTTTGGCTGGTCGCTGCCCTTGACCTTGTCCATCACGTTGTAGGCAACGTAGCCCAGGTTGAAGCCCGCCTGGTGCGGCAGTTTCAGGTCCTTGTCTTCGCCCAGCGCCTTGAGGTCGGCCGGACGTGGGAACAGGGTGACCTGGCATTCGTTTTTCTTCAGCTTCTGGATACGCACCGACGGGTCGGTGGTGATGGCGAAGATCAGGTTGTCGATCTTCACGTCTTCAGGTTTCCAGTAGTCCTTGTTGCCGGTGTAACGGATGTTCGAGTCTTTCTGGTAGCTCTTGAACACGAACGGGCCAGTGCCGACCGGCTTCTGGTTGATGTCCTGCGGCGTGCCGTTTTTCAACAGCTGCGCGGCGTATTCGGCGGACTGGATCGAGGCGAAGCTCATGGCCAGGTTCTGGATGAAAGCGGCGTCCACGGTGCCAAGGGTGAACTTGACGGTGTGGTCATCGACTTTCTCGATGTTCTTGATGTTGGTGTCCATCCCCATGTCCGTGAAGTACGGGAACTCGGTGGGGTAGGCCTTACGGAAAGGATCGTCTTTGTTGATCATCCGATTAAAGGTGAACAGTACGTCGTCAGCCGAAAATTCACGAGTTGGCTTGAAGTACGGGGTGGTGTGGAACTTGACGCCTTCGCGCAGGTGGAAGGTGTAGGTCAGGCCATCCGGGGACACGTCCCAGCTGGTGGCCAGGCCAGGAACAACGGCGGTGCCGCCGCGCTCGAACTGGCTGAGGCGGTTGAACATGGTCTCTGCCGAAGCATCGAAGTCTGTTCCGGTGGTGTACTGGCCTGGGTCAAAACCGGCCGGGCTCCCTTCGGAGCAGAACACCAGGTTAGTCGCCGCTTGGGCGAAAGGGGCTGCGGCCATAAGGCCAGCGCTAACTAAAAGCGGAAGGACTGCGTGTTTAAGCATGTTGGCCTCATGATTTGTTGTCATTTTTGGTAGTGAGGGCGACCTCGTGAGTCGACCTGCGGATACTTATGCAGGGGCCATACCCATTGCAAGACGCAGAACCGATACGAGGTTAAAAGAGTGGTACGAACGTACAGGAATGTCGCAAATATGAAAGTTCGTACATGATTTCGTACATTTCGAGGGTTTTTTCGGTGCGCCAGGCGCACCAAAAAAGACCTGGCGAGGCGTCTGGCGCACCCGCTTGGGGCGTTGCTGTTACTTATCTAGACTGACGCCGTAGAACGGCGTGAGCCCAAACGGGCTGATCTTGAAGTCGCGCACTTCCTTGCGCAGGGGTTGGAAAACCGTCGAGTTCGCAATAGGTGTTATAGGTGCTTGTTCTTTAAGTATTTTTTGCGCCTGTTGATACCACTTGATGCGCTGCTCGCGGTCACTGCTGACCTTGGCCTGCTGCACCAGCTTGTCGTAGGCCGGGTTACACCATTTGGCGTAGTTGCTGCCCTTCACTGCGGCACAACTGTAGAGCACGCCGAGCCAGTTATCCGGGTCGCCGTTGTCGCCGGTCCAGCCATAAATCATCGCGTCGTGTTCGCCGTTTTTGGCGCGCTTGATGTATTCGCCCCACTCATAGCTGACGATGTTGGCCTTGATGCCGACCTTGTCCCAATCCTGTTGGATCATTTGTGCCGACATACGCGCATTCGGGTTGGACGCGCGTTGGACCGTCATGGCCCACAGGTTGATGGTGGTGCCTGGCGCAATGCCTGCTTCTTTTAGTAGCGCCTTGGCTTTGGTGGGATCGTAGGGCGCGTCCTTGATATTCGGGTCATAAGACCACTGCGCCGGTGGCAGGGCGTTCTGCGCCAATTGCCCGGCGCTCTGGTATACGGCTTTGATGATCGCCGGCTTGTCGATGGCCATGTCCAGGGCCTGGCGCACCTTGAGTTGGTCCAGCGGCGGATGGGTCACGTTGTAGGCCAGAAAGCCCAGGTTGAAACCCGCCTGTTGCAGCACGCGCAGGTTGGGGTCCAGCTTCATCACTTCGATGTCGGACGGGCGTGGGTAGCCGCTGACCTGGCATTCGCCGGCCTTGAGCTTTTGCAGGCGCGAGGCGGCATCGGGGGTGATGGCGAACACCAGGTTGTCGAGTTTCACGTCCTCGGGTTTCCAATACTGTTTATTGGCCACGTAGCGAATCTGCGAGTCTTTCTGGTAGCGCTTAAACACGAACGGCCCGGTGCCGACGGGTTTCTGGTTGATGTCGGAGGCTGCGCCGTCTTTCAACAGTTGCGCGGCATATTCGGCGGACTGCACCGAGGCGAAACTCATGGCCAGGTTCTGCACGAACGCGGCATCGACGTTGTTCAGGTTGAAGCGCACGCTGTGCTCGTCGAGTTTTTCGACGCTCTTGATCGTGGTGTTCAAGCCCATGTCGGTGAAATACGGCGACTCGGATGGGTAGGCCTTGCGAAACGGGCTGTCGGCATCCAGCAGGCGGTTGAAGGTGAACAGCACATCATCGGCGTTGAAATCGCGGGTCGGGGTGAAGAAATCCGTGGTGTGGAACTTGACGCCATCCCGCAGGTGGAAGGTATACGTCAGGCCGTCACTGGACACGTCCCAGCTTGTGGCCAGGCCGGGTTCCACTTCGGTGCCGCCGCGCTTGAACTGGGTCAGGCGGTTGAACACGGTTTCGGCCGATGCATCGAAATCGGTGCCGCTGGTGTACTGGCTAGGGTCGAAACCGGCGGGGCTGGCTTCGGAGCAGTAGACCAGGGTGCTGGCCGCCTGGGCCATTGGCATGAAGGCCAGCAGGCCCGCGACGAGGAGGAGCGGTTTGAAGGTGATTCTTTCCATGGAGACGAGATGGCAGGCATAGATTCGCTGCCCAAACGAAAACGGCGGTCACCGAGGTTACCGCCGTTCAGTAGGACGTGATAGGGAGGAGCGCCATCAGCCTTGCGTAGGTCTAACCTCTATACGTGTCGGCGAAGAGGGGTCCAAGACATAGCCGTCACTGTCCAGTTCATTGCTGCGACGGAGGGTGAGTGTTCTGGATGCTTTTACATCCAGATCATTAAGGCGCTCAAGCTCACCATTCTGTTCATCTAGTTTGGTGACTATAAAATCGGACTTGGCCGTGACCGTGGTTGCATCGTTTGCCGGATCATAGTTGACGTAAAAATGCGGGTCACGTCCGCTTCCAAAAAACTCACCTTTGAATCGAGACGTTCTGAATTCATCCGTGGCCGCGCCGAGTGCCCATTGATTGGCAAGTTCAGATATGCGTCTTCTCAGCGCGGGGTCAGGAATAAGCTTCTCAATCGATTCGATAGCTTTTTGTTTGAGTTCATCCATTTCGGCCGTGGATAGGAATCTGCCCTTTTCCAATTCAAGCTCTCGTATTTGTTTACCGATATCAATTTCCAGTTTGATGTCACCGGGGGCTTGTATGGTGAGCTTGCTGCGGTTTAAATCTTTAAGGAACTGTTCTGTGTATTCATTGGTGCCGAACGCCGAATTGTATTCGGTAGGTGGTGGAGTGGCTAATGCGGGATTCTCTTCAGATGTCCAGGAAATTTGCGGGATGACTTCACCGTCATCGCCCACAGCAATGCCGTAAACGTAGTCGTTGCCATCAAGATTGAAGTAATTGTCCAGTTTTTCGGAGCCCTTGATTTTTGTGCCATCGACTTCAAGGAACTGATCCGATAGTTTTGGCGGTGTCCTGGGTTCCAGGCTTGGTGTTGGCGAAGGTGTACGTTTCCACCATGTACCGCCATCGGCTGGAGCTCGCGCCCACTCGCCATTGCGGCCGGGTGTTATCACTATCAGACCCGCGCCATTATTGGGATCAATGATTTTGGCGAATGAGTTCCCCGTCCTGTAGCGACCTGATATTTCAAATACCTTACTTGTGCCTGTTTCATCGGTCAGGCGCACGTATTGATGCAGCACCCCGTCGCTGTCGCTCACTCGATAGACCCCCTTCGCGTCGGCGGTGGCGTTCTTTATCAGCGCTTCGCCTTCCGGAACAGCGTATTGAGCCAAGGGAATGAGCGATTTGGATCTGGCCGCAGGCCCCGCCTCAGGGGCGGGCACAACGGGCTTACCGCTGGATGACCCCGGTTGTGGCTCTTCACCGGCATTGACGTCAGGTCGAGGCATCGGCTCCTGCGCAGCTATTTCATTCTCGGGAGGTAGAGCAAAAGGATCTTTGGGGACGGCGCTGGCGCCGGCCGAGAACAACACGTTCAGCACACCATCGAATGCCTTGGACGCACCGTCTTTGCGTTCAGCCTGGGTGTCACCGGATGATGCCTTTTCTGCTCCCAGCGCCACCTCAGCCAAGCCTGTGATGACTGCGGCAGCCGCTACCGGTGCCGCGATGGGGGCAAGCTTGGCCAGTAAGCCTGCGGCCACGGTAATGTCGTTCAGCCAAGTATCCCGGATCACCTCGCTGTTGGATTTGATCACGATGTCTGCATCGCTGCTCATACGCACCTTGCTGGCAGATGTCAGTGTGGAAAACACATCGCCCTCGATCTTTGAGTGGCTGGCACTGACGGCCGGCCCCTTCAGGCTACCGTCTGCCATTTCGCTGAGTACGGTGTCCAGACCTTTGGATTTAATCACCGAAGTCGCAAGAGCGAGTCCTGGGATCAACCCCTCAAGAATACTCTCACCCACGCCTGGCTTATGCGCATGGTCTTGTCGAGAGGCCAGCGGAAAATGAGCGGCCAAGGCCTCGCGTTTTTTAGGGTCATCGGCTTGGTTAGTGATCCACTTGTTCAACTGGTCGAGAGAATCAAATCTCAGAAACGCCGGCACGGCTCCGGGTATGTAGATGACTTGCCGACTACCGTCGTCCGCACTGAATCGCACAATATCGCTGGACGTAATCCCGTGGATGTTGAGGGCGTACGCCTTCACAACTCCGTTGGCTGGAGCCTTGGCCTTGAGCTGCTCAACGCTTAGCGGCGCGTTTTCATCGAGTGGCAGGTTGGACACGGCGCCCATAACCAAGCGGTAGTCGTCGCGCGTAAATCGATGTTCGGGAGCCTGCACCGCTTGTTCTGCCGCGGGCCTGGCCTCGGCCTCCTTCAATTGTTTGCGGGCCTGGTAGGTGAACTCTCCTTTGATGGCGGTCTCATAGCTTTCGGTATGCGTGCTCCAGAACTTGTCGATCTTCTTGTCCATTTGGCCTTGGAAATCGGTTTTCCAGCTCTCGTGCATGAGTTTGGATGGGGCCAAGGGGAATTCGTTACGGGCGCCGTATCCGCCTGTTGCACCTGCGCCGTATCCGACGGTGTATATACCGGCGTGAGCATCCAGTTCGCCTGGAATTGCGTCATGTTCGGAGAAGTTTTTCAGCAGTGCATCGGGCAGGCGCAACGACGATTTTGGCTCATCGTTGAAATGCTCGGTGCCTGAGGCGGTGGCTCCGAACATCGGTGTGTTGTAGTTGTCGAAGCGATTGAAATAGAGGGTGTCCGCGTCGACATGTTTGCCGGTCAACTTGAAAATGAGTGCCTCTGCCCACTTCTTTGCTTCTGCCCGTGTGTCAGGCAGGTTAGTCGCAACATCGACTGCCAGATGCTTGTACTCCAGCGCTTGCGGAGCACTGCTGTAGAACGTGGCTGCATTTTTTTTGTGCACCTCCAGGGCTTCCGCTGAACGGCTGCTGGCCGGGCGCACACGGTCGTCCGCCGGGATAGGGTCGAAGGCTTTTTGCTGCTCCAGATGCCTGATTTGGTCACTGGCCTTGGAACGGTTTGTAGGAAGCGCGATGCCCTGGAAGTTCGCCACCACTTTGGCGCTGACCTGTGTGTAGCCATCACCGAATCGTACGCGCAAGGCACCTTTGTTTTCGGGAGCGATCACTTTTGCAGCGGCCAGCAACGGGCCAGAAACCTGGCCCCAGCCGGAGGTGTCCGAGAGCGAAAAGGTTTTGTTCTGTGCGTCGACCCCGACGGTCAGCGTGCCCTTGAAGGGGTCGATTGAAAGCAGGGCAGAGGGATCGATCTTCTGATCGTGCATCCAGCGTTGCACAACCGGGTGTTCCACTTGGGCCCGATACAGCTCCAGCCATTGGCCCAGGGTGCTCTGGGGCGGCACCTTCACCAGACCGGCATCGTTGTGCAGTACTTTACGTTGTACCGCTGCAATGTAGGCGTTGAGCAGAGCGGTCTCGTGGGGCGACGCCGTTGTACCGGCGCCGGCCTGTGGCACCGGCGCTACGGGAGAGGGCGTGGGTAAATGGGTGGAATGTTGTTGGAGAGGCGCGGTGTAAATTGCAGAGATAGACATGAGCTGGGTTCTCGTGAGGTAGACAATATGCCTACGCAGCACTCCCTGTCGCTGCGGCACTCTCTGTGTCGGGAAAATCCTGCCGGGGATTCCAGAGAACATGCTGCGGCATATGACGACGCCCAAGAAAAAGGCGCAAACCTGCGAGGAATGCGCCGTTGTTACCGCCTGTTCGTGAAGTTATTGCAAGACTTCAATCACCCCGTCGGCACTCATGTTGACCTGGCTGGTGCCAGCCTCCACGTCCGGTGTCGGCGCCGAGTCCATCGCAGCGGCTTTCATCATCATTCCACCGCGTGCGTAGGGTTGCGGATAGCCGTTGGTGTTGAAGTTCAGGTTGACGATCTTGTAGCCCTTGCCACCCAACGCGTCGGTGGCCAGTTGCGCACGGGCCTTGAAGGCGGCGACGGCGTCCTTGAGCAATGAATCTTCGCTGGCCTTGCGCGTGGCATCGGCGATGGCGAAATCCATGCTGTCCATTTTCAGCGTGTTGAGCAGTTCGCCGGTGAGCTTGGACAGTGCCGGGAAGTCCGCGCTTTCCAGGCGTAGTTCGGCACGCTCGCGCCAGCCGGTGATCTTCTGGTTCTTGTTGTCGTAGATCGGGTAGCTGTTGCGGCTGCCCTGGCGCAGGGTCACGCCTTTGACTTCGCGCGCCTGGCCCAGGGCCTTGTTCATGGTGGTGGTGATTTCAGCGGCGAGCTTGGCCGGGTCGCTGTTCTGGGATTCGGTGTAGAGGGTCACGATCATCTTGTCGCGGGCAACTTCCTGGCTGACCTCGGCGCGCAGGGAAATCTGGTTGTAGTTCAGTGCGTCGGCGGCCAATGCAGGCACGCTGACCAGGGTGCCGACGCTGAGGGTGATGACGGCTGCGCTGCGAGTGAAACGAGACATGAGAGCTCCTTGGGATAGTCGTGTTCGATAAGACTGTAGACGGTGGCATCGGGTTCTTCGGGTTTACACATTCGCTACAAGTTGTGTGGGGCCGACGAACGGTCATTCGCCGGCCCTGCGGCAAAGAGCCACACGCGCCGTGCCAGCCGGCCGGCATCGTTTATACTCCTGCCGATCCGCCTGCAGCGCTCACCGGGAGAGCTCATGCTCGCCGCCGTAAAACTGACTTCCGCCACTCGCCAGAACCTCTGGCGCCTGACGTTCATCCGCACGCTGGTCCTGGCCGCACAGGCCGGCTCCGTTGGGCTTGCCTATTGGTTCGACCTGTTGCCACTGCCGTGGCTGCAACTGGGTGTGACTCTGGGTTTTTCCACCGTGCTGTGCGTGTTTACCGCGATCCGCCTGCGCACCACGTGGCCGGTGACCGAGTTGGAATATGCGCTGCAATTGGCCTGCGACCTGTTTATCCACAGTGTGTTGCTGTATTTCTCCGGCGGTTCCACCAATCCGTTCGTTTCGTATTACCTGGTGCCGTTGACCATCGCCGCCGTGACGTTGCCGTGGCGCTATTCGGTGGTGCTGTCGGGCATCGCCCTGACCCTCTACACCTTGTTGCTGGCGCGCTTCTATCCGCTGCAGACCTTTCCCATTGCCCGGGAAAACCTGCAGATCTACGGGATGTGGTTGAGTTTTGCCCTGTCCGCCGCGGTCATCACCTTTTTCGCTGCGCGCATGGCCGAAGAGTTGCGCCGCCAGGAACAGCTGCGCGCCATTCGGCGGGAAGAAGGCCTGCGCGATCAGCAACTGCTGGCCGTGGCCACCCAGGCCGCCGGTGCGGCGCATGAGTTGGGTACGCCGCTGGCGACCATGAGCGTACTGCTCAAGGAAATCATTCAAGACCACCACGACCCTGCCCTGCAGGAAGACCTCGGGGTGTTGCAGGAGCAGGTCAAGCAATGCAAGCAGACCTTGCAGCAACTGGTGCGCGCCGCCGAAGCCAATCGCCGCCTGGCGGTGGAGATGCAGGACGTGACCCAGTGGCTCGACGAAGCCTTGAACCGCTGGCACCTGATGCGCCCCGAAGCCAGTTACCGCTTCCACCTGCTTGGGCAAGGCACCGTCCCGCGCATGGCGCCGCCGCCCGACCTGACCCAGGCGTTGCTCAACCTGTTGAACAATGCCGCTGACGCCTGCCCCGAAGGCCTGGGCGTGCAGTTGGACTGGGATGCGGAACACGTGACCATCAATATTCGTGACCACGGCGCGGGCGTGCCGTTGGCCATTGCCGAGCAGATCGGCAAACCATTCTTTACCACCAAGGGCAAAGGCTTCGGCCTCGGCCTGTTTTTGAGCAAGGCCAGCGTGACCCGCGCGGGCGGCTCAGTGAAGCTCTATAGTCATGAGGAAGGTGGCACGCTCACCGAGCTGCGCCTGCCCCGTGTCGCACGAGGAGATATCGATGAGTGACGAGATCCAAGTCGAAGGCGAAGAACTGCCGCACCTGTTGCTGGTAGATGACGACGCCACCTTTACCCGCGTGATGGCACGCGCCATGAGCCGTCGCGGTTTCCGCGTGAGCACCGCCGGTTCCGCCGAAGAAGGCCTGACCATCGCCCAGGCCGACCTGCCGGACTACGCCGCGCTCGACCTGAAAATGGACGGCGATTCCGGCCTGGTGCTGTTGCCCAAGCTGCTGGAGCTCGACCCGGAAATGCGCGTGGTGATCCTCACCGGCTACTCCAGCATTGCCACCGCCGTCGAGGCGATCAAGCGCGGCGCGTGCAACTACCTGTGCAAACCGGCGGACGCCGACGACGTGCTGGCCGCCTTGCTTTCCGAGCATGCCGACCTCGACACCCTGGTGCCGGAAAACCCGATGTCGGTGGACCGCTTGCAGTGGGAACACATCCAGCGGGTGTTGACCGAGCACGAAGGCAACATCTCCGCCACTGCCCGCGCCCTGGGCATGCACCGTCGGACCTTGCAGCGCAAACTGCAAAAGCGTCCGGTACGCCGCTGAACGAAGTCTGAACAACCCGCTTCAGGCCGCACGGAGCCCTGAACCGATCGTCTATGATCGGTTCAAACGTCTGTTACATTTCCTTACAGAGCCTGAACGATGAATCAGAACGCTGAGTATTGCGCGGTCAATGACGCGGTGCGTGGGCAATTCCTGCGCCGAACCTGGGCGATGATCACGCCGTATTGGCGCAGTGAAGAGAAGGGCAAGGCGTGGCTGCTGCTGGCGGCGGTGATTGGCTTGTCGCTGTTCAGCGTGGCGATTTCGGTGTGGATCAACCACTGGTACAAGGATTTCTACAACGCCCTTGAACACAAGGACACCGCCGCGTTCTGGCAGTTGATCGGCTATTTCTGCGCGATTGCCGCCGTGGCGATTCTGGGGGCGGTGTACCGCCTGTACCTGACCCAGATGCTGACCATCCGCTGGCGGGCCTGGCTTACCGAAAAACACTTCGCCCGCTGGCTCGCCGACAAAAACTATTACCAGCTGGAGCAGGGCGGTTACACCGATAACCCGGACCAGCGGATTTCCGAAGACCTCAACAACTTCACCTCCAGTTCCTTGAGCCTGGGCCTGGGGTTGTTGCGCAATGTGGTCAGCCTGGTGTCGTTCTCGATCATCCTGTGGGGCGTGTCGGGCAGTATCGACGTGTTTGGCATCACCATCCCCGGCTACATGTTCTGGTGCGCGTTGCTGTACGCCGCCGTGGGCAGTTGGCTGACCCACCTGATCGGCCGTCGCTTGATCGGCTTGAACAACCAACAACAACGCTTTGAAGCGGACTTGCGTTTCTCCATGGTGCGGGTGCGTGAGAACGCTGAGAGCATCGCGCTGTATAACGGCGAACCGAATGAAAAACAGCGCTTGAGCGCACGTTTCAGCAAGGTCTGGCACAACTTCTGGGACATCATGAAAGTGTCCAAGCGCCTGACGTTTTTCACTGCCGGCTACAGCCAGATCGCGATCATCTTCCCGTTTATCGTCGCCGCGCCGCGTTACTTCGCCGGCAAGATCGAGTTGGGCGAGCTGATGCAAATCAACTCGGCGTTCGGCAACGTGCAAGAGAACTTCAGCTGGTTTATCAACGCGTACTCGGACCTGGCGTCGTGGCGTGCCACCAGTGATCGTCTGCTGAGCTTTCAACAGGCCATGAGTGACAACGAGCAGCGCCCGCCGGCGATCGATGTGCGTTCGGAAGGCGAGCGCCTGGTGGTGCAAGGGCTGCGGATGGACCTGGCCGATGGCCGCCACCTGCTGAGCGATGCCGACATGAGTGTCGAGCCCGGCCAGCGCGTGATGCTCAGCGGGCGTTCCGGCAGCGGCAAAAGTACCTTGCTGCGTGCGATGGGGCATTTGTGGCCAGCGGGGCACGGCAGCATTCGCCTGCCGGCGGCGCGTTATCTGTTCCTGCCGCAAAAGCCTTATCTGCCGATTGGCACCTTGAAAGCCGTACTGAGTTATCCACAGGACGACAGCGCCTACCCGGCGCAACGTTATGCACAGGTGCTGCAGACCTGCCGCTTGCCCCATCTGGTGGCGCGCCTGGACGAAGCCAACCACTGGCAGCGCATGCTTTCGCCGGGTGAGCAGCAGCGTTTGGCGTTTGCCCGCGCGCTGTTGTTTGCGCCGCAGTGGCTGTACATGGACGAAGCGACCTCGGCCATGGATGAAGAGGATGAGGCGACGCTGTACCAGGCGTTGATCGATGAATTGCCGGGGTTGAGCATCGTCAGCGTGGGCCATCGCAGCAGCCTCAAGCGCTTCCATGGGCGGCATGTGCGGATTGAGGGTGGGTTGTTGCAGGAACAACAACCGGCTTGAGGCTGCACCCGGTCCCACATTGGATCTCCACTGTTCTGTAAAATGAAGCCAACAAAAAGCCCGGCTGATCATCGATCAGCCGGGCTTTTTAGTGCTTGAAGAAAACTTACTTCTTCAAGCCGTAATGCTCATCCAGCATGCCTGGGGCGTTCGGCGTTTTTGGCGCGTAGTCCCGTGGTGGCTCCTGGTTTTCCCGTGGCGGGGTCAGGCGCTCCCGTGGGGTTTGGGCATCGGAATGCAGCGCGGCCAGCAGACGCTGGCGGGTGATGTCGTCGAGGGCGAGGCGGTTGGCGCCGTCCGCGAGGTGATCCTGTACTTCCTGATAGCTCTGGGTGAGTTTCTTGACCAGATTTGCGGTGCTGTTGAAGTGGGTAACCACCTCGTTCTGATAACTGTCAAAACGTTCCTGAATGTCATCCAGCTGACGCTGCGTGCGGTTAGGCGCGGCATTCGGCAGCAGGCGAGCGACCAGGAATCCAATGGCGACACCGGCAACCAGGGCAAGAGTCGGCAACAACCAAACTAAGAGCGAGTGTTCCACGAGTCCTTCCTCTATAAACGGCTTTGCTTTACGTTAACGGCTCAAACCTGCGCTGTATACCGCGATTAACCTCGCAATGATGCCATGCACAGACTTTTAGCTAGACGAGTCGACCCTTTGAGAGGTCACGGAGTTCATCTCTTGCTCATGCGTGAAACCCCTGTTTTGATCGATGGCCCGGTAGGCCAATTGGAAGCCTTGTACCTGGATCACCCCGAGCCACGTGGCCTGGCGCTGATCTGCCATCCTAACCCGGTGCAGGGCGGGACCATGCTCAATAAAGTCGTATCGACCCTGCAACGCACCGCCCGCGATGCCGGTTTGATCACTTTGCGTTTCAACTATCGTGGCGTCGGCGCGAGCGCCGGCAGTCACGACATGAGCACCGGCGAAGTGGACGATGCCGAAGCGGCCGCCACCTGGCTGCGGGAAAAGCACCCCGGTTTGCCGCTGACCCTGCTCGGTTTTTCCTTTGGCGGTTATGTCGCCGCCAGCCTTGGCGGGCGTCTGGAAGCCAAGGGCGAAAAACTCGCGCACCTGTTCATGGTCGCCGCGGCAGTGATGCGCCTGCGTGATACCGATGTGTTGCCACAGGGCTGCCCACTGACCCTGATCCAGCCGGAAACCGACGAAGTGGTCGATCCGCAGACTGTCTACGACTGGTCCGCCGCCTTGAATCGCCCCCATGAGCTGCTGAAAGTGGCAGAATGCGGGCACTTTTTTCATGGCAAGCTCACCGATCTCAAGGATCTGGTGCTGCCGCGCCTCTCGAATTGATAGCAGTCTGATAAGCGATTACCCATGACGACTCGTACCCGTATCCTCACCGGCATCACCACCACCGGCACGCCGCACCTGGGCAACTACGCCGGTGCGATCCGCCCGGCGATCCTCGCCAGCCAGGATGCCAATGCCGACTCCTTCTACTTCCTGGCCGACTACCACGCCCTGATCAAATGCGATGACCCGCAGCGCATCCAGCGCTCGCGCATGGAAATCGCCGCGACCTGGCTGGCCGGTGGCCTGGATGTGAACCGGGTGACCTTCTACCGCCAGTCCGACATCCCGGAAATCCCCGAGCTGACCTGGCTGCTCACCTGCGTTGCCGCCAAGGGCCTGCTCAACCGCGCCCACGCGTACAAGGCCTCGGTGGACAAGAACGTGGAAGCCGGCGAAGACCCGGATGCGGGCATCACCATGGGCCTGTACAGCTACCCGGTGCTGATGGCGGCGGACATCCTGATGTTCAACGCGCACAAGGTGCCGGTCGGCCGCGACCAGATCCAGCACGTGGAAATGGCCCGTGACATCGGCCAGCGCTTCAACCACCTGTTCGGCAAGGGCAAGGAGTTCTTCACCATGCCCGAGGCGCTGATCGAAGAAAGCGTCGCCACCTTGCCGGGCCTGGATGGCCGCAAGATGTCCAAGAGCTACGACAACACCATCCCGTTGTTCACCAGCGCCAAGGACATGAAGGACGCGATCTCGCGGATCGTCACGGACTCCCGTGCGCCGGGCGAAGCCAAGGACCCGGACAACTCCCACCTGTTCACCCTGTACCAGGCGTTTGCCAGCAAGCCCCAGGAAGAAGAATTCCGCGCTGAGCTGCTGCAAGGTCTGGGTTGGGGCGAGGCCAAGGCCCGTCTGTTCCAATTGCTGGACGGTCAACTGGGCGAAGCCCGCGAGCGTTATCACCAACTGATGTCGCGCCCGTCGGACATGGAAGACCTGTTGTTGGTCGGCGCCAAGAAAGCCCGCGCCGTGGCGGCACCGTTCCTCGCCGAGTTGCGTGAGGCGGTGGGCCTGCGTTCGTTCGTCGAGCAGGCCGCGGCACCGGTCGCGACCAAGAAGAAAGCGGCGAAAGCGGCGCGTTTCGTGAGCTTCCGCGAGGATGACGGCAGCTTCCGCTTCCGCCTGCTGGCCGCCGATGGCGAGCAATTGTTGCTGTCGCGCAACTTTGCCGACGGTAAAGCCGCTGGCGCCGTCACCAAGGCGCTGCAAAACGGCGACGCACTGGACGTACGCACCGAAGCCCTGGGCTTCAGCGTATGGCTGGACGGCGCGGCCGTGGCCGACAGCGCGCAGTTCGCTGACGACGCCTCCCGTGACGCCGCCATCGCCGCCTTGCGCGTTGCGTTGACCCCCATCGAGGATTGACCCGACCAAGGGTTGATTGCCATTAATCAGGGCCGTCGTTACAGTGACGGCCCGTTTTTGTTGCCTTGCTAACGAAATTATGACGCCCCTAGAACGATACCAAGCTGATCTGAAACGCCCTGAATTCTTCCATGACGCAGCCCAGGAAACGGCGGTGCGTCATTTGCAGCGCCTGTACGACGATCTCGTCGCGGCCTCGCAAAGCAAGCCAGGGATGCTCGGCAAGCTGTTCGGCAAGAAAGACCGCACGCCAGTCAAAGGCCTGTATTTCTGGGGCGGCGTCGGCCGCGGCAAGACCTATCTGGTGGACACCTTCTTCGAAGCGCTGCCGTTCAAGGAAAAGGTCCGGACGCACTTCCACCGCTTCATGAAGCGCGTGCACGAAGAAATGAAGACCCTGCCGGGCGAGAAAAACCCGCTGACCATCATTGCCAAGCGCTTCTCCGACGAAGCGCGGGTGATCTGCTTCGATGAGTTCTTCGTCTCCGACATCACCGATGCCATGATCCTTGGCACCCTGATGGAAGAGTTGTTCAAGAACGGCGTGACCCTGGTCGCCACCTCGAACATCGTGCCCGACGGCCTGTACAAGGACGGCCTGCAACGCGCGCGCTTCCTGCCGGCCATCGCGCTGATCAAGCAGAACACCGAAATCGTCAACGTCGACAGTGGCGTCGACTACCGCCTGCGTCACCTTGAGCAAGCGGAACTGTTCCACTTCCCGCTCAACGAAGCGGCGCACGAAAGCCTGAAAAAGAGCTTTCGCGCCCTGACGCCGGAATGCACCCAGGCGGTGGAAAACGACAAGTTGATCATCGAAAACCGCGAAATCATCGCGTTGCGTACTTGCGATGACGTGGCGTGGTTCGACTTCCGCGCCCTGTGCGACGGCCCGCGCAGCCAGAACGACTACATCGAGCTGGGCAAGATTTTCCATGCGGTGATCTTGAGCGGTGTGGAGCAGATGAGCGTGACCACCGACGACATCGCGCGGCGGTTTATCAACATGGTCGATGAGTTCTACGACCGTAACGTGAAGCTGATCATCTCGGCGGAAGTCGAGTTGAAGGATCTGTACACCGGCGGTCGATTGACCTTTGAATTCCAGCGGACCCTGAGTCGCTTGCTGGAAATGCAATCCCACGAGTTCCTCGCGCGCGGCCATAAGCCCTGAGAACGCTATAGATCAAATGTGGGAGCGGGCTTGCTCGCGAATGCGGACTGTCAGTCACTGATGATGTTGACTGACCCACCGCATTCGCGAGCAAGCCCGCTCCCACTTTTTTTACCGCGTTCAGCCTTGCCTATGCCGCCTGCTGGAACTGCTGGCGGTATTGGTTCGGCGACAGTTCCGTGTGCTGCCTGAACAACCGCGCAAAGAAGCTCGCATCGTCGTAACCCACCTCGTAACTGATGGTCTTGATGCTCTTGCGACTGCCTGACAGCAGTCCCTTGGCCGTCTCGATGCGCAGGCGTTGCAGATAGTGCAATGGCTTGTCGCCCGTCGCCGTCTGGAAGCGGCGCATGAAGTTGCGGATGCTCATGCCGTGTTCCCGGGCGACGTCTTCGAAGCGGAACTTGTCGGCGAAGTGCTCTTCGAGCCAGTGCTGGATCTGCAGGATGATCACGTCCTGGTGCAGCTTCTGCCCACCGAAACCGATACGTCCCGGCGAATAGTTGCGTTGCACTTCGTAGAGAATGTCGCGGGCTACGGCCTGGGCGATGTTGGCGCCGCAGAAGCGTTCGATCAGGTAGATGTAGAGGTCGCACGCCGAGGTGGTGCCGCCGGCGCAGTACAGGTTGTCGGCGTCGGTGAGGTGCTTGTCCTGGTTGAGTTGTACCCGTGGGAAGCGTTCGCTGAAGGCGTTGAAAAAGCGCCAATAGGTGGTTGCCTCCTTGCCATCGAGCAAGCCGGCTTCGGCCAGCCAGAACACCCCGGTGGCTTCGCCGCAGAGCACGGCGCCGCATGCGTGTTGCGCGCGCAGCCACGGCAGCACTTGCGGGTAGCGGCTGCAGAGGGCGTCGAAGTCGTCCCAGAAGGCCGGGAGCACGATGATGTCGGCGTCTTCCAGGCCGCCATCCACCGGCATGATCACATCACTGAAGCTGCGTACCGACTGCCCGTCGGGGCTGACCAGGCGCGTTTCGAACGCCGGGATCAGGCCCAGACCTTGTTGCTTGCCGTAACGCAGGCTGGCGAGGTGGAAGAAATCCTTGGCTTGCATGAGGGTTGAAGCGAATACCCGATCAATGGCCAAAATGCTGACGCGTCGCAAGGGCGTGGAGATTTGGTTAGACATAATTTCATTTATTCTTATAGGGGAAAGTGGTCACCAGACGGCTGGATCGTCTTATTTTTTGTCGCATGTGTCCAGTGTCCCGTGCTGCCTTCGCGGCATAGTCTCTGTGGGCTCGTCTTTGTCCGACAATCCTCGCAGGTGACCCATGATTCCCAGAACCTTGTACAGCCCGGAGCACGAACTCTTTCGCGAGAGCGTGCGCACCTTCCTCGAAAAAGACGCGGTGCCGTTCCATGGGCAATGGGAGAAGCAGGGCTATATCGACCGAGCCTTGTGGAGCAAGGCGGGGGAGGCGGGGATGTTGTGTTCCCACCTGCCGGAGGCATACGGCGGGTTGGGTGCGGACTTTCTGTACAGCGCGGTGGTGATCGAGGAGGTTGCCCGGCTGGGGCTGACCGGGATCGGTTTTTCCCTGCATTCGGACATTGTCGCGCCGTACATCCTGCATTACGGCAGCGAGGCGTTGAAGCACAAATACCTGCCCAAACTGATCTCCGGTGAGATGGTCACGGCGATTGCGATGACCGAGCCAGGTGCCGGTTCCGACCTGCAAGGGGTCAAGACCACCGCCGTGCTGGATGGCGATGAATATGTGATCAACGGTTCGAAGACCTTTATCACCAACGGCTATCTGGCTGAGTTGGTGATCGTGGTGGCCAAGACCGATCCCAAGGCGGGCGCCAAGGGCACCAGCCTGTTTCTGGTGGAGGCCGACACACCGGGCTTCGCCAAGGGCAAGCGCCTGGAGAAGGTCGGCATGAAGGCCCAGGACACCTCGGAGCTGTTCTTCCAGGACGTGCGCGTGCCCAAGGAGAACCTGCTGGGCCAGGCCGGTGCGGGGTTCGCGTATCTGATGCAGGAGTTGCCTCAGGAGCGTTTGACGGTGGCAATCGGCGCCGTGTCATCGGCCGAGGCGGCACTGCAATGGACCCTGGAATACACCCGCGAGCGCAAGGCGTTTGGCAAGGCGATTGCGGATTTTCAGAACACTCGCTTCAAGCTGGCGGAAATGGCCACCGAGATTCAGATCGGCCGCGTGTTTGTCGACAAGTGCATAGCGTTGCATCTGGAGGGCAAGCTGGACGTGCCGACTGCCGCAATGGCCAAGTATTGGGCCACGGACCTGCAATGCAAGGTGCTCGATGAGTGCGTGCAGTTGCACGGTGGCTACGGCTTTATGTGGGAATACCCGATTGCGCGGGCCTGGGCGGATGCGCGGGTGCAGCGGATTTATGCGGGGACCAATGAGATCATGAAGGAGATCATTGCGCGGGCGCTTTGAGTGATGCGGTGTGTTTGAGGGCCTCATCGCAGGCAAGCCAGCTCCCACATTTGACGGTGTTCACCCGTCAAAATGTAGGAGCTTGCCTGTGATGGCGGTCTACAGATCAATCAAGGCGCAGGGTTCGGATGATCCTTCTGAATCGCCTCAATCCCCTCCAACACCTCTTTGGACAGTTTCAGATCGGCACTGGCAATGTTGCTATCCAATTGCTGAAGCGACGTGGCGCCAATGATGTTGCTGGTCACAAACGGCTGCTGGGTCACAAATGCCAACGCCATCTGCGCCGGGTCCAGACCATGTTCTCGGGCCAGCGCTACATAACGGCTGCACGCCGCTTCCGACTGCGGGTTGAAGTAGCGGCTGAAGCGGCTGTATTCGGTCAGCCGCGCCTTGGCCGGGCGTGCGCCATTTTCGTATTTGCCACTGAGCATGCCGAACGCCAGGGGCGAGTAGGCCAGCAGGCCGCATTGCTCGCGAATCGCGACTTCCGCCAGGCCCACTTCAAAGCTGCGGTTGAGCAGGTTGTAGGGGTTCTGGATCGATACCGCACGGCTCCAGCCACGGGCTTCGGCCAAGGCGAGGAATTTCATGGTGCCCCAAGGGGTTTCGTTGGACAGGCCGATGTGGCGGATCTTGCCGGCCTTGACCTGTTCGTCCAGCGCTTCGAGGGTTTCCTCCAGCGGGGTGAGGTCGTCTTCGTCCTTGTGCTTGTAGCTCAGTTGGCCGAAGAAGTTGGTGCTGCGTTCCGGCCAGTGCAGTTGGTAGAGGTCGATCCAGTCGGTCTGCAAGCGCTTGAGGCTGGCGTCCAGGGCGGCGGCGATGTGCTTGCGGTTGTGGCGCAGGTGGCCGTCGCGGATGTAGTCGATGGTGTTGCCGGGGCCGGCGATCTTGCTGGCGAGGATCCAGTCGGCACGATCGCCACGGCTTTTGAAGTAATTACCGATGTAGCGCTCGGTGGTGGCATAGGTGTCGGCCTTGGGCGGCACCGGGTACATTTCCGCTGTGTCGAGGAAGTTGATCCCCGCGGCCTTGGCCCGTTCGATCTGGGCGAAGGCCTCTGCTTCGCTGTTCTGCTCGCCCCAGGTCATGGTGCCCAAGGCTATCGCGCTCACGTTCAGATCCGTACGGCCCAGCTGTCGATAATCCATCGGGTACTCCTTCAGGGAAAACAATCATAAAAGCAGGTTGAATTTTTTTTCGCAATCTGCATAATTGCCCACCTCTTTCTGCAGTGGAAGTGATGCGCCGCCTGCCGAAGAATCTTGCCGTTGAACGGACGCGCCGACCCGAGCCCCCGATAGCGTCTGTATCCGGCTGCCTTTGACTTGTCAAAGTACGCACTATTCAGTAAGATCCGCCGTCTAATTTACAGGGCGGCCCCTGAGGCTATTAAAGAATGTCTACTTATACTGCAAAACCGGAAACAGTTCAGCGCGACTGGTTTGTCGTCGACGCCGCTGGTCAGACTCTGGGTCGTCTGGCCACTGAAGTCGCTAGCCGTCTGCGTGGCAAGCACAAGCCTGAATACACCCCTCACGTTGATACCGGTGACTACATCGTGATCATCAACGCTGAGCAGGTACGTGTTACCGGCAACAAAGCTCAAGACAAAATGTACTACCGTCACTCCGGTTTCCCAGGTGGCATCAAGTCTTCGAACTTCGAAGGCCTGATCTCCAAGAAGCCTGAAGCCCCGATCGAAATCGCGGTCAAAGGTATGCTGCCTAAGGGCCCACTGGGTCGCGATATGTTTCGCAAGCTGAAAGTCTATGCGGGCGCTGTACACCCTCATGCTGCTCAGCAGCCCCAAGAACTGAAGTTTTAACGGAATAGTTCATTATGTCGGCGACTCAAAATTACGGCACTGGCCGTCGCAAAACCGCAACCGCACGCGTTTTCCTGCGTCCGGGCACTGGTAACATCTCGATCAACAACCGCTCCCTGGACAACTTCTTCGGCCGCGAAACTGCCCGCATGGTAGTTCGTCAGCCGCTGGAACTGACCGAGACCGTTGAAAAGTTCGACATCTACGTCACCGTTATCGGTGGCGGTGTAAGTGGTCAAGCTGGCGCAATCCGCCACGGTATCACTCGCGCTCTGATGCAGTACGACGAAACCCTGCGTGGCGCTCTGCGCAAAGCTGGCTTCGTGACTCGCGATGCTCGTGAAGTTGAACGTAAGAAAGTCGGTCTGCGTAAAGCGCGTAAGCGTCCGCAGTACTCGAAGCGTTAATTCGCTTTACGTTCCACAAAAGCGCCCAGCCTCCTTACGGAGCTGGGCGTTTTTTATTGCCTGCGATTTATGCACAAATTTGTGCGTGACAACTTGCCACATCCGTAGACCCCCTATACTACAGGGCCTGGAGGCTGAGCCCCGGGCAATTCCCTTGTCATACGTGGGGCTTTTCATTACCATTCGGCAAAATTTTTATAAGCAAAGATTCAACACTTAGTAGACGCCTGATTTAACAGGCCAAAAAGCTGATGGGAGAGGACTGAATGAGCAATGACGGCGTGAATGCAGGCCGGCGTCGCTTCTTGGTAGCAGCCACATCCGTGGTGGGTGCTGCAGGAGCGGTGGGGGCTGCGGTCCCGTTCGTGGGGTCATGGTTTCCCAGTGCCAAGGCGAAAGCCGCAGGTGCACCGGTGAAGGTGAATATCAGCAAGATCGAACCAGGTCAGCAGATGATTGCTGAGTGGCGCGGCCAGCCGGTCTTCATTGTTCGTCGTACTGAGGAAATCCTGGGCAATCTCAAGAAGATCGAAGGCCAGTTGTCTGACCCGAAATCCGAGAAGTCCGACCAACCCGCCTACGCCAAAAACGAAGCGCGTTCGATCAAGCCAGAGATTCTGCTGTTGGTCGGTCTTTGTACTCACCTTGGATGCTCGCCGACGTTCCGTCCGGAAGTCGCCCCGGTCGATCTGGGCAAAGACTGGGTTGGCGGTTATTTCTGCCCCTGCCACGGCTCGCACTACGACCTCGCCGGTCGCGTCTACAAGTCTCAGCCCGCGCCTTTGAACCTGCCCGTGCCTCCGCATACTTACGAAACTGACGACCTCATTGTCATTGGCCTCGATAAGGAGAACGCGTGATGAGCAAGTTCATGGATTGGGTGGATGCGCGCTTCCCCGCCACTAAAATGTGGGAAGACCATCTCAGCAAATATTACGCACCAAAGAACTTCAACTTCTTCTACTTCTTCGGTTCCCTGGCGCTGCTGGTGTTGGTCAACCAGATCGTCACCGGGGTCTGGCTGACGATGAGCTACACGCCGTCGGCTGAAGAAGCGTTCGCCTCCGTCGAATACATCATGCGTGACGTCGAGTACGGCTCGATCCTGCGCCTGCTGCACTCCACTGGCGCGTCGGCGTTCTTTATCGTCGTCTACCTGCACATGTTCCGCGGCTTGCTCTACGGCTCGTACCAGAAGCCTCGCGAACTGGTATGGGTGTTCGGCATGCTGATCTACCTGGCGCTGATGGCGGAAGCCTTCATGGGCTACCTGCTGCCTTGGGGCCAGATGTCGTACTGGGGCGCCCAGGTGATCATCTCGTTGTTTGGTGCGATCCCGGTGATCGGCAACGACCTGACCCAGTGGATCCGTGGTGACTACCTGATCTCGGGGATCACCCTGAACCGCTTCTTCGCCTTGCACGTGGTGGCCTTGCCGATCGTGATCCTGGGCCTGGTGGTGTTGCACATCCTGGCACTGCACGAAGTGGGTTCGAACAACCCGGACGGTGTGGACATCAAGAAGCACAAGGACGAGAACGGCATCCCGCTGGATGGCATTCCGTTCCACCCTTACTACACCGTGAAAGACATTGTCGGCGTAGTGGTGTTCCTGTTCGTGTTCTGCTCGATCGTGTTCTTCTTCCCGGAGATGGGCGGCTATTTCCTCGAGAAGCCTAACTTCGAACAGGCCAACGCCTTCAAGACCCCTGAGCACATTGCCCCGGTCTGGTACTTCACGCCGTTCTACGCAATTTTGCGTGCGATCCCCGACAAACTCATGGGCGTGATCGCCATGGGCGCGGCCATCGCGGTGCTGTTCGTGTTGCCTTGGCTCGACCGCAGCCCGGTCAAGTCCATGCGCTACAAGGGTTGGCTGAGCAAAATCTGGCTGTGGGTGTTCTGCATTGCCTTCGTGATCCTGGGTGTCCTCGGCGTGTTGGCGCCAACCCCTGAGCGTACGTTGCTGTCGCAGGTCTGCACCTTCCTGTATTTCGCCTACTTCATTCTGATGCCGTTCTATACCCGGCTAGAGAAGACCAAACCGGTTCCGGAAAGGGTGACTGGCTGATGAAAAAATTATTCGTTGCATTGATGCTTGCGGCCCTGCCGTTGCTGTCCTTCGCTGCCGAGCACGGTGGCCCTGAGCTGGAAAAGGTCGACATCGACGTGTCCGACAAGGCCGCCATGCAGGATGGTCTGCGCACCTTTACCAACTACTGCATGGGCTGCCACAGCGCCAAGTTCCAGCGTTACGAGCGTGTCGCCGATGACTTGGGTATCCCCCATGACGTGATGCTCAGTCACGCGGTGTTCAGCGGCGCCAAGATCGGCGACCACATGAGCATCGGCATGCAGCCGGCTGACGCCAAGACCTGGTTCGGTGCGGCACCGCCCGACCTGACCCTGGTCGCCCGTGTACGTGGCACCGATTGGCTCTACGGCTACCTCAAGTCGTTCTATGAAGACCCGTCGCGCCCATACGGCGTGAACAACAAAGTCTTCCCGAACGTCGGCATGCCGAACGTTCTGGTCGGCCTGCAGGGTCGCCAAGTGGTAGGATGCAAGCAGGTTCAGGTCGTTGAAAACGGTAAGAAGCAATATGACCCGTTGACTGGCACGCCTTTGACTCACGAAGCGTGCGATCAACTGACCATCGTGCCCAAGACCGGAGCGCTGAATGAAGAGCAGTTCGACGAGAAAGTAAAAAACCTCGTGACCTTCCTGGCCTACTCGGCCAACCCGGTCAAACTGCAGCACCAGCGCATCGGTACGTATGTGTTGCTGTACCTGGCCTTCTTCTTCGTATTCGCCTATCTGCTCAAACGCGAATACTGGAAGGATGTGCATTGATCCAACCGTAAGCAATTGCTGTTAATCTTGCGCGCCCAGCGGCATCTCTGAATACGTAGCGACCCGGTTCAACAGGTTGTTACAGAGATGCTCTCTGGGCGCGCTCGTTTTTGAGCTTTCGATAATTTCAACAAGCGAGGAGGACCGCCATGGGCGTGACCAATCGGTTGGCCTGTTACTCCGACCCCGCCGACCACTATTCCCACCGAGTGCGTATCGTGCTCGCCGAGAAGGGTGTCAGCGCCGAGATCATCAGTGTGGAGGCGGGCCGTCATCCGCCGAAACTGATCGAAGTGAACCCGTACGGCAGCTTGCCCACCCTGGTCGATCGTGACCTGGCGTTGTGGGAGTCGACCGTAGTGATGGAATACCTGGATGAGCGTTACCCGCATCCGCCTTTACTGCCGGTGTACCCGGTGGCACGTGCCAACAGCCGCCTGCTGATCCATCGGATCCAGCGTGACTGGTGCGGGCTGGTGGACGTGATTCTGGATTCGCGCACAAAAGAAGCTGTTCGCACGCAAGCGCGTAAGGAATTGCGCGAAAGCCTGACCGGCGTTTCGCCGTTGTTCGCCGATAAACCTTTTTTCCTCAGTGAGGAACAAAGTTTGGTCGATTGCTGCCTATTACCGATACTCTGGCGTTTGCCGATTCTTGGTATTGAACTGCCGCGGCCGGCCAAGCCGCTGCTTGATTATATGGAGCGCCAGTTTGCGCGTGAGGCTTTCCAGGCGAGTCTGTCTGGTGTCGAACGCGATATGCGCTAAGGCTTAAGGAGCCGCTGATGAACTCCAGTCGACCCTACTTGGTCCGCGCGCTCTATGAGTGGATTGTGGACAACGATTGCACCCCGCACATGCTGGTCAATTCCGAATTTCCTGCGGTTCAGGTTCCGCAGGGTTTTGCCAGTGACGGACAGATTGTGTTGAACGTATCGCCCAGTGCCGTGCGCCACCTGCACATGGACAACGAGGCGGTGAGCTTCGAAGGGCGTTTCGGCGGTGTGCCGCATACGCTGTTCGTGCCGATTGGCGCCATCCTCGGCATCTATGCCCGGGAAAATGGCCAAGGCATGGTGTTTGATCTGGAGTCGCCTTTCGAGGATGACGAATCGATCGACAGCGAAGACGGCGATGATCTGCCACCGGATACCGAGCCACCGCGCCCAAGCGGCCGGCCGAGTTTGAAAGTGGTGAAGTAACCGGCTGCCGCCTTCGGGCCAGCCATGAAAGATGCCTCGGCTTGTGCCGGGGCATTTTTTTTGCGCTCGGGATATAGATGAAAGTCGTGCCTGGACGGTGATCGTACAACCGCCATGGGCTATGATGCTCCCTCAAGCTCACCGAGAAAGATGATTCATCATGGAAAACGCCAACACCGCCCCGCGTCTCCCCCGCAAGCGCCGCAGCCTTGCCCAGGAATTGGTCACGGTGTTGTCCGAGCAGATCCGCGACGGCGAACTCAAGCGTGGCGACAAGCTGCCCACCGAGTCGGCGATCATGGAAGCCCATGGCGTCAGTCGCACCGTGGTACGTGAAGCGATCTCGCGCTTGCAGGCCGCCGGACAAGTCGAAACCCGCCACGGGATCGGCACCTTTGTGCTGGATACCCCAAGCCCTAGCGGTTTCCGTATCGACCCGGCCACCGTCGTGACCCTGCGTGATGTGCTGGCGATCCTCGAGCTGCGGATCAGCCTGGAAGTCGAGTCTGCCGGCCTGGCCGCCCTGCGCCGCACCGACGCGCAACTGGCGACCATGCGCGCAGCCCTCGATGCCCTGAATGAAAGCGCGGCCCACGCCGGCGACGCGGTGGCCTCCGACTTCGCTTTCCACCTGGAAATTGCCCTGTCCACCGGCAACCGCTACTTCACCGACATCATGACCCATCTGGGCACCAGCATTATTCCGCGCACGCGGCTGAATTCGGCACGCCTGGCCCATGATGACCAGCAGCACTACATGGGGCGCCTGAGTCGTGAGCACGAAGAGATCTACGAGGCGATTGCCCGTAAGGATTCGGATGCGGCACGTGCGGCGATGCGCTTGCACCTGACCAACAGCCGTGAGCGACTGCGCCATGCCCACGAAGAGGCAGAAGCGCAGCGCGGTTAAAGCAGGCAACCGAGTTGTGCCGGGTGTAAAGCAATCCAAGTGTGGGGGCGGGCTTGCTCGCGAATGCGTCCTTTAAGTTAATGCATGTGCAGACTGACACACCGCCTTCGCGAGCAAGCCCGCTCCCACATTTTGATCTCCAGTGTCTCGGATGGCGTGTTTACTTAACTGGCCGGTTGGTTGGGCTTGTAGTCCTTGAGCAACAGATACGTACTCCACCCCCACCAATCATCCGTCCAGTGCTTGTCGTTCAGGTCATTCACGTCCTTGCGGCGCAGCACCTTGTCACCCTCCATCTTGAACAGTGGCGAAAAGTTGTTCGCCGGGTTTTGTACGGCGTTCAAGTCGGGCACATACAACGGCGCCTTGAAATTGGCCGGGGAGGGCGCCACGCCGCTGATAAACGTTTCGAAGACTTCATCGGCTGAGGCCTGCACCGCACGTTTGACTTGCGTCCGATTGTCCGCATCGATGGCGTCGAAGTAGCGTTTGTCCCCATACGCGTGCCATTGATCCCCCAGCGCATTGCGCACCTTGAGCCCGAACTTGCTGTCTTCGTCGTGCATAAAGCGGCTGATCAGCGAACCCAGCTCACCCGGCGTGACCACGGCGGCTAGCTGTTTGCGTGGAACGCGCAAGTGCCCGGCGGAAAACAGGTCGGTCAAAAAGTGATCGGCAAAACTGTTCATGGCGTAGGCCAGTTCCAGTGCCTGGTCGGTGCCGGTCTGATGCGCCACCACCGCCTGCTGCAAGGCCGCCGTGTGCCCTGCTAGATACGCCGACAACGCCCACTCGCCGAAGTGGTCGGCATTGTCGGCCGCCAACTTCAAATAACGCCCCAATGGCACCAGGGCCGAAACCGCGCTGCCGCCGCCGGTGATGCGGTTCCACTCTTCGGACAACGTATCACCGAGTGCGTCGTAGGCTTCATGGGCTTGCTTGCCGTCCCTGATCGCCTGGTTGACCGCATTGATCTCCTTTTGCATCACCGCGAGGATCTTGCCTGCTTCCTCTCGCGAGGCCGGCAACACCGCCAGCGAGTTGAACGCGGCCGTGAAGCGTTGCACGCGTTCGGCAGGGGAGGCGCCATCGCTGATGGGCTGGCCCGGGATGCCATAGAAATCACCGCCCAACGCAATCATCTGGCCGTAGGTCAGTGCCAGCCCGTTGGGCAGGTGCAACTGCACTTGTCGGGCTGGGATGGCCGCAGCGTCCTTGGCGAAACGCAACAGGGTATCGTCGCCGATGGCAGTGTGTTCGCCGCCTTCGAAGCGCAGGACAGGAGGGTTTTTTACGGGTGCTGCGAGTTCAAGACCTGACATGTTAGCTCCTTGCTATGTCGTAGGAATTTTCCTTAATAACTGTATGTATATACAGTTATCGCAAGCATAGAGGAATACTTTCCTACGTCAAGCGAAGATGCAGAACACCCACTCGTGGATCAACGTCGACGAATTGCAGTTGACGAATCTTTTTATAGTTGTACGATGACGTACGACATCATCAAAACCAACAACAACCTTTCGCCAGAAAGTCTTTGCCCAGGGTGTTCGAATAATGAATCCACAAGAACTGAAGTCCATCCTCTCCCACGGCCTGCTGTCTTTTCCCGTGACCGATTTCAACGCCCAGGGTGATTTCCACCAGGCGGGTTACATCAAACGTCTGGAGTGGCTGGCCCCTTACGGCGCCACGGCGCTTTTCGCTGCCGGCGGCACCGGTGAGTTTTTTTCCCTCGCCGCCAGCGAATATTCCCAAGTGGTGAAGACCGCGGTTGATACCTGCGCCACCAGCGTGCCGATTCTTGCCGGTGTCGGTGGTTCGACCCGCCAGGCCATCGAGTACGCCCAGGAAGCCGAACGTCTCGGCGCCAAAGGCCTGTTGCTGCTGCCGCACTACCTCACCGAAGCCAGCCAGGACGGGGTTGCCGCCCACGTTGAAGCCGTGTGCAAATCGGTAAAAATCGGTGTGGTGGTGTACAACCGCAACGTCTGCCGCCTGACCGCACCACTGCTGGAACGCCTGGCCGAACGCTGCCCGAACCTGATCGGCTACAAAGACGGCCTGGGCGACATTGAGTTGATGGTCTCGATCCGCCGTCGCCTCGGTGATCGTTTCAGCTACCTCGGCGGCTTGCCGACTGCAGAGGTTTACGCCGCTGCCTACAAGGCCCTGGGCGTGCCGGTGTACTCCTCGGCGGTGTTCAACTTCATCCCGAAAACCGCGATGGACTTCTACCACGCGATTGCCAAGGACGATCACGCCACGGTCTCCAAGATCATCGACGACTTCTTCCTGCCTTACCTGGACATCCGTAACCGCAAGGCCGGGTATGCCGTGAGCATCGTCAAGGCTGGCGCCAGGATCGCCGGCTACGACGCAGGCCCGGTGCGCACCCCGCTGACCGACCTGTTGCCGGAAGAATATGAAGCCCTGGCCGCGCTGATCGACAAGCAAGGCGCGCAATAACTTATCTACAAGGCCGCTGAGAGATCAGCGGCCTTTTGCGTCAGGAGAAGATTCGTGTCCCAAGCCCAGCGTTTTGAAAACTACATCAACGGCCAATGGGTGGCCGGTGCCGACTATTGCGTCAACCTCAACCCGTCGGACTTGTCCGATGTGATTGGCGAATACGCCAAGGCCGATGTCAGCCAAGTCAACGCCGCCATCGATGCGGCACGTGCCGCCTTTCCGGCGTGGTCCACCTCGGGAATTCAGGCGCGCCACGATGCCCTGGATAAAGTCGGCAGTGAAATCCTCGCCCGCCGCGAAGAACTCGGCACGCTGCTGGCCCGAGAAGAGGGCAAGACCCTGCCCGAAGCCATTGGCGAGGTGACCCGTGCCGGCAACATCTTCAAATTCTTCGCCGGTGAATGCCTGCGTTTGTCCGGTGACTACGTGCCGTCGGTGCGCCCGGGCGTCAATGTTGAAGTGACCCGCGAAGCCCTCGGCGTAGTCGGCCTGATCACCCCGTGGAACTTCCCGATCGCCATCCCTGCGTGGAAGATCGCCCCGGCCCTGGCCTACGGCAACTGCGTAGTGATCAAGCCCGCTGAATTGGTGCCGGGCTGTGCCTGGGCCCTGGCGGACATCATCTCCCGCGCCGGTTTCCCCGCCGGCGTGTTCAACCTGGTGATGGGCAGCGGCCGTGTGGTCGGCGACGTATTGGTCAACAGCCCGAAAGTCGATGGCATCAGCTTTACCGGCTCCGTGGGTGTCGGGCGCCAGATCGCGGTCAGTTGTGTGTCGCGCCAGGCCAAGGTGCAGTTGGAAATGGGCGGCAAGAATCCGCAGATCATTCTCGACGACGCCGACCTCAAGCAGGCCGTCGAGTTGGCGGTGCAAAGCGCGTTCTACTCCACCGGCCAACGCTGCACGGCCTCCAGTCGCCTGATCGTCACCGCCGGTATCCACGACCAATTCGTCGCGGCCATGGCTGAACGCATGAAGTCGATCAAAGTCGGCCACGCCCTCAAAAGCGGGACCGACATCGGCCCGGTGGTTTCCCAGGCCCAGTTGGACCAGGACTTGAAGTACATCGACATCGGCCAAAGCGAAGGCGCGCGGCTGGTCAGCGGTGGCGGCCTGGTGACGTGCGACACCGAGGGTTACTTCCTCGCGCCGACGCTGTTTGCCGACAGCGAAGCCGCGATGCGCATCAGCCGTGAAGAGATTTTCGGCCCGGTGGCCAACGTGGTGCGCGTAGCCGATTACGAGGCGGCGCTGGCCATGGCCAACGACACCGAGTTCGGCCTGTCGGCGGGTATCGCCACCACCTCGCTCAAGTACGCCAACCACTTCAAGCGTCATTCCCAGGCCGGGATGGTGATGGTCAACCTGCCGACTGCCGGTGTGGACTATCACGTTCCATTCGGTGGCCGTAAGGGCTCATCCTATGGTTCGCGTGAGCAAGGTCGCTATGCGCAAGAGTTCTACACCGTCGTAAAAACCAGCTACATCGGTTCGTAACACGCACTACCTGTTGGCACCGGTTCCTGTGGGAGCTGGCTTGCCTGCGATAGCATCACCGGTGTGTGCCTGACACACCGAGGTGCCTGTATCGCGGGCAAGCCCGGCTCCCACATAAAAGCGGTCCTCAGAGACAACCAGACCATTACCCGCAAAAAAAATAATTAGTGGGAGTACTTCTACATGCAAGCGACCAAGCCGACCCACGTCCGCTATTTGATATTGCTCATGCTTTTTCTGGTGACCACGATCAACTACGCCGACCGGGCCACCATCGCTATCGCGGGCTCCAGCCTGCAAAAAGACCTCGGCATCGACGCGGTCACCCTCGGTTACATCTTCTCTGCATTCGGTTGGGCCTACGTGGCAGGGCAAATTCCTGGCGGCTGGCTGCTGGACCGGTTTGGCTCGAAAAAAGTCTATGCCCTGAGCATCTTCACCTGGTCACTGTTCACTGTGCTGCAAGGCTATGTGGGTGAGTTCGGTGTCTCCACCGCCGTGGTCGCGCTGTTTATGCTGCGCTTTATGGTGGGCCTGGCCGAAGCGCCGTCGTTCCCCGGAAATGCCCGTATTGTGGCGGCGTGGTTTCCTACGGCGGAGCGCGGCACGGCCTCGGCGATTTTCAACTCGGCGCAGTACTTCGCCACGGTGTTGTTCGCGCCGTTGATGGGCTGGATCGTCTACAGCTTCGGTTGGCAGCACGTGTTTATCGTGATGGGGGTGATTGGCATCCTGTTCTCGCTGATCTGGCTGAAAGTTATCCACAGCCCGCGCCAGCATCCGCTGATCAACGAAGCCGAGTTCAATCACATCGCCGCCAATGGCGCGATGGTCGATATGGACCAGGACAAGGGCAAAGGTAAGAAAACCGACGGGCCGAAGTGGGATTACATTCGTCAGTTGCTGACCAATCGCATGATGCTCGGTGTGTACCTGGGCCAGTACTGCATCAACGGCATCACGTATTTCTTCCTGACCTGGTTCCCGGTGTACCTGGTGCAGGACCGTGGCATGACTATCCTCAAGGCCGGTTTCATCGCCTCGTTGCCGGCGATCTGCGGGTTTATCGGTGGTGTGCTGGGTGGGGTGATTTCCGACTACCTGCTGCGCAAGGGCCATTCCCTGACCTTCGCCCGCAAGGCGCCGATCATTGGTGGCCTGCTGATCTCCAGCAGCATCGTGGCGTGCAACTACGTGGATATTGAATGGATGGTGGTGGGCTTCATGGCGTTAGCCTTCTTTGGCAAAGGCGTTGGCGCACTGGGTTGGGCGGTGGTGTCCGACACCTCGCCGAAACAGATCGCCGGCCTTAGTGGCGGCTTGTTCAACACCTTCGGTAACCTCGCGTCGATCACCACGCCGATTGTCATCGGCTACATCATCAGCACCACTGGGTCGTTCAAATGGGCCCTGGTGTTTGTCGGCGCCAACGCGCTGGTGGCGGTGTTCAGTTACCTGGTCATCGTCGGCCCGATCAAGCGCGTAGTGCTCAAGGAGCCGCCGAGCAAGGGCCCTGAGCTGACCAATCTTTCCCAAGCGCATTCCTGAGGGGCGATGTAATGCAGTTGATTGAACATGCCGACTCGCCGCGCTCCATCCGTTTGCACGAGCGCGACAACGTGGTGATCGTGGTCAATGACCAGGGCGTACCGGCCGGGACCGAGTTCCCGGACGGCCTGGTGACCGTGGATTTCATCCCCCAGAGCCACAAGGTGACCCTGGAAGATATTCCCGAGGGCGGTCAGATTATTCGCTACGGCCAGACCATCGGCTACGCCTTGGCGCCGATTCCCCGTGGCAGTTGGGTCCAGGAAGATCAACTGCGCATGCCCACCGCGCCACCGTTGGACAGCCTGCCACTGTCCACCGAGGTGCCTGAAACCCAGGCACCGTTGGAGGGTTTCACCTTCGAAGGGTATCGCAACGCCGACGGCACCGTCGGTACGCGCAATATCCTCGGTATCACCACCACGGTGCAGTGCGTTACCGGGGTGCTGGACCATGCGGTCAAGCGCATCAAGGACGAGTTGCTGCCCAAGTACCCCCATGTCGATGACGTGGTGGCGCTGACCCACAGTTACGGGTGTGGCGTGGCCATTACCGCGACGGATGCCTACATCCCGATCCGCACCGTGCGTAACCTGGCCCGCAACCCGAACCTGGGGGGCGAAGCCCTGGTGATCAGCCTGGGCTGTGAGAAATTGCAGGCCGGGCAGGTGATGCACGACAACGACAGCTCGGTCGATTTGAGCGAGCCGTGGTTGTATCGGCTCCAGGATTCCAGCCATGGCTTTACCGAGATGATCGAGCAGATCATGGCCCTGGCTGAGACGCGCTTGAAGAAACTCGATCAACGCCGCCGCGAAACCGTGCCAGCCTCGGAACTGATCCTGGGCATGCAGTGCGGGGGCAGCGATGCGTTTTCCGGGATCACCGCCAACCCGGCGCTGGGTTATGCCTCGGATTTGTTACTGCGGGCCGGGGCGACGGTGATGTTTTCCGAAGTGACTGAAGTCCGCGATGCCATCTACCTGCTGACTTCGCGCGCCGAGAGCAAGGAAGTCGCCGAGGAACTGGTCCGGGAAATGGACTGGTACGACCGCTACCTGGCCAAGGGCGAGGCCGATCGCAGTGCCAATACCACGCCGGGCAACAAGAAGGGCGGGTTGTCGAATATTGTCGAAAAGTCCCTGGGTTCGATCGTCAAATCCGGCAGTAGCGCGATCAGTGGCGTGCTGGGTCCGGGCGAGCGCTTCAAGGGCAAGGGCCTGATTTTTTGCGCGACGCCGGCCAGTGACTTTGTTTGCGGCACCTTGCAGTTGGCGGCGGGGATGAACCTGCATGTGTTCACCACAGGGCGTGGCACGCCTTACGGGCTGGCGATGGCGCCGGTGGTGAAGGTGTCGACGCGCACGGAGTTGGCGCAGCGCTGGCCGGACCTGATCGATATCGACGCTGGGCGTATTGCAACTGGGCGGGCGAGCATCGAGGAGCTGGGTTGGGAGTTGTTTCACTTCTATCTGGACGTGGCCAGCGGCAAGAAGCAAACGTGGGCTGAGCATCACAAGCTGCATAACGACATCACCTTGTTCAACCCAGCACCCATTACCTGAGACCGCCGCGGACCTTGTGGGAGCAGGCAAGCCAGCTCCCACATATGATCAGCGTTGCCGGGACGAAGTGGGCTGCATGGCTTATCATTAGCCACCTAACGACGCTCACCAAGGTTCTCCCCGGCATGCTGGCAATTTTCCTCACCACCCTGTCCATCACCGCGCCGGTGTTTGCCATGCTGTTTCTCGGTGTGCTGCTCAAGCGCATCGACTGGATCAACGACAACTTTATCCACACGGCGTCGTCCCTGGTGTTCAATGTCACCATGCCGGCGCTGCTGTTTCTTGGCATCCTGCATGCCGACCTGCACTCGGCACTCAAGCCGGGTTTGCTGATCTATTTTGCCGTCGCCACGCTGCTCAGCTTTGCCCTGGCCTGGGGCTGGGCGCTGTTTCGCTGCCCGCGTGAAGACCGCGGCATCTATACCCAGGGCGCCTTTCGCGGCAACAACGGGGTGATTGGCCTGGCGTTGGCGGCCAGCATGTACGGCGATTACGGTATCTCCCTCGGCGCGATCCTCGCCGCGCTGGTGATCCTGTTCTACAACACGCTGTCGACCATTGTGCTGGCGGTGTACAGCCCGGTGATCAAGTCCGACCCATGGAGCATCTGCAAGAGTGTGGTGGCCAACCCGTTGATCATCAGCGTGATCGTGGCCACGCCGTTCGCGGTGTTCCAGATTGGCCTGCCGGGTTGGTTGGAGTCTTCCGGCCGCTATCTGGCAGACATGACCTTGCCGCTGGCACTGATCTGCATCGGTGGCACCCTGTCGCTGGCGGCGCTGCGTAAAAGCGGGAGCATGGCCTTGAGCGCGAGCCTGGTGAAGATGATCGGGTTGCCGCTGGTGGCCACGCTGGGCGCCTGGCTGTTGGGTTTCCGGGGGCCGGAGTTGGGGATTCTGTTCCTGTATTTCGGCGCGCCGACGGCAGCGGCCAGTTTTGTGATGGCCAGGGCAGCGGAGGGCAATCACGAGCTGGCGGCGGCGATTATCGTGATCACCACGCTGATGGCGGCGGTGACCACGAATATCGGGATTTTCGTGTTGCAGGCGGGTGGGTGGATCTGAATTTTGTGGGGGCCATTCGCGAGCAAGCCCGCTCCCACATCCGGCCGCGTTCTCAGGTTGAAGCTTGGCCAACTGGGGGAGCGGGCTTGCCCGCGAATGCTAGCTAGCCGTCACTGCTGATCGGCCTGATACGCCTCAATCACTTCCTGCGCCGCCCTGAACGCATCGATCGCCGCCGGTACACCCGCATACACCGCGCAATGCAGCAGTGCCTCGCGAATCTCTTCCACCGTACAGCCATTGTTCAACGCACCCCGTACGTGCCCCTTGAGTTCCTGCGGGCACTTGAGCGCGGTGAGGGCGGCGAGAGTGATCAGGCTGCGGGTCTTCAGCGGCAAGCCTTCGCGATTCCACACACCGCCCCATGCATGTTCATTGACGAAATCCTGCAACGGTTGTGTGAATTCGGTGGCGTTGCCCAAGGCGCGGTCGACGAACACGTCGCCCATGACCTGGCGACGCATTTCAACCCCGGACTTCTTCTGATCGGTCATTGCGATTCCCTCTTGTGTTGACGGCGCCAGGCTCGCAGCGTGCTGAACAACAGGAATGCCACCAGCACTGGCAGGACGTAATACAGCATCAGGTGTTCAAGCTTGGTGGCCAGCGGCATGCCAGTGGTGAACGACATCACATGCAGCCCATACGCCAGGTACAGGCCCAGCAGCACCAGGCCTTCGGCGCGGGTTACGCGGTAGCCGCTGTAGAACACCGGCAGGCACAGCGCCGCGGCGGCGAGCATCACCGGCAGGTCGAAATCCAAGGCATTGGGCGATACCGACAGCGGCGTGGGCGCCACCAGGGCGGTGAACCCCAGCACACCCAGCAGGTTGAACAGGTTGCTGCCGATCACGTTGCCCACGGCGATTTCCCGCTGGCCGCGCAGGGCGGCGATCAGCGAGGTCGCCAGGCACGGCAGGGAGGTGCCGACGCCGATCAGCGTCAGGCCGATGATGCGCTCCGACAAGCCCAAGTCCGCCGCTACATCCACCGCCCCAGCGAGCAGCAGGTGGCCGGCAAGCAGCAGGATCAGCAGCCCACCGACTATCAACAGCACGCTGCTCAGCCAGGGCGCGCGGGCCACGGTGTCCAGGGTGCGTGGGCGGCGAGAGTGGCGGGTCTGGTAGTGCAGCACGCCGAGGTAGGCGATCAGCGCGCTCAGCAACAACAGGCCATCGGCCGGTGTGAGTGCTTCATTGGCCGCCAGCGTGAACACCAGCAGCGCGGCGAGAATCATCACCGGGATGTCCAGGCGTACCAGCTGGCGCGAGACCCGCAGCGGGATGATCAGCGCCGACAGGCCCAGGGTGACGAGGATATTGAAGATGCTGCTGCCGATCACGCTGCCCACCGCGATGTCGGTGTTGCCTGCCAGGGTGGCTTGCAGGCTGACGCTCATCTGCGGCGCGCTGCTGCCGAAGGCGACGATCGTCAGGCCGATGATCAGTGGCCGCACCTTGAGGCTGGCAGCCAGGCGCACCGCCGCGCGCACCAGGATTTCGGCGCCGGTGATCAGCAGCAGCAGGCCGCCGACTAGTTCGAGCAGGCTCCAGGGGGAGAGGGCTGTCAGTAATCCGAAAATGGCCAGGGCTCCTCAGTTGCCAAGGGCTTGTACCCGCACGCGTGCGGTCCCGCTGCTGATCATGCCCAACTGCTCGGCGGCCTTGCGTGAAAGATCGATCAAGCGCCCACGGGTATGCGGGCCGCGATCATTGATGCGCACCACCACGGATTTGTCGTTGTTCAAGTTGGTGACCTTGACCTGGGTGCCGAACGGCAGTTGCCGGTGGGCGGCGGTCAGGGCGTTCTGGTTGAAGGGTTCACCGCTGGCGGTCTTTTTGCCGTGGTGCTTGGCGCCGTAATAGGAGGCGGTGCCGGTTTCGTCGTAGCCGTTGGGGTTGATGACGCCGCTGGCGCAGCCGGCCAACAGCGAGAACAGGGCCAGAAGGGCAAATAGACGCTGCATTTTCAAGGATACCCCCTTATCAAATGTGGGAGCGGGCTTGCTCGCGAAGGCGGTGTGTCAGCCAAGTATTCCTTCACTGATCAACCGCCTTCGCGAGCAAGCCCGCTCCCACAAAGGGTCCGAGTTGAGCATGGGATCTCACTCGGACCATTCGTCGCTATCAGCCTTCGAGCTTGCTTTTGAGCAATTCGTTCACCTGTTGCGGGTTGGCCTTGCCTTTGGAGGCTTTCATTGCCTGGCCCACAAAGAAGCCGAACATCTTGCCGCGCTTGGCTTCGTCTGCCGCACGGTACTGTTCGACCTGCTCGGCGTTGGCCGCGAGCATTTCGTCCAGCACGGCCGAGATCGCGCCGCTGTCGGTGACTTGCTTGAGGCCGCGGTTCTCGATGATCTCGTCGGCGCTGCCTTCACCGCTGGCCATGGCTTCGAACACGGTCTTGGCGATCTTGCCGGAGATGGTGTTGTCCTTGATGCGCAGCAGCATGCCGCCCAACTGCTCGGCAGTGACCGGGGCTTCGTCGATTTCCAGGCCCTGCTTGTTCAACAGGCTGCCCAGCTCGACCATCACCCAGTTGGCCGCCAGCTTGGCGTCACCGGCAATGCTAACGACTTTTTCGAAGTAGTTGGCTTGCTCACGGCTGGAGGCCAGCACGCTGGCATCGTAGACCGACAGGCCGAACTGTGCCTGGAAGCGCTCGCGCTTCTGCTGCGGCAATTCCGGCAGGGTGGCGCGTACGTCATTGAGGAACGCGTCCTCGATGACCACCGGCAACAGGTCCGGATCGGGGAAGTAACGGTAGTCGTTGGCTTCCTCCTTGCTGCGCATGGCGCGGGTTTCGTCTTTGTTCGGGTCGTACAGGCGGGTCTGCTGGATGACCTTGCCGCCGTCTTCGATCAGCTCGATCTGGCGACGCACTTCACTGTTGATCGCTTTCTCGATGAAGCGGAACGAGTTGACGTTCTTGATCTCGCAGCGGGTGCCGAACTCGACCTGGCCCTTTGGACGGATCGACACGTTGCAGTCGCAACGCAGCGAACCTTCTGCCATGTTGCCGTCGCAGATGCCCAGGTAGCGCACCAGTGCGTGGATGGTCTTGACGTAGGCCACGGCTTCCTTGGCGCTGCGCATGTCCGGTTCGGAAACGATCTCCAGCAGCGGCGTACCGGCACGGTTCAGGTCGATGCCGGTGGCGCCCGGGAATTCTTCGTGCAGGCTCTTGCCGGCATCTTCTTCCAGGTGTGCGCGGGTGACGCCGACGCGCTTGATGGTGCCGTCTTCCAGAGGGATGTCCAGGTGGCCCTTGCCGACAATCGGCAGTTCCATCTGGCTGATCTGGTAGCCCTTGGGCAGGTCCGGGTAGAAGTAGTTCTTGCGCGCGAACACGTTGTGCTGGCCGATCTCGGCGTCTATCGCCAGGCCGAACATCACCGCCATGCGCACCGCTTCCTGGTTCAGCACCGGCAAGACACCGGGCATGCCCAGGTCGACCAGGCTGGCCTGGGTGTTGGGCTCGGAGCCGAACGTGGTGGCGCTACCGGAGAAAATCTTCGATTGGGTGGCGAGCTGGGTATGAATCTCCAGCCCGATCACGACTTCCCATTGCATAGTGTTCTCCTCAGAAGCCGGTAGGGGTGCGGGTGTGCCAGTCGGTGTGCAACTGGTACTGGTGCGCCACATTGAGCAGGCGGCCTTCCTGGAAATACGGGGCGAGCAATTGCACGCCCACCGGCAGGCCATCGACGAAACCGGCAGGCATGGACAAGCCCGGCAGGCCCGCGAGGTTGGCGGTGATGGTGTACAAGTCTTCGAGGTACGCAGCCACCGGGTCGCCATTTTTGGCGCCGAGCTTCCAGGCCGGGTTCGGCGTGGTGGGGCCGAGGATCACGTCGACTTCATTAAAGGCAGCCATGAAGTCGTTCTTCACCAGGCGACGGATCTTTTGCGCCTTGAGGTAGTACGCGTCGTAGTAGCCGGCCGACAGGGCGTAGGCACCGACCATGATGCGGCGTTGTACTTCGGCACCGAAGCCTTCGCCACGGGAGCGTTTGTACAGGTCGGTCAAGTCTTTCGGGTTTTCACAGCGATAGCCGAAGCGCACGCCGTCGAAACGCGACAGGTTGGAAGAGGCTTCAGCCGGGGCGATCACATAGTAGGCAGGGATTGCGTGCTGATTGTTCGGCAGGCTGATTTCCTTGATCACCGCACCGAGCTTTTCCAGCTCCTTGACGCTGTTGTGCACCAGTTCGGCGATGCGTGGGTCGAGACCGGCGCTGAAGTACTCCTTCGGCACGCCGATGCGCAGGCCCTTGATCGACGTGTTGAGGCTGGCGCTGTAGTCCGGCACTGGCTCATCGATGCTGGTGGAGTCCTGTTGATCGAACCCGGCCATGCCTTGTAACAAAATCGCGCAGTCTTCGGCAGTGCGTGCCAACGGGCCGCCCTGATCGAGGCTGGAGGCGTAGGCGATCATGCCCCAGCGGGAAACGCGACCGTAGGTCGGCTTCAGGCCGGTGAGGTTGGTGAACGCCGCTGGCTGGCGGATCGAACCGCCGGTGTCGGTGGCGGTGGCCGCCGGCAGGAAGCGCGCGGCAACGGCTGCAGCCGAACCGCCGGACGAGCCGCCGGGCACGTGCTCCAGGTTCCACGGGTTTTTCACCGCGCCGTAGTAGCTCGATTCGTTGGCCGAACCCATGGCGAATTCATCCATGTTGGTCTTGCCCAGGGTCACGGCCCCGGCGGCAGCCAGCTTGGACACCACGGTGGCGTCATAGGGCGCTTTGAAGTTGTCGAGCATCTTCGAGCCGCAGCTGGTGCGAATACCCTGGGTGCAGAACAAGTCCTTGTGGGCGATTGGAGCGCCCAGCAGTGCGCCATTCTCACCGTTGGCGCGACGTGCGTCGGCGGCCTTGGCCTGGCTCAGGGCCAGCTCTTCGGTGAGGCTGATGAAGCTGTTGACCTGCGGGTCCAGTGCGGCGATACGCGCCAGCAGGGTCCTGGTCAGCTCTTCGGAAGAAAACTTTTTGTCGGCGAGACCGCGGGCGATCTCGGCCAGAGTCATGTGATGCATGAAAGGCTCTTTCCCTTTAGTCGATGACTTTCGGAACCAGATACAGGCCGTTTTCGACCGCTGGTGCGATGGACTGGTAGGCCTCGCGATTATTACGTTCGGTCACGACGTCTGCGCGCAGGCGCTGGCTGGCTTCCAGTGGGTGAGCCAGGGGCTCGATGCCGTCGGTATTCACGGCCTGCATTTGGTCAACCAGCCCGAGAATGCTGTTCAGGGCTGCGGTGGTTTGTGGAATTTCGCTTTCAACCAGGTCCAGGTGGGCCAGGTGAGCGATTTTTTCCACGTCGGAGCGTTCAAGCGCCATGGGATTCTCCAGTGGAAAGGCGTCCGTGTGTTAGATTGTCGGAACACTACCGCATTTCTACGGTCATATGGCCGCGATTGTGGGGGTTGGTGCGTAGAAAGTCGGCCAATTTAGCACATTGGCGCCTTGCCCAAAATCCCTGTCGTTGTTAGAGTTTGCCGCACTTTTTTACCCACGCGTTGCCTAGGGTCCTTTCCCCATGTTCAAGAAACTGCGTGGCATGTTTTCCAGCGATCTTTCCATTGACCTGGGCACTGCCAACACCCTTATTTACGTGCGCGAGCGCGGTATCGTTCTGAATGAGCCATCGGTTGTGGCCATTCGGACCCATGGTAATCAGAAAAGTGTCGTTGCCGTCGGCACCGAGGCCAAGCGCATGCTCGGCCGTACACCAGGCAATATTGCCGCCATCCGTCCGATGAAAGACGGCGTGATCGCCGACTTCAGCGTCTGCGAGAAGATGCTGCAGTACTTCATCAACAAGGTTCACGAAAACAGTTTCCTGCAGCCCAGCCCGCGTGTGCTGATCTGCGTTCCGTGCAAGTCCACCCAGGTGGAGCGTCGTGCCATCCGTGAATCGGCCCTTGGTGCCGGTGCTCGCGAAGTCTTCCTGATCGAAGAGCCAATGGCCGCTGCGATCGGTGCCGGCCTGCCGGTTGAAGAAGCCCGCGGTTCGATGGTGGTGGATATCGGTGGTGGTACTACCGAAATCGCCCTGATCTCCCTGAACGGTGTGGTGTATGCCGAATCCGTCCGCGTCGGCGGCGACCGCTTCGATGAAGCGATCATCACCTATGTGCGCCGTAACTACGGCAGCCTGATCGGTGAATCCACCGCAGAGCGCATCAAGCAGGAAATCGGCACCGCCTACCCGGGCGGCGAAGTGCGCGAAGTCGATGTTCGCGGTCGCAACCTGGCCGAAGGTGTTCCACGTGCCTTCACCCTGAACTCCAATGAAGTGCTGGAAGCTCTGCAAGAGTCCCTGGCCACCATCGTTCAGGCTGTGAAGAGCGCCCTGGAGCAATCGCCGCCGGAACTGGCTTCCGACATCGCCGAGCGTGGCCTGGTGCTGACCGGCGGTGGCGCCTTGCTGCGCGACCTGGACAAGTTGCTGGCCCAGGAAACCGGCCTGCCGGTGATCGTTGCCGAAGACCCGCTGACCTGCGTTGCCCGTGGCGGTGGTCGTGCACTGGAAATGATGGATAAACACACCATGGACCTGCTCTCCAGCGAATAAGCTTCGTTGGTCGGTTCATGCGTCGCCAACAGGCAGCACTTTGCAGTGCTGCCTGTTGGCGTTTATCTTCTTCAACCTGCATCCAGGCCGGTTAGATGCCGTATGAGTAAAGAGAACATTTGCCTGGGAGGAGCGGCCTATTAAACCGCTTTTCGCCAAAGGCCCCTCATTGGGCGTGCGCTTGTTGGTGCTGGTCGTGCTTTCGGTCGCGCTGATGGTGGTCGATGCCCGTTTCGCACTGCTCAAGCCCGTGCGCAGCCAGATGTCGCTGGTGTTGATGCAGACTTACTGGATCACCGACCTGCCGCAACGGCTGTTCCAGGGCGTGGCCAGCCAATTCGGCAGCCGCACCGAGCTGGTCGCCGAGAACGAAAAACTCAAGACTGAAAACCTGCTGCTGCAGGGGCGCATGCAAAAGCTGGCGGCCCTCACCGAGCAGAACGTTCGGCTGCGCGAGTTGCTCAACTCTTCCGCGCTGGTCAACGAGAAGGTCGAAGTCGCCGAGTTGATCGGCATGGACCCCAACCCCTTCACCCATCGCATCATCATCAACAAAGGTGAGCGCGACGGTGTGGTCCTCGGCCAACCGGTGCTCGATGCCCGTGGCTTGATGGGCCAGGTGGTCGAGTTGATGCCCTACACCTCGCGCGTACTGTTGCTGACGGACACGACCCATAGCATTCCGGTGCAGGTCAACCGCAACGGCCTGCGTGCGATTGCCAGCGGCACCGGCAACCCGGAACGCCTGGAATTGCGTCATGTGGCCGATACCGCCGACATCAAGGAAGGCGACCTGTTGGTCAGCTCCGGCCTGGGTCAACGGTTCCCGGCGGGTTATCCGGTGGCGACGGTCAAGGAAGTGATCCACGACTCCGGCCAGCCATTCGCCATCGTCCGTGCCGTGCCGACTGCCGCCTTGAACCGCAGCCGCTATCTGCTGCTGGTGTTCAGCGACAACCGCACCCCGGAAGAGCGCGCCAACGATGCCGCCCAAGCCCAGGAAGCCGAAGACAAGCAGAACGGCACCACGCCGATCGTCCCTGCGACGGTGCCCAAGCCTGCCGCTGCGCCATCGGCCACACCTGCGGCCGCTCCCGCTGCCGCGGCGCCGGTCGCAACGCCGGTCAAGCCAGCTGCGCACAACGCGCACGCGGTCAAGCCGGCGGCCACCAAACCACCTGCTTCGGCGCCCGCGACTGCCACGCCTGCGACCAAACCGCCTGCTGCAACGCCGGCTGCCCGTCCAGCGGCAACGGCCCCGGCAACCACGCGGCAGAGGGAGGAATAATGGCCGGTACTCATTCGCGCAATGGCTGGATCGTCTGGTTGACCTTCGCGGTCGGCTTGCTGCTCAGCGTTTCTCCGTTGCCGCAATTCATGGAAATCCTGCGTCCGCTCTGGCTGGCATTGCTGCTGGCCTTCTGGTCGCTGAACCTGCCGCACAAGATCGGCATGGTCACCGCGCTGTTCCTGGGCTTGGCGGAAGACGTGCTGTATGGCACCTTGCTGGGCCAGAACGCGCTGATCCTGACGCTGATCACGTTCCTGGTGCTGTCGTTGCAGCAGCGTTTGCGCATGTTTCCGATGTGGCAGCAGTGCCTGGTGATCCTGGTGATCTTCGGCCTGGCGCAGTTGGTGCAGCTATGGCTCAGTGCCCTGACGGGCAACCGCCAGCCGACGCTAGCGTTGGTATTGCCGGCGCTGGTCAGTGCGCTGCTGTGGCCCTGGATCAGCTTTGGCCTGCGTGGGTTACGTCGTCGCTATAAAATCAATTGAATGGATTGCGAGGCTCTGCCTGGTTATCGAGTCCTACAGGGAGAGTCTGCATGAATTCGCTTTATCTGGCCTCGGGCTCCCCGAGGCGACGTGAGTTGCTGACCCAGATCGGTGTGCCCTTCACCGTGGTCAGCGCCGCGATTGATGAAACTCCTCTTACCCACGAATCCGCCGTTTCCTACGTCGAGCGTCTGGCGCGCGGCAAGGCTGCGGCGGGTTTGGCTGCGCTTAAACACGCCTCGGGTGCCTGTGTGCTGGGGGCCGACACCGCCGTCATTGTCGACGGCCAGATCCTCGGCAAACCCGTGGATCAAGCCGATGCCCTGGCCATGTTGATGGCCCTGGCGGGGCGTGAACATGACGTGCTCACTGCCATTGCCGTTACCGATGGGCAGCGCTGCGAAACTGTTTGTGTAAGCAGTCGTGTACGGTTTCGCAGTATTTCTGTCGAGGAAGCTACAACCTACTGGCACAGTGGCGAACCCCAGGACAAGGCGGGCGGCTATGCTATTCAAGGGCTTGGATCGGTGTTTGTCGCCGGGCTCAATGGCAGTTATTCCGCCGTGGTAGGCCTGCCGGTGTGCGAAACCGCGCAACTGCTCGGTCAATTCGGCATACCCTGTTGGCAACACCTTACCGCGCGCTGAACGCCTAACCCCAGCGCCCAGCCCTAAGCGATCGGTCACTATTGTGAAAACGCCTGAACGAGACCCAGCCATGAGTGAAGAGATTCTGATCAATATCACGCCGATGGAATCACGCGTGGCGGTGGTAGAGAACGGTGTTCTGCAAGAAGTGCACGTCGAGCGCACCCAAAAGCGCGGGATCGTTGGCAATATCTATAAAGGCAAGGTGGTGCGTGTATTGCCGGGCATGCAGGCGGCATTCGTCGACATCGGCCTGGACCGTGCAGCGTTTATCCACGCATCGGAAATCTCCCTGCGCGAAGGCCCGGCGGTAGAGAGCATCAGCGCGCTGGTGCACGAAGGGCAGAGCCTGGTGGTGCAAGTCACCAAGGACCCCATCGGCTCCAAAGGCGCGCGCCTGACCACGCAGCTGTCGATTCCGTCGCGCTATCTGGTGTACATGCCGCGTACTGCCCACGTCGGCATTTCCCTGAAGATCGAAGATGAAGCCGAGCGTGAGCGCCTGAAGAAGGTGGTCAGCGACTGTGTGGCGGCCGAAGGCATCAAGGAGGCCGGTGGTTTCATCCTGCGCACTGCCGCCGAGGGTGCCGGTGCCGATGAAATCCTCATGGACATCCGTTACCTGCGGCGCCTGTGGGACCAGATCGGCGCACAGATCAAGACCATCGGCGCACCCAGTGTCATCTACGAAGACCTGGGCCTGGCCCTACGTACCCTGCGCGATCTGGTCAGCCCCAAGATTGAGAAAATTCGCATCGACTCGCGGGAAACCTTCCAGCGCACCACGCAATTTGTTGCCGAGCTGATGCCGGAAATTGCCGATCGCCTGGAGCACTATCCTGGCGAGCGGCCGATCTTTGACCTGTATGGCGTTGAAGATGAAATCCAGAAAGCCCTGGAACGCAAAGTGCCACTGAAGTCCGGTGGCTATCTGGTGGTGGACCCTGCGGAGGCCATGACCACCATCGACGTCAACACTGGCGCGTTCGTGGGGCATCGCAATCTCGAAGAAACCATCTTCAAGACCAACCTCGAAGCGGCCACTGCGATTGCCCGTCAACTGCGCCTGCGCAACCTGGGCGGGATCATCATCATCGACTTCATCGACATGGAAGATGAAGAGCACCAGCGCCAGGTGCTGCGCACCCTCGAGAAGCAACTGGAGCGTGACCACGCCAAGACGAACATTATCGGCATCACCGAGCTGGGCCTAGTGCAGATGACCCGCAAGCGCACCCGCGAAAGCCTTGAGCAAGTGCTGTGCGAGCCGTGCAGCAGTTGCCAGGGGCGCGGTAAATTGAAGACTCCGGAAACCGTTTGCTACGAGATTTTCCGGGAAATCCTACGAGAGGCGCGAGCTTACCAGGCCGAAGGTTATAGAGTGCTCGCCAACCAGAAAGTGGTCGACCGCCTGTTGGACGAAGAGTCGGGCAACGTCGCCGAATTGGAGGGGTTTATCGGGCGCACAATTCGTTTCCAGGTTGAAACCATGTATTCCCAGGAACAATACGACGTGGTGCTGCTCTGATCCCCATTCGCTTACTTTTGACTGTCTTGAGGGTCGCCTGACATGGAGCGTCTGACACGCTTTTTTGCCGCTTTGACCCGTTGGGGCCTGGGCCTTTGCGCGTTGCTGCTGGTACTGGCGGCGGTGTACGTGAGCCTGGGGCGCGAATTGACCCCGCTTGTGGCCGAATATCGCGCCGAAGTCGAGGCCAGGGCCCAGGCGGCGGTAGATATGCCGCTGCACATTGGCAGCCTTGAAGGCCGTTGGAGCGGCTTTGCGCCGATGCTGCTGGCCCACGACGTGATGCTGGGCGAGGGCAGCAGCGCCTTGCGCCTGGATCAGGTCGAAGTGGTGCCGGACATCTGGGCCAGCCTGATGGCGCGTGAAGTGCGCATCGCACATCTGGAAGTCAGTGGCCTGCAACTCAGCGTCAAGGAGGACAAGGACGGCCACTGGGCGCTGCAAGGCCTGCCGGCGCAGGATGACCAGCCGCTGGACCCACAGCAATTGCTACAGCGTATGCAGATGGTCAAGCGCGTGTCGCTGCTCGACAGCCAGGTGACCTTGCAACCCTTCGACCAGCCCCCGCTGACCCTGACATATGTCGGCCTGAGCTTGCACACCGGCATCACCCGCCAGCGCCTGGACGCGCGCCTGACCCTGCCTGACGGCCAGCCCCTGGCACTGAGCTTGCGCACGCGGATTCGTGCGAGCCAATGGCAAGACGCTGAAGCACAGGCCTACCTGAGCCTGCCCCAGAGCGACTGGGCCAAGTGGATTCCGGCCAAGTTGACGCAGCAATGGAAACTCACCCAATTCAAGGCCGGCGGCGAATTCTGGCTGACCTGGGCAAAGGGCACCGTGCAAAGCGCGGTGGTGCGCCTCAACTCGCCACAGATCAAGGGCAGCTACGCCGAGCGCAAGCCGGTGCACATTGAAAACCTGGCCCTCAACGCCTACCTGCAACGCAGTGATAGCGGTCTTACGGTGCTGTTCGACTCGCTGGCGATGAACCTGGGCGAGACCCGCTGGGAATCGCGCGTGCAATTGCAGCAAAGCCTGGCCACCGACAAGGACCAAGAGGTGTGGAAGCTTCAGGCGGACCGCCTGGACCTGACCCCCATCACACCGTTGCTCAATGCCCTGGCGCCGTTGCCCGAAGGTTTCGCCACGACCATCGAGCACCTGAAGGCGATTGGCCTGCTGCGCAATGTGCTGGTGGATTTCCGTCCTCAGGACACCACGGATCAAAAACTCAGTTTCGCCGCCAATCTCGAACGTGTGGGGTTTGACGCCTACTTCGGTGCCCCGGCTGCCCGTAACATTTCCGGCAGTATCAGCGGTGACCTTGGCCATGGCGAACTGCGCATGGACAGCAAGGACTTTTCCCTGCACCTGGATCCCATCTTTGCCAAACCCTGGCAGTACATCCAGGCCAATGCGCGCCTGACGTGGAAGCTGGATAAAGATGGCTTCACCCTGATCGCGCCGTATATCAAGGTGCTGGGCGAAGAGGGCAAAGTGGCTGCCGATTTCTTGATTCGCCTGAGTTTTGACCAAAGCCGCGAAGACTACATGGACCTGCGGGTGGGCATGGTCGATGGCGACGGGCGCTTCACCTCCAAATACCTGCCGGCGGTGTTGAGCCCGGCGCTGGATGAATGGCTGCGCACGGCGATTCTCAAAGGTGCGGTCGACGAGGGGTTCTTCCAATACCAGGGCTCGCTCAACCACGATGCGTTGCCCGCCTCGCGCAATATCAGCCTGTTCTTCAAGGTGCATGACGCCGAACTGGCGTTCCAGCCAGGCTGGCCGCATGTGAGCAAGGTCACGGGTGAGGTGTTCGTCGAAGAGAGCGGTGTGCGCATCCTGGCCAGCAAGGGGCAATTGCTCGACACCAAGGTCAACGACATCTACGTCAATATTCCCCATGCGCCGGCGGACAAGGACAGCCACCTGCTGCTCACCGGCGGTTTTGCCGGCGGCCTGGGAGATGGTCTGAAGATCCTTCAGGAAGCGCCGATCGGCACGGCTTCGACGTTTGCCGGCTGGAAGGGCGAGGGCGACCTGCAAGGCAGCCTGGATCTGGACATACCGCTGGCCAAGGGCGCCGAACCGAAAATCGTGGTGGACTTCAAGACCGACAAGTCCCGGCTGCAATTGGCCGAGCCCACCTTGGACCTGACCCAACTCAAGGGGGATTTCCGCTTCGACAGCGCCAAGGGCCTCAGTGGCCAGAACATCACGGCCCAGGCGTTCGACCGGCCGATCAGCGCGCAGATTGTTGCCGGCGGCAAGCCGGGCAATATCAGTACGCGCGTGACGGCCAAAGGGCAGGTCACGGTCAAGCGGCTGACGGACTGGTTGAAAATCAGCCAGCCGTTGCCGGTTTCCGGCGATATTCCATACCAGCTGCAACTGAACCTTGACGGTGCCGACAGTCAACTGATGGTCAGCTCCAACCTCAAGGGCGTGGCAGTGGATTTGCCGGCGCCCTTTGGCATGCCGGCCAGCCAGGGGCGTGACAGTGTGTTCCGCATGACCTTGCAGGGTAACGAGCGCCGCTACTGGTTCGATTATGGCGAGTTGGCGAATTTCACCTTCGCGGCGCCGCCGGACAAGTTCAATGACGGCCGGGGCGAGTTGTTCCTCGGTGATGGCGATGCGCTGTTGCCGACAGTCAAAGGCCTGCGCATTCGCGGAGTCTTGTCGGAACTGGATCTGGACCCGTGGAAGAAGCTCGTGGACCGTTATGCGGGCAACGACCCGGGCGGCAGCGCCAAGCAATTGCTCAGTGGGGCCGACTTCAAGGTCGGCAAGCTGACCGGCTTTGGCACCCAGTTCGATCAGGTCAAATTGCAGTTGGACCGCAAACCCGCGGCGTGGGGCCTGGAGCTCGACAGCCAGCAGGCCAAGGGCACGGTGAACCTGCCGGACGCCAAGGGCGCGCCGATTGCGATCAACCTGCAGTATGTGAAATTGCCGGCCGTGGACCCGAGCGTACAGGCCGATGAAAACGCCCCGGACCCTTTGGCCGACATCGACCCCAAGGATATTCCCGCGCTCGACATTGCCATCGACCAGCTGTTCCAAGGGCCGGACTTGATCGGCGCGTGGTCGTTGAAGATCCGCCCGACAACCAAGGGTTTGGCCTTCACCAATCTGGACCTTGGCCTCAAGGGCATGCAGCTCAAGGGTGATGGCGGCTGGGAAGGCACGCCGGGAAGCAGCGGCAGTTGGTACAAGGGGCGCCTGGACGGTAAGAATATCGGCGATGTACTCAAGGGCTGGGGTTATGCGCCGACCGTCACCAGCAAGGACTTCCATCTGGACGTGGACGGGCGCTGGCCGGGCTCGCCGGCCTATGTGGGGCCGAAACGTTTCTCCGGCAGCCTGGACGCATCCTTTCGCAGCGGTCAGTTCGTGGAAGTGGAAGGCGGCGCCCAAGCCCTGCGTGTGTTTGGCCTGCTCAATTTCAACTCCATTGGGCGCCGGTTGCGCCTGGACTTTTCCGACTTGCTCGGCAAGGGCTTGAGTTATGACCGGGTCAAAGGCCTGTTGGCTGCCAGTAACGGCGTGTTCGTTACCCGCGAGCCGATCACCATGACCGGGCCGTCGACCAACCTTGAGCTTAACGGCACCCTGGATCTGGTGGCCGACCGTGTCGACGCCAAGTTGCTGGTGACATTGCCGGTCACCAACAACCTGCCGATTGCCGCGTTGATCGTGGGGGCACCGGCGATTGGTGGGGCGTTGTTCCTGATCGACAAGCTGATCGGTGACCGCGTTTCGCGCTTCGCCAGCGTGCAATACAAAGTCGAGGGGCCGTGGAAGGATCCGAAAATCACCTTCGACAAGCCATTTGAAAAGCCAAACTGAGAGCCTGTGGAGTAGCATGGTCGCACGCCCATTACGGAGAGTCGGCCCATGTCCTTTGCGGTAATTCAAATGGTCAGCCAGAGCGATGTGCTGGCCAATCTTGCCCAGGCCCGGCGCCTGCTGGAGCAAGCGGCGGCAGGGGGGGCGAAGCTGGCGGTGCTGCCGGAAAACTTTGCCGCCATGGGCCGGCGTGATGTGGCCGATATCGGCCGGACCGAGGCATTGGGCGAAGGACCGATCCTGCCGTGGTTGAAACAGACCGCCCGCGACCTCACCTTATGGATAGTGGCTGGCACCTTGCCGTTGCCGCCCAGGGATCAGCCGTACGCCAAGTCCAACGCCTGTTCGCTGCTGGTCGATGACCAGGGCGAAATCGTTGCCCGATACGACAAGTTGCACCTGTTCGATGTGGACGTTGCCGACGCGCGTGGTCGTTATCGTGAATCCGACGACTATGCTTTCGGCAGCAACGTGGTGGTGGCGGACACGCCGGTGGGGCGATTGGGCCTGACGGTGTGTTACGACCTGCGCTTCCCCGAGCTGTACAGCGAGTTGCGTGCAGCAGGGGCTGAATTGATTACCGCGCCTTCGGCGTTTACCGCGGTGACCGGCGCGGCGCACTGGGACGTGCTGATTCGCGCACGCGCCATCGAAACCCAGTGTTACCTGCTGGCGGCCGCCCAGGGCGGCGTGCATCCGGGGCCGCGGGAAACCTATGGTCACGCGGCGATCGTCGACCCGTGGGGACGGGTGCTGGCGCAACAGGATCAAGGCGAAGCGGTGTTGTTGGCCGAGCGCGATAGCAGTGAACAAGCGTCGATACGGGCGCGTATGCCGGTGGTCAGCCACCGGCGTTTTTTCTCGCAGGGCGCACAGCGGCCTGCTTCGGAACGATGAATTTAAGGCCAAACCTATGAGCGAGTTGTTGTCCTCAGTCAGTGAACACCTCCTGGCACCTGGTGGCGTGACCATCGAAAGCTTGCAAACCGTGCTGGGCGATCTGGCCGGGCCGGGTATCGACGCGGCTGACCTGTATTTCCAGGGGCAGATCTCCGAGTCCTGGGCCCTTGAAGACGGCATCGTCAAGGAAGGCAGTTTCAACCTTGACCAAGGTGTAGGCGTGCGTGCGCAATCCGGAGAAAAAACCGGTTTTGCCTACAGCAACGCGATCACCCTGGAAGCCTTGGGCCTGGCGGCGCGTGCGGCGCGTTCGATCTCCCGTGCCGGGCAAAACGGTACGGTGCAGGCGTTCAGTACCCAGGACGTGGCGCAATTGTATGCCCCCGATAACCCCCTGGAAGTGATCAGCCGTGCGGAGAAGGTCGAGCTGCTCAAGCGTGTCGACGCGGCTACCCGCGCTCTTGACCCGCGTATCCAGCAGGTCACCGTGAGCATGGCCGGTGTGTGGGAGCGCATCCTGGTGGCCTCCACCGATGGCGGCCTGGCGGCGGATGTACGGCCGCTGGTGCGCTTCAACGTCAGTGTGATCGTCGAGCAGAATGGCCGCCGGGAGCGCGGCGGGCACGGCGGCGGCGGGCGTACCGACTACCGTTATTTCCTCACTGATGACCGCGCCATGGGGTATGCCCGTGAAGCGCTGCGTCAGGCGCTGGTGAACCTGGAGGCCATTCCGGCCCCGGCCGGTACCTTGCCGGTGGTGTTGGGCTCGGGTTGGTCCGGCGTATTGCTGCACGAGGCCGTGGGCCATGGTCTGGAAGGTGACTTCAACCGCAAGGGCAGCTCGGCCTACAGCGGGCGCATGGGCGAGATGGTTGCGTCCAAGCTGTGCACCATTGTCGATGACGGCACCTTGGCCGGGCGCCGTGGCTCGTTGAGTGTCGACGACGAAGGCACTCCAACCGAATGCACCACGCTGATCGAAAACGGCGTGCTCAAGGGCTATATGCAAGACAAACTCAACGCTCGTCTGATGGGCGTGGCACGTACCGGCAACGGTCGTCGCGAGTCCTATGCGCACCTGCCGATGCCACGCATGACCAACACCTACATGCTCGGTGGCGAAAGCGACCCGGCGGAAATCATCGCCTCGGTAAAACGCGGAATCTACTGCGCCAACCTGGGTGGCGGCCAGGTGGACATCACCAGTGGCAAGTTCGTGTTCTCCACCAGCGAGGCGTACCTGATCGAAGACGGCAAGATCACCGCGCCGGTCAAAGGCGCAACGTTGATTGGCAACGGGCCGGAAGCCATGAGCAAGGTGTCGATGGTCGGTAACGACCTGTCGCTGGACAGCGGCGTGGGCACATGCGGCAAGGATGGGCAGTCGGTGCCGGTGGGTGTCGGCCAGCCAACGCTGAAAATTGATGCGATCACCGTGGGAGGCACGGGCTCGTAGGAAGGGTGGAGCTTCGGGTGGCGAAGATCGCCACCCGGGGAAGAGGATCAGCGCAGACCGCGTTGAGTCTCGTCCAGCTCACGGATGTACTTGAAGATTTTACGGCTGGTGGCCGGCGCCTTGTTATGCGCCAGTTCGTGTTGGGCCTGGCGGATCAGGGAGCGCAATTGCTGGCGGTCCGCGTCCGGGTAGTCCAGCACGAATTTCTCCAGCACGGCGTCGTCGCCCGAGATCAGGCGGTCACGCCAACGTTCCAGGTTATGGAAACGTTCGTTGTACTGGCGAGTGGAGGCATCGGTTTGATCGAGCAAGGCCAGAATGGCGTCAGTGTCCTGATCGCGCATCAGCTTGCCGATAAACATGATGTGGCGTTTACGCGCGATATTCGCGGTGTGCTTGGGTGCGTCTGCAAGAGCCCGGCGCATTTCGTCGGTCAATGGCAGTTTTGCAATCAAGTCTTTCTTGAGCGTTGTAAGGCGCTCGCCCAGATCAACCAGAGCATGCAGCTCACGTTTGACCTGGGTTTTGCTTTTCTCCCCATCGAGGGAGTCGTCGTAAGAATCAACCATGGTGGCAGTCCGCAAAGAAACGCCGCCATGATAACCAGTCGGGGGCCGCTTGTCCGGCCCGGTCGCTCGATGGCCTTAACCGAAAGCAGAATTTGAGTGGAGAAAACCATGAGTGCAGCCCAAAGCGTCGGCCCGCAAGCGTTACCGGCACTGCAGGAACAAGTCGAGCAGATCCTTGCCGAGGCCAAGCGCCAGGGGGCCAGTGCCTGTGAGGTGGCGGTGTCGCTGGAGCAGGGGCTGTCGACATCGGTACGCCAGCGGGAAGTGGAAACCGTTGAGTTCAACCGCGACCAGGGTTTTGGCATCACCTTGTACGTAGGGCAGCGCAAAGGTTCGGCCAGTACGTCGGCGAGCGGCCCGGAGGCGATCCGCGAAACCGTCGCCGCCGCGTTGGCGATTGCCAAGCACACCTCCGAGGATGAAAGCTCGGGCCTGGCCGACAAAGCGCTGATGGCCAAGGACTTGAAAGACTTCGATCTGTTCCACGCCTGGGACATTACCCCGGAGCAGGCCATTGAACTGGCATTGACCTGCGAAGCCGCTGCGTTCGATGCAGATGCCCGCATCAAGAACGCCGATGGCACCACGTTGAGCACGCATCAGGGCTGTCGTGTCTACGGCAACAGCCATGGTTTTGTAGGGGGGTATGCCTCCACTCGCCATAGCCTGAGCTGCGTGATGATTGCTGAAGCCAACGGCCAGATGCAGCGTGATTACTGGTACGACGTAAGCCGCCAGGGCGAGTTGCTGGCGGACCCGGTCAGCATTGGCCAGCGCGCCGCACAACGTGCCGCCAGCCGCTTGGGCGCGCGTCCGGTGCCAACTTGCGAAGTGCCGGTGTTGTTTTCGGCGGAGTTGGCCGGTGGTTTGTTCAGCAGTTTCCTAGGCGCGATTTCCGGCGGCAACCTGTACCGCAAGTCGTCGTTCCTTGAGGGCGCTATCGGGCAAAAGCTGTTCCCGGAGTGGTTGACCCTTGATGAGCGCCCGCACCTGATGCGTGCCATGGGGAGCTCGGCGTTCGACGGCGATGGCCTGGCGACCTATGCCAAACCGTTCGTCGAAAACGGCGAGTTGGTGTCCTATGTGCTGGGGACATACTCCGGCCGCAAGCTCGGCCTGCCAAGCACGGCCAACGCCGGTGGCGTGCACAACCTGTTCGTTACCCATGGCGATGAAGACCAGGCGGCGTTGCTGCGTCGCATGGGACGTGGCCTGCTGGTGACTGAGTTGATGGGGCATGGCCTGAACATGGTGACCGGTGATTACTCCCGTGGTGCGGCGGGTTTCTGGGTGGAAAACGGCGAGATTCAGTTCGCGGTCCAGGAAGTGACCATCGCCGGCAACATGCGCGACATGTTCAAGCAAATCGTCGCGGTGGGTAACGACCTGGAACGGCGTAGCAACATTCACACAGGTTCGGTATTGATTGAGCGGATGACTGTCGCTGGCAGCTGACCCTCCCGACGCTTCAACAGAAAAGGCGCGCCATCATCACTGATGGCGCGCCTTTTTTGTGCTTGCGTGACAGGTGGATTGATTTGCTGCTCTTGTTTTGATTCTCAATATCATTTAATAATAAATATCATTACCGAATGAGTGTGGATCATGAGTTCTGTCCTGCATGAGGATCCTTACCTGGAGAGCTGGCGCTGGATGAGTCGTCAGATTCGCTGCGGCCTCAATCCCGACGAGCCGCGCCTGATCGAACATTACCTCAACGAGGGTCGATACCTGGCGTGCTGCACTGCGACCCATCCATGGACGATCGCTGAAACCTCATTCCATCTGTTGCTCGACACCGCCGGCGATATTGCGCTGCCCTGGCATTGGCGCACGACATGCCTGGACCAGGCCTGGCGCCCCCTGCGCGACCTGGAAAAACTTTCCCACTGCGCCTGCCGCCTCAAGCGCTGGCAGACCTTTGCCTGGCAATTGGCGACCTGCGAGTTGCTGCCTTCCCTTTCTGTGTCTGACCTTGTGCAAGGATCCTCCGATGAGTAACACCCGTATCGAACGCGACAGCATGGGCGAACTGCAAGTGCCGGCCGAGGCCTTGTATGGCGCACAAACCCAGCGCGCGGTGAACAACTTCCCGATCAGCCGTCAACGTATGCCCGCGCAATTCATTCGCGCGCTGATCCTGGCCAAGGCTGCCGCCGCCAAGGTCAACGTCGACCTCAAGCAAATCAGCGAAGGGCAGGGCAAGGCCATTGTCGATGCGGCCCGGGGCTTGCTCGAAGGCGATTTCATGCAGCACTTCCCGGTGGATGTTTTCCAGACCGGTTCCGGCACCAGCTCCAATATGAACGCCAACGAAGTGATTGCGACCCTCGCCACACGCTTGCTGGGCGAGGCGGTCAACCCCAATGACCACGTGAACTGCGGCCAAAGCAGCAATGACATCATTCCGACCACCATCCACGTCAGCGCCGCGTTGGTCTTGCATGAGCAAACCCTGCCGGCCCTGCTGCATCTGGTACAGGTGATCGAACGCAAGGCCGAAGAAGTCCACCCGTTCATCAAGACCGGCCGCACCCACCTGATGGACGCCATGCCGGTGCGCATGAGCCAGGTACTCAATGGCTGGGCGCAGCAACTCAAGGCCAATATCGGCCATCTGCAGGACCTGCTGCCAAGCCTGCAGGCCCTGGCCCAGGGCGGCACTGCGGTCGGCACCGGGATCAACGCGCATCCGGAATTCGCCGCACGTTTCAGCCAGCAACTGAGCAGGCTGACCGACGTCACATTCACGCCGGGCAAGAACCTGTTCGCGCTGATCGGCTCCCAGGACACCGCTGTCGCCGTTTCCGGTCAGTTGAAAGCCACCGCGGTATCGCTGATGAAGATCGCCAATGATCTGCGCTGGATGAACTCCGGGCCGCTCGCCGGTCTCGGTGAAATCGAGCTTGAGGGCCTGCAGCCGGGCTCCTCGATCATGCCGGGCAAGGTCAATCCGGTGATTCCGGAAGCCACTGCCATGGTCGCGGCCCAAGTGATCGGCAATGACACGGTGATCACCGTCGCAGGCCAGTCCGGCAACTTCGAGCTGAACGTAATGCTGCCGATCATCGCCCAGAACCTGCTCAGCAGCCTCGAATTGCTGGCCAACTCCAGCCGTCTGCTGGCGGACAAGGCGATTGGCAGCTTCAAGGTCAACGAAGCCAAGCTCAAGGAGGCGTTGTCGCGTAACCCGATCCTGGTCACTGCACTCAACCCGATCATCGGTTACCAGAAGGCTGCTGAAATCGCCAAGAAGGCTTATCAGCAGGGCCGTCCGGTGATTGATGTCGCCCTGGAGCACACCGACTTGGCCCGCAGCCAACTGGAAGTCCTGCTGGACCCGGAAAAGCTCACGGCCGGCGGCGTGTAATCACCGACACTGCTTTGGAGGCTCACCATGGAGCACTGGAAACGCACGATCGAACGGGCCAATCGCTGCTTTATGCAAGGCGAGTTGGTTGACGCTCGCGAGGCCTATTTGCAAGCCCTGGCCCTGGCCCAAGTGTTGTTCGAACGCTGGGCGGATGCCGACGAAGCGGTGGCGGCTTTTGTCATTTCCCATCACAACCTGGCGGACCTGCATCTGCGTCTGAACCAGCCGGAAGAAAGCGCGGAGTACCTCTGCGCCATTCACCAGCGCTTGTTGCATGCGATGCAGGACCCGCGCCTGACCCCGCAGTTACGCGAGGCGGCGCTACGCCAAAGCAGCAAGACCTACATTGAACTGTTGAATTTCATCAGCGATCACGGTGAGTACCCGCGTACCCATCGCCTGCTGGGCAGCACCGCGGCGCAACAGGATGCGTCGACTCGCAACAGTCCTTATTACGGAGCACATTGAGATGTCCTACACCTTGCCTGCCTTGCCTTACGCCTACGACGCCCTGGAGCCGCATATCGATGCGCAAACCATGGAGATTCACTACACCAAGCACCATCAGACCTACATCAATAACCTCAACGCTGCCGTCGAAGGCACCGAGTTCGCGGGCTGGCCGGTAGAGAAACTGGTGTCCAGTGTGCAGCAATTGCCGGAAACACTGCGCGCTGCGGTGATCAACCAAGGTGGCGGCCATGCCAACCACTCCTTGTTCTGGGCAGTGATGTCGCCACAAGGCGGAGGCAAGCCTGAGGGCGCGCTGGGCAAGGCTATCGACGAGCAAGTGGGCGGTTTCGAGAGCTTCAAGGAAGCCTTTACCAAAGCCGCACTGACCCGTTTCGGCAGCGGCTGGGCCTGGCTGAGCGTTACTCCACAAAAGACCCTGGTCGTCGAAAGCAGCGGTAATCAGGACAGCCCCCTGATGAATGGCAACACGCCAATCCTCGGCCTGGACGTGTGGGAGCATGCCTACTACCTGCGTTATCAGAACCGGCGTCCGGAATATATCAACGCGTTCTATAGCGTGATCAATTGGCCGGAAGTTGCCGCACGCTATCAGGCCGCCTTGGCCTGACATTCACCTCCATAACAAGATCTAAGGCCGACTATGGGCACTGAAACACTGGCGGTCAGCAGCGGGCGGATGTTTCGTTATGCGTTTGGCTCGCTGCTGCTATTGGCAGGGACTGCATTGCTGGTGGCCCATGGGCTGGACTGGCTGAACCTGGAGCCGCGAATCCTGCGCGCGCTGCAAGGCGGCGCAATCTGCGCACTGGGCACGGCACTCGGTGCGGTGCCGGTGCTGGTGATTCGGCGCATGCCGGTGGCGCTCAGTGACACCTTGCTGGGTTTTGGTGCCGGGGTCATGCTCGCGGCGACGGCATTTTCGCTGATCGTGCCGGGCATCGCCGCCGCCGAAGGCCTGGGGCTTTCGCCTTGGGGGGTCAGTGGCCTGATCAGCGTTGGCATCATGCTGGGGGCATTCGGGTTGTATCTGGTTGATCGCAAGGTCTCCGGTGCCAGCCCGGAAATGCTGGTAGGCACGCCCGATCACCCGGTGATCCCGCCGCGTATCTGGTTATTCGTGTTTGCCATCATTGCCCACAACATCCCCGAAGGCATGGCCGTGGGGGTTTCGGCGGGCGGCGCAATGCCCGATGCCGACAGCCTGGCCATGGGCATTGCCTTGCAGGATGTGCCCGAAGGCTTGGTGATTGCGTTGGTGTTGGCCGGGGCAGGGATGTCGCGGATCAAGGCGTTCTTGATCGGAGCTGCTTCAGGGTTGGTCGAGCCGGTGTTCGCGGTGCTCTGCGCCTGGTTGGTAAGCCTGGCTGAAGTGCTGTTGCCGCTTGGGCTGGCGCTCGCCGCGGGGGCCATGTTGTTGGTGGTGACTCACGAGGTCATCCCCGAGTCGCGGCGCAACGGTCACGAGATGCTCGCCAGCCTGGGGTTGTGCATCGGGTTTTGTTTGATGATGGTGATGGATACCGCATTGGGCTGAAGTCGTTGCGACTTCACGCCCGTCTTCAAGGGTGTCACTCACCCTCATCAAAGAAGTTGTTGATCAGCGCCACCAGGGCGTCCATGGCTTCCTGCTCTTGCTCGCCTTCCGTCTTCAAGTGAATCCGGGTGCCCTTGCCGGCGGCCAACATCATCATGGCCATAATGCTTTTGCCATCGACCATGGACTCTGGCGTACGCCCCGCGCGGATCTGGCAGGGGAACTGCCCGGCAACGCCGACGAACTTCGCGGAAGCCCGGGCATGCAGCCCCAGCTTGTTGATGATTTCAATTTCCAGAGCAGGCATCGCGGGGGTGTTCCTTTCAGCTAAGGTCGCGGTGGCGAACCTGGACGTTCTTGAGGGTTTGTTGCAGCAGTTGGCCCAGGCGTTCGGTCAGGTAGACCGAGCGGTGGTGGCCGCCGGTGCAGCCAATGGCAATGGTGACATACGCCCGATTGCTTGCAGCGAAGCGCGGCAGCCATTTGAGCAGGTAGCTGGAAATGTCCTGGAACATCTCCTCGACATCCGGTTGCGCCGCCAGGTATTCAGCCACAGGTTGGTCCAGCCCGGACTGATCACGCAGTTCCGGTTTCCAATAAGGGTTGGGCAGGCAGCGCACATCGAACACCAGGTCGGCGTCCACCGGCATGCCGCGCTTGAAGCCAAACGACTCGACGAGGAATGCCGTACCCGGCTCGGGCTGGTTCAGCAGACGCAGCTTGATGGCATCACGCAACTGGTACAGGTTGAGCCCGGTGGTGTTGATCTTGAGGTCGGCGAGGTCAATGATCGGCCCCAGCAACTTGGTTTCGTCCTCGATGGCTTCTGCCAGGGAGCGATGGGGGCTGCTGAGGGGGTGGCGTCGACGGGTTTCAGAGAAGCGCTTTAGCAGGGTCTCTTCGTCGGCGTCCAGGTACAGCACATCGCAATGAATGTGCTTGGCGCGAACTTCCTCGAGCAGTTGCGGGAACCGCTCAAGGTGGCTGGGCAGGTTGCGGGCATCGATCGATACGGCCACCAGCGGTTGCGCCAGCTCGGTGTGGATCAACGCGCGTTCCGCGAGCTCTGGCAGCAGGCCGGCGGGCAGGTTGTCGATGCAGTAGAAGCCACTGTCCTCAAGTACGTTGAGGGCGGTGCTTTTACCCGAGCCGGAACGGCCGCTGACGATGATCAAACGCATGATTACTGCCCGTTCTGTTCATCCAGGACTACCTGATACAGCGCCTCATTGCTGCTGGCACTGCGCAGTTTGTCGCGTACTTCCTTGCGGTCGAGCATGCTGGCGATCTGCCGGAGCAGTTCCAGGTGCGCATCGGTGGCGGCTTGCGGGACCAGCAGAACAAACAGCAGGTCGACCGGGGCGCCGTCGATGGCGTCGAAATCGATGGGAGCGTCCAGGTGCAGCAGGGCGCTGACAGGTGCCTCACAACTTTTGAGGCGGCAGTGGGGAATGGCGATGCCGTTGCCAAAACCGGTGGAGCCGAGTTTTTCACGGGCAATCAGAGCCTCGTAGACATCTTGCATCTCCAGGTCAGGCACTTCGCGGCTGATCAGGTTGGCAATTTGCTCAAGGGCTTTCTTTTTACTGCCACCCGGCGCGTTCACGAGGGAACGGCCGGGGGTCAGGATGGTTTCAAGTCGAATCATGGGTGGGGGGTGTTAGCGGCCTGTGCCCTGGAGGAGGCTCTGCTGCTTTTCCTTATGCTTTTTGATTTGGCGATCCAGCTTGTCGGTCAGGTCGTCAATGGCGGCATACATATCTGAATGCTCGGCATTGGCGACTACTTCCCCGCCGGGTATACGCAAGGTGGCTTCGATTTTCTGCTTCAGCTTTTCGACAGTCATGATGACTTGCACGTTGGTGATCTTGTCGAAATGCCCCTCAATTCTTTTGAGTTTTTCGCCGATATAGGCGCGCAGCGGTTCGGTCACTTCCAGTTGGTGTCCACTGATGTTGACTTGCATACAGCTTCTCCTTCGTTGCCAGTGCATAAAGCGGTGGGCAGGAATACCCACCACTGGAACGCTATGGCCCGCCCGTCACATCAAACGCTTACGCTCGCTGGAAGGCGCGATCCCGAGGGACTCGCGGTACTTGGCGACGGTTCGACGGGCGACCTGAATGCCTTGTGCCTCCAGTAAACCAGCGATCTTACTGTCACTCAATGGCTTTTTCTGATTTTCCGCGGCAACCAGTTTTTTGATGATCGCGCGGATCGCCGTGGACGAGCATTCGCCGCCTTCGGAGGTGCTGACGTGGCTGGAGAAAAAGTATTTCAGCTCATAAATACCCCGTGGGGTATGCATGAATTTCTGCGTGGTCACCCGTGAAATCGTCGATTCGTGCATGCCGACTGCTTCGGCGATGTCATGCAGCACCAACGGTTTCATCGCTTCGTCGCCGTATTCCAGGAAGCCGCGCTGGTGCTCGACGATCTGGGTGGCGACTTTCATCAGGGTTTCGTTGCGGCTTTGCAGGCTCTTGATGAACCAGCGGGCCTCCTGCAACTGGTTGCGCATGAAGGTGTTGTCGGCGCTGGTATCGGCGCGGCGCACAAAGCCGGCGTATTGCGGGTTGACCCGCAGGCGTGGCACCGACTCCTGGTTCAACTCCACCAGCCAGCGTTCGTTGTCCTTGCGCACGATGACGTCAGGCACCACGTATTCGGCTTCGCTGGACTCGATCTGCGAGCCCGGGCGCGGATTGAGGCTCTGTACCAGCTCGATCACCTGGCGCAGGTCGTCTTCCTTGAGTTTCATGCGGCGCATCAACTGGCTGTAGTCGCGGCTACCCAGCAAGTCGATGTAGTCGGTCACCAAGCGCTGGGCTTCAACGAGCCAAGGCGTCTTGGCAGGCAGTTGGCGCAATTGCAGCAACAGGCATTCGCTGAGGGTGCGGGCGCCGATGCCGGCGGGTTCGAACTGTTGGATGCGGTGCAGGACGGCTTCGATCTCGTCCAGTTCGATGTCCAGTTCCGGGTCGAACGCTTCGAGGATCTCCTCAAGCGTCTCGTCCAGGTAGCCCTGGTTGTTGATGCAGTCGATCAGGGTCACAGCGATCAGGCGATCGGTGTCCGACATCGGCGCGAGGTTCAATTGCCACAACAGATGGCTCTGCAGGCTTTCACCGGCGGAGGTGCGGGTGGTGAAGTCCCACTCATCATCATCGTTGCTGGGCAGGCTGCTGGCGCTGGTCTGGTAGACGTCTTCCCAGGCGGTATCCACGGGAAGTTCGTTAGGAATGCGTTCGTTCCATTCACCTTCTTCCAGGTTATCCACCGTTGGGGCGGTTTCCTGATAGGAAGGTTCCTGCACGTCGGAATTGGGTTTTTGCTCGATGTTGTCGGCCAGCGGGTCTGCGTTATCGAAGTCGTCGCCTTCTTCCTGGCGTTCGAGCATCGGGTTGGACTCCAGGGCCTCCTGGATTTCCTGTTGCAGGTCCAGGGTCGACAATTGGAGCAGGCGGATGGCCTGTTGCAGCTGCGGTGTCATCGTCAGCTGCTGGCCCATTCTCAGGACTAGCGATGGTTTCATGGCAGGGGCTTAACACCTTATTCGCCGGCGCAATGCGCCATCCACGACAGGGCGCGTGAGCGCCAAACATAAGCAAATTATATGCCTGATGTCGGGGGCTTTGCCTAGAGCACGGTAACAATAAAAATCCGGAGGTTTTCATTGACTCCCGCGCATCTTGGCAGCGGCCGTGACACCACGGTGTTTACAGGCGGAACTCGTGACCCAGGTAGACTTCCTTCACCAATTCGTTGGCCAGGATCGTGGCGGCGTCGCCTTCGGCAATCAGCTGGCCATCGTTGACGATATATGCGGTTTCGCAGATGTCGAGGGTTTCACGCACGTTGTGGTCGGTGATCAATACACCGATGCCCTTGGCTTTCAGGTGGTGGATGATTTGTTTGATGTCGCCGACCGAGATCGGGTCGACGCCGGCAAACGGTTCGTCCAGCAGGATGAATTTCGGCGCAGTGGCCAGGGCGCGGGCGATTTCCACGCGACGACGCTCGCCGCCGGACAGGCTCATGCCGAGGTTGTCGCGAATGTGGTTGATGTGGAATTCCTGCAGCAGGCTTTCCAGCTCCTTGCGACGGCCATCACGGTCGAGTTCCTTGCGGGTCTCGAGGATCGCCATGATGTTGTCGGCCACCGACAGTTTGCGGAAGATCGACGCTTCTTGCGGAAGATAGCCGATACCGGCCCGTGCACGACCGTGCATTGGCTGGTGGCTGACATCCAGGTCGTCGATCAGGACGCGACCCTGATCCGCCTGGACCAGGCCGACGATCATGTAGAAGCAGGTGGTCTTGCCGGCGCCGTTGGGGCCGAGCAGGCCGACGATCTGGCCGCTGTCGATCGACAGGCTGACGTCGCGCACGACCTGGCGGCTTTTATAGGCCTTGGCCAGATGCTGGGCTTTCAGGGTTGCCATTACTCGGCCTTCTTCTTCGGCTGGATAACCATGTCGATTCGCGGACGTGGCGCAGTCACCTTGGCACCATTGGCGCGGCCGGCGTTGGCGATCTGTTTCACGGTGTCATAGGTGATTTTCTCACCTTCCGTGGAGTTGCCGTCCGGGCTGAGGACCTTGGCCTGGTCGATCAGGACAATACGGTTCTGCTGGGCGTGATACTGGATGGTCTTGCCGTAGCCCTTCATCGGGCCGCTGTCGGTCGGCGACTGCTTCTGCTCGAAGTAAGCCAGGTTGCCCACCGAAGTCACCACGTCAATGTCGCCATTGGCGGTACGCGTCAAGGTCACCGTGTTGCCGGTGATCTTCATCGAGCCCTGGGTGATGATCACGCCGCCGGTGTAGGTGGCGACGCCTTGCTTGTCGTCCAGTTGCGCATCGTCAGCCGAAATGTGGATCGGTTGCTGGCTATCGTTCGGCAGAGCCCAGGCGCTCACGCTTCCCAGTGCTGCGCCCAGACTGAGCAAAATAGGGAGAGTTTTAACGAGCCTCATACTGTCCTCTTACGTTCGATAGCAGGTGTATCCTGCTTTCTTTCAAATACGCTTTCATTCCCTTGCCAGTCGATACCCCGCCAGCGCCGTCGATTCTAACGTCTTGCTCGGTCTGCGCATATTGCTTCTGCGGGAATACGGTCATACGACTGCTGGTAATCACGGTGTCACGGTTTTTATCGTCGGTACGCGCGACGCGCACCGAGTCGATCAGTTCCACTTCGGTGCCGTCCGGGTTGACCTCGCCACGCTTGCTGGTGACATGCCACGGAAACTCGGTGCCACGGTAGATGTTCATGTCCGGGTTGGTCAGCAGGGTGACTTCGGTGGCCTTCAAGTGCTCGACCTTGTCCGACGTCATCTCATACTGCACCTTGCCGTCGGGCAGGAACTGGATGCTGTAGGCATTGGTGGCGTAATAGTCGATAGCCCCTTCGTCAACCTGCGCAACAGGCTGGTCGAGAAAGCGCTCCGGGCTGATATTCCAGTAGCCCACCGCCAGGAACAGCGCGGCGATGACCCCGAATAACAGGAAGTTGCGAATCTTTTTGCTCAGCATAAAACGCTCTATAGGTAGGCGGCGTGGGCCGCTTCAAGGCTGCCTTGGGCGCGCAGGATCAGCTCGCAGAACTCGCGGGCGGCACCTTCGCCGCCGCGGGCGGTGGTGATGCCATGGGCGTGTTCGCGAACAAAGGCTGCCGCATTGGCGACGGCCATGCCCAGGCCGACTCGACGGATCACCGGCAAGTCAGGCAGGTCATCGCCCAAATAGGCGACCTGCTCATAGCTTAGGTTGAGTTGGCCAAGAAGCTCGTCCAAGACCACCAGTTTATCCTCGCGGCCCTGATACAGGTGAGGAATCCCCAGGTTTTGTGCGCGGCGTTCCACAACCGGGGTTTTTCTGCCGCTGATGATCGCCGTTTGCACGCCCGCTGCCATCAGCATCTTGATGCCTTGGCCGTCGAGGGTGTTGAAGGTCTTGAATTCGCTGCCGTCTTCGAGGAAATAGAGGCGGCCATCGGTCAGCACGCCGTCTACGTCGAAAATCGCCAGTTTGATGTTCTTGCCGCGTTGCAACAGGTCGCCTGTCATTTACATCACTCCCGCACGCAGCAAGTCGTGCATGTTCAGGGCGCCAATCGGGTGGTCTTGATGATCGACCACCACCAGCGCGCCGATCTTGTGGTCTTCCATGATTTTCAAGGCTTCAGCTGCCAGCATCTCGGGGCGGGCGGTCTTGCCGTGGGGCGTCATCACAGCATCTATGGTCGCGGTATGGATGTCGATGGTGCGGTCCAGGGTGCGACGCAAGTCGCCGTCGGTGAATACCCCGGCCAGTTTGCCGTCGGCTTCCAGGATCACCGTCATGCCCAGGCCCTTGCGGGTCATTTCCATCAGCGCGTCCTTCAGCAGCGTGCCGCGCTGGACGTGGGGCAATTCATCGCCCGAGTGCATGACGTTTTCCACTTTCAACAGCAGGCGACGGCCCAGGGCGCCCCCTGGGTGGGAGAACGCGAAGTCTTCGGCGGTAAACCCGCGCGCTTCCAGCAACGCCACGGCCAGCGCATCACCCATGACCAGGGCGGCGGTCGTGGAGGAGGTCGGTGCCAGGTTCAGCGGGCAGGCCTCATGGGCCACATGCACGTTGAGGTTCACTTCGGCGGCCTTGGCCAACGTCGATTCAGGGTTGCCGGTGATGCTGATCATCTTGATGCCCAGGCGCTTGATCAGCGGCAGCAGCGTCACGATTTCGTTGGTGGTGCCGGAGTTGGACAGTGCCAGGATGATGTCATCCTTGGTGATCATGCCCATGTCGCCGTGGCTGGCTTCGGCCGGGTGCACAAAAAATGCGGTGGTCCCAGTGCTGGCCAGAGTGGCGGCAATCTTGTTGCCGACGTGGCCGGATTTGCCCATGCCGACGACAACAACGCGGCCCTTGCTGGCCAGAATCATCTCGCATGCGCGTACGAAATCTGCGTCGATATGCGCCAACAAGCCTTCTACGGCTTCAAGCTCGAGGCGGATGGTGCGTTGTGCGGATTGAATAAGGTCGCTGGATTGGCTCATGTCTGAAATCGTATAGCCTGACGAAAAGTCGGCGATTATAGCGGTAATGAGCAATTCCCTCACGCAAGTTCGTCAGGGTTTGTTCGTGATGCGCGTGAGATTCATCTTAAGCAACGGTTTTTCCCTGTCTTCAGTCTGAACAAGCACAGTTCCGGCCTTGGGCGCGTTGTACCAGCAGTGATATAGTTCGCCGCCAGTTCGGTCCGCCCAGCCCATGTGGCTAACTATTGCACGAGCGTTGCAAACGTTTGGCGCAAACATGGTGTCTGAGTGAAAGGCTGCATCCCAAGGAGTTTAGATGAGTGCCGATAACGCCTACGCGGTCGAGCTGAAGGGTCTTACCTTCAAGCGCGGGACGCGCAGCATCTTCAATAACGTCGATATTCGCATTCCACGCGGCAAGGTCACGGGCATCATGGGGCCTTCCGGTTGCGGCAAGACCACCCTGTTGCGCCTGATGGGCATGCAATTGCGCCCGACTGCCGGCGAAGTGTGGGTCAACGGCCAGAACCTGCCGACGTTGTCGCGCAGCGACCTGTTCGACGCGCGCAAGCACATGGGCGTGTTGTTCCAGAGCGGCGCACTGTTTACCGATCTTGACGTTTTCGAGAACGTCGCCTTCCCGCTGCGGGTCCATACCCAACTGTCCGACGAGATGATTCGCGACATCGTGTTGCTGAAACTGCAGGCCGTAGGGCTGCGCGGTGCCATCGACCTGATGCCCGACGAGCTGTCGGGTGGCATGAAACGTCGTGTCGCCCTGGCGCGGGCTATCGCCCTCGATCCGCAGATCCTCATGTACGACGAACCTTTTGTCGGCCAGGACCCTATCGCCATGGGCGTGCTGGTGCGGTTGATCCGCCTGCTCAACGACGCGCTGGGCATTACCAGCATCGTGGTTTCCCATGACCTTGCAGAAACCGCGAGCATCGCCGATTACCTCTATGTCGTCGGCGATGGCCAAGTGTTGGGGCAGGGCACGCCTGAAGAGTTGATGAACGCCGACAACCCGCGCATTCGCCAATTCATGACCGGCGATCCCGACGGCCCGGTGCCATTTCATTTTCCGGCAGCGGACTACCGCTCTGATCTTCTGGGGAAGCGTTGATGCGCAAGACTTCACTTATCGAGAAGGTTCGCCTTTTCGGTCGCTCGGGCATCGACATCATCGAAGTGCTCGGCCGTTCGACGATTTTCCTGTTCCATGCCCTGTTGGGGCGCGGCGGCATTGGCGGCGGTTTTGGTCTGTTGATCAAGCAGTTGCATGCGGTGGGCGTGATGTCGCTGGTGATCATCGTGGTCTCCGGCGTGTTCATCGGCATGGTACTGGCGCTGCAAGGCTTCAATATTCTCTCCAGCTACGGTTCGGAGCAGGCCGTAGGGCAGATGGTTGCCCTGACACTGTTGCGTGAACTGGGGCCGGTGGTCACTGCGTTGTTGTTCGCCGGGCGCGCAGGTTCTGCGCTGACTGCCGAGATTGGCAACATGAAGTCCACCGAGCAGTTGTCCAGCCTGGAAATGATCGGCGTGGACCCGCTCAAGTACATTGTTGCCCCGCGTCTGTGGGCCGGCTTCATTTCCCTGCCACTGCTGGCGATGATCTTCAGCGTGGTGGGTATCTGGGGCGGTTCGTGGGTGGCGGTGGACTGGCTGGGGGTCTACGACGGCTCCTACTGGGCCAACATGCAAAACAGCGTGACCTTCAGCGGTGACGTGCTCAACGGCATCATAAAGAGCATCGTCTTCGCCTTTGTAGTGACCTGGATCGCCGTATTCCAAGGCTACGACTGTGAGCCCACTTCAGAAGGGATCAGTCGTGCCACCACCAAGACCGTTGTGTACGCCTCGCTGGCGGTACTGGGCCTTGACTTCATTTTGACCGCCTTGATGTTTGGAGATTTCTGATGCAAAACCGCACTGTGGAAATCGGTGTCGGCCTTTTCTTGCTGGCTGGCATCCTGGCTTTACTGTTGCTGGCGCTGCGAGTCAGCGGCCTGTCGGCCAGCCCCACCGCCGATACTTATAAACTTTACGCGTACTTCGACAATATCGCCGGTTTGACTGTCAGAGCTAAAGTGACCATGGCCGGTGTAACCATCGGCAAGGTCACGGCAATCGATCTGGATCGCGACAGCTTCACCGGTCGAGTGACGATGCAGTTGGACAAGAAGGTAGATAATCTGCCGACCGACTCCACTGCATCTATCCTCACTGCGGGTCTGCTGGGCGAGAAGTACATCGGTATCAGCGTGGGTGGGGAAACAGCCCTGCTCAAGGATGGCTCGACCATCCACGACACGCAGTCGTCGCTGGTACTTGAGGACCTGATCGGTAAATTCCTGCTCAATACGGTCAATAAAGACGCCAAATGAGGAATCTGTTCATGATCTCTACCTTGCGACGTGGCCTGCTGGTGCTGCTTGCAGCGTTGCCGTTGATGGCCAACGCGGCAGGTTCTGCCCACGAACTGGTGCAAGACACGACCAACAAGATGTTGGCCGACCTGAAGGCGAACAAAGAGCAGTACAAGCAAGACCCGACCAGGTTCTATGACGCGCTGAACACCATTGTCGGCCCGGTGGTCGATGCCGAAGGCATTTCCCGCAGCATCATGACGGTCAAGTATTCGCGCAAGGCTACTCCGGCGCAGATGCAGACGTTTCAGGAGAACTTCAAGAAAGGCCTGTTCCAGTTCTATGGCAACGCGTTGCTGGAGTACAACAACCAGGGCATTACCGTCGATCCCGCCAAGGATGAGTCCGGTGACCGCACCAGCGTTGGCATGACCGTCAAGGGTTCCAACGGTGCCGTCTACCCGGTGCAGTACACCCTGGAGAAGATCAACGGCGAGTGGAAACTGCGCAACGTGATCATCAACGGTATCAACATCGGCAAGCTGTTCCGTGATCAGTTCGCCGATGCCATGCAGCGCAATGGCAACGACCTGGACAAAACCATCAATGGTTGGGCCGGTGAAGTCGCCAAGGCCAAGGAAGAAACCGACAAGCAAGCTGCCGGGAAGCCTGCGCAATGACCGAATCGGCCGTTCGTCTCGGCGATGCCGGCGAGTTGTTCATCAGCGGCGTACTGGACTATCGCTCCGGGCCGGGCCTGCGCAAGCAGGGCCAGGCACTGATCAACAGCAGCAGCGCGCCTGCGTTGGTGGTGGATTGCTCGCAGGTGAGCAAGTCCAGCAGCGTGGGTTTGTCCTTGCTGCTGTGCTTCATGCGCGATGCCGAGGCAGCCAACAAAACGGTCAGCATCCGCGCCATGCCTGAAGACATGCGCGAAATTGCCGAGGTTTCGGGTTTGACCGAGCTGTTGGCACATCCTTAATACACACTATTAGAGAAGCCCCCCGTCAGAGTCCTGCTATGCGGGGTTCGCAGGCGCGGGGCTTTTTTGTATGATGTGCGACCCGTGCGCACTGGGCGCCGATAGAGGTTGAGCATGCAGGCCCTAGAAGTTAAGAGCTTTCTTGAAGGAAAGCTGCCGGAAACGACCGTAGAAGTTGAAGGCGAAGGCTGCAACTTCCAGCTGAACGTGATTAGCGATGAACTGGCGGCACTGAGCCCGGTCAAGCGTCAGCAGCAGATCTATGCCCATTTGAACCCGTGGATCACCGATGGCAGCATCCATGCGGTCACTATGAAATTTTTCAGCCGCGCGGCCTGGGCCGAGCGCACCTGAGCCCCCAAGGCGTCGAGATTCTTATGGATAAATTGATTATTACCGGCGGTGCCCGCCTTGATGGCGAGATTCGCATCTCCGGTGCAAAAAACTCCGCCTTGCCGATCCTGGCAGCGACCCTGCTGTGTGATGGCCCGGTCACCGTGGCCAACCTACCGCACTTGCACGACATCACCACCATGATCGAGCTGTTCGGTCGCATGGGCATCGAGCCTGTGATCGACGAAAAGCTGTCGGTCGAAATTGACCCGCGCACTATCAAGACCCTGATCGCCCCGTACGAATTGGTGAAAACCATGCGTGCATCGATCCTGGTGCTGGGCCCGATGGTTGCCCGTTTCGGCGAGGCCGAAGTGGCCCTGCCTGGCGGTTGCGCCATTGGCTCGCGTCCGGTGGACCTGCACATCCGTGGCCTTGAAGCCATGGGCGCAACCATCGACGTCGAAGGTGGCTACATCAAGGCCAAGGCGCCGGAAGGCGGTCTGCGTGGCGCCAGCTTCTTCTTTGATACCGTCAGCGTGACCGGTACCGAGAACATCATGATGGCCGCTGCCCTGGCCAACGGCCGCAGCGTCCTGCAGAACGCTGCGCGCGAGCCGGAAGTGGTCGACCTGGCCAACTTCCTGAACGCCATGGGCGCCAAGGTTTCCGGTGCTGGCACCGACACCATCACCATTGACGGTGTGGCGCGCCTGCACACGGCGACCTACAAGGTCATGCCCGACCGTATCGAAACCGGCACCTACCTGGTTGCCGCTGCCGTCACTGGCGGCCGCGTCAAGGTCAAGGACACCGATCCGACCATCCTGGAAGCGGTCCTCGAAAAACTGCGCGAAGCGGGTGCGGACATCACCACCGGCGAAGACTGGATCGAGCTGAACATGCACGGCAAGCGGCCTAAAGCCGTCAACGTGCGTACCGCTCCGTACCCGGCGTTCCCGACCGACATGCAGGCTCAGTTCATTTCCCTGAACGCGATTGCCGAAGGTACCGGTGCTGTGATCGAGACCATCTTCGAAAACCGCTTCATGCACGTGTACGAACTGCACCGCATGGGCGCGAAGATCCAGGTTGAAGGCAACACCGCCATCGTCACCGGTATCGACAAGCTCAAGGGCGCGCCAGTGATGGCCACCGACCTGCGTGCGTCGGCTAGCCTGGTGATTTCGGCACTGTGCGCCGACGGCGACACCCTGATCGACCGCATCTACCACATCGACCGTGGCTACGAGTGCATCGAAGAAAAACTGCAGATGCTCGGCGCGAAAATCCGCCGCGTACCGGGCTAGTCCCAAACGCTAGTGTAGTGAGTGGGCTTGCCCCGCGCTGGAGTGCGCAGCGCTCCCAAGATTTTTAGGGCTGCTTCGCAACCCCGCGCGGGGCAGGCCCGCTCACTACAGAAGCTTGCTGTGAATTTGTTTCAAGTCGAGGCTGTCATGGCCTCGATCTGTGTCCGGCGCCGTTTGCGACCGGACCGCAATAGCCTGATGAAGGACTGACGTTTCCCATGTTGACCATCGCACTGTCCAAGGGCCGCATCCTTGACGACACTTTGCCGCTTCTGGCTGAAGCGGGCATCGTGCCGACCGAGAATCCGGACAAGAGCCGCAAGCTGATCATCCCAACGACCCAGGACGACGTTCGCCTGTTGATCGTGCGGGCTACCGACGTGCCGACCTACGTTGAACATGGCGCGGCCGACCTGGGCGTCGCCGGTAAGGACGTGCTGATGGAATACGGCGGCCAGGGCCTGTACGAGCCCCTGGACCTGCGCATCGCCCTGTGCAAGCTGATGACCGCCGGCCGTGTCGGTGACGTCGAGCCCAAAGGCCGTCTGCGTGTGGCGACCAAGTTCGTCAACGTCGCCAAGCGCTACTACGCCGAGCAAGGCCGCCAGGTCGACATCATCAAGCTCTACGGCTCCATGGAGCTGGCTCCGCTGATTGGCCTGGCCGACAAGATCATCGATGTGGTCGACACCGGTAATACCCTGCGTGCCAACGGTCTTGAACCACAAGAATTCATTGCCGACATCAGCTCTCGCCTGATCGTCAACAAAGCATCGATGAAGATGCAGCACGCCCGTATCCAGGCGTTGATCGACACCCTGCGCAAGGCAGTGGAGTCGCGACACCGCGGTTGACCTACCCGCGTAGCTGAAAGGCTGCGCCCGTCTATCCGCCTCATAGCCAGAATTCTCAGGTGCCCAAGCGGAAACGACTGCTAGTTTAGGGCGCCTGAGTTTTTGCCAATTCTATTGAGGCCCTCGCTATGACCACGTCCACTGCAATTGCCCGACTCAACGCTGCCGACCCGGATTTCGCCCATCATCTGGATCATCTGCTGAGCTGGGAAAGTGTGTCCGACGAGTCGGTCAACGGGCGAGTACTCGACATCATCAAGGCCGTGCGCGAGCGCGGTGACGCGGCGCTGGTGGATTTCACCCGCCAGTTCGACGGCCTCGATGTGGCGTCGATGTCCGACCTGATCCTGCCCCGCGAACGCCTGGAGCTGGCCCTGACGCGCATCACCGCCGCGCAGCGTGAAGCGCTGGAAGTGGCGGCGACGCGGGTGCGCAGCTACCACGAAAAGCAGAAGCAGGATTCGTGGAGCTACACCGAGGCCGACGGCACCGTGCTGGGCCAGAAGGTCACGCCGCTGGACCGTGCCGGCCTGTACGTGCCGGGCGGCAAGGCGTCGTACCCGTCGTCGGTGTTGATGAATGCGATTCCGGCCAAGGTTGCCGGCGTGACCGAAGTGGTCATGGTCGTACCGACCCCGCGCGGCGAAATCAACGAACTGGTACTGGCCGCCGCGTGCATCGCCGGTGTCGACCGCGTGTTCACCATCGGTGGCGCCCAGGCTGTTGCGGCCCTGGCCTATGGCACCGAAAGCGTGCCGAAAGTCGACAAGGTGGTCGGCCCCGGCAACATCTACGTTGCCACTGCCAAGCGCCACGTGTTTGGTCAGGTCGGCATCGATATGATTGCAGGCCCGTCGGAAATCCTCGTGGTGTGTGACGGCCAGACCGACCCGGACTGGATCGCCATGGACCTGTTCTCCCAGGCCGAGCACGACGAAGACGCCCAGGCGATTCTGGTCAGCCCGGATGCCGAGTTCCTCGACAAGGTTGCCGCCAGCATCGACAAGCTGCTGCCGACCATGGACCGCGCCGAGATCATCGAGAAGTCGATCAATGGCCGTGGTGCATTGATCCTGGTACGCGACATGGAGCAGGCCATCGAAGTGGCCAACCGTATCGCGCCGGAGCACCTGGAGCTGTCTGTGGCCGACCCACAGGCCTGGCTGCCATCGATTCGCCACGCCGGTGCGATCTTCATGGGCCGCCACACCAGCGAAGCCCTAGGCGACTACTGCGCGGGCCCGAACCACGTGTTGCCGACGTCCGGCACCGCACGCTTTTCGTCGCCGCTGGGGGTTTATGACTTCCAGAAGCGTTCGTCGATCATTTTCTGCTCGCCACAAGGCGCGTCCGAGCTGGGCAAGACCGCCTCGGTGCTGGCCCGTGGTGAATCGCTGAGCGCACACGCACGTAGCGCCGAATATCGCATCGTCAAGGGAGAGTGAGGCATGAGCAAATTCTGGAGCCCCTTCGTCAAGGACCTCGTGCCTTACGTGCCGGGTGAACAACCGAAGCTGACCAAACTGGTCAAGCTCAACACCAACGAAAACCCCTACGGGCCATCGCCCAAGGCGTTGGCGGCAATGCAGGCCGAGTTGAACGATAACCTGCGCCTGTACCCGGACCCCAACAGCGACCTGCTCAAGCAGGCGGTGGCCAAGTACTACGGCGTGGATGCCGGCAAGGTATTCCTCGGCAACGGTTCCGATGAAGTCCTCGCGCACATCTTCCACGGCCTGTTCCAACACGACTTGCCGCTGCTGTTCCCGGACATCAGCTACAGCTTCTATCCGGTTTACTGCGGCCTGTATGGCATCACGTTCGAACCGGTGCCGCTGGACGAGCAGTTCCAGATCCGTGTGGCGGACTACGCCAGGCCCAACGGCGGGATCATCTTCCCCAACCCGAACGCGCCGACGGGCTGCGTGCTCGCGCTGGATGCGGTGGAGCAGATCGTCAAAGCCAGCCCGGATTCGGTGGTGGTGGTTGATGAGGCCTACATCGACTTCGGCGGTGAAAGCGCCATCAGCCTGGTGGATCGCTATCCGAACCTGCTGGTGACCCAGACCCTGTCCAAATCGCGCTCACTGGCCGGTTTGCGCGTGGGCCTGGCCGTGGGCCACCCGGACCTGATCGAGGCGCTGGAGCGGGTCAAGAACAGCTTCAACTCGTACCCCCTGGATCGCCTGGCGATTGTCGGCGCAGCGGCGGCATTTGAAGACCGTGAGTACTTCGAGAAGACCTGCCAGTTGGTGATCGACAGCCGCAACACCGTCGTCGCGCAGTTGGAAGGTAAAGGCTTTGAAGTATTGCCGTCGGCGGCCAACTTCATCTTTGCCCGTCACCCCAAGCACGACGCTGCCGGCCTGGCGGCCAAGTTGCGTGAGCAGGGTGTGATCGTGCGGCACTTCAAGCAGGAGCGGATTGCCCAGTTCCTGCGGATCAGCATCGGTACGCCGGAGCAGAACCAGGCGTTGATCGATGGGCTAGGCGAGCTTTAATTCTCGGTTGGCTTGACGGGCCCCATCGCGGGCAAGCCCGCTCCCACATTGGAATGCAGTTCCCTGTGGGAGCGGGCTTGCCCGCGATGAGGACATCAGCGACACCGTATGGTTAAAGCAATGGCTCATCCGGCTTCTTGTTCTTCCAGCCATCATTGCCCGGTAGCAGCAGGTTCAAGCCAATCGCTACCACCGCACACAGGGCGATGCCCTTCAGGCCGAAATCGTCCGGGCCGGTGCCGGTGCCGACCAGCACACCGCCAATCCCGAACACCAACGTCACCGAGACGATCACCAGGTTGCGCGCTTCGCCCAGGTCGATCTTGTGGCGGATCAACGTGTTCATCCCCACCGCTGCAATCGAACCGAACAGCAGGCACAGAATCCCGCCCATTACCGGCACCGGGATGCTTTGCAGCAGTGCGCCGAACTTGCCGATAAACGCCAGGCTGATGGCAAACACCGCCGCCCAAGTCATGATTTTCGGGTTGTAGTTCTTGGTCAGCATCACCGCGCCAGTCACTTCGGCGTAGGTGGTGTTCGGCGGGCCGCCAAACAGGCCGGCGGCGGTGGTGGCGATGCCGTCACCCAGCAGGGTGCGATGCAGACCGGGCTTCTTCAGGTAGTCGCGACCGGTCACGCTGCCCACCGCAATCACGCCGCCGATATGCTCGATCGCCGGGGCCAGGGCCACCGGGACGATGAACAGGATCGCCTGCCAGTTGAACTCCGGTGCGGTGAAGTGGGGCAGGGCGAACCAGGGGGCCGCGGCGATCTTCGCCGTGTCGACCACGCCAAAGTAGAACGACATGGCAAAGCCCACCAGCACGCCGGAGATGATCGGCACCAGACGGAAGATGCCTTTGCCGAACACCGCCACGATCAACGTGGTCAGCAGTGCCGGCATCGAGATCATCATCGCCGTCTGGTAGTGGATCAACTCGGCGCCATCGCCGGATTTACCCATCGCCATGTTCGCGGCAATCGGCGCCATGGCCAGGCCGATGGAGATAATCACCGGCCCGATCACGACTGGAGGCAGCAGACGGTCAATAAATCCGGTGCCCTTGATCTTCACGGCCAGGCCAAGGAAGGTGTAGACGAAACCGGCCGCCATCACGCCGCCCATGGTCGCTGCGAGGCCGAACTGGCCCTTGGCGAGAATGATCGGCGTGATAAACGCAAAGCTCGACGCCAGGAAGACCGGCACCTGCCGCCCTGTGACCACCTGGAACAACAAGGTGCCCAGGCCTGCGGTAAACAGTGCAACGTTTGGATCAAGACCTGTGATCAGCGGCATCAACACCAGCGCGCCAAATGCCACGAAGAGCATTTGTGCGCCAGACAGGATCTGGCGCCAAAGCGGGTCGTTGAATTCATCCTGCATGCTCACGCGTCCTTCTGCTTGGTGCCGAAGATCTTGTCGCCGGCGTCGCCCAGGCCCGGGATGATGTAGCCGTGTTCGTTCAGGCGCTCGTCGATGGACGCGGTGTAGATCTGCACGTCCGGGTGGGCCTTCTCGACCGCGGCGATACCTTCCGGCGCGGCGACCAGCACCATGGCGCGGATGTCTTTGCAGCCGGCTTTTTTCAGCAGGTCGATGGTGGCGACCATGGAGCTGCCGGTGGCGAGCATCGGGTCGATGATCATTGCCAGGCGCTCGTCGATTTCCGGGACAAGTTTTTCCAGGTAGGTGTGCGCCTCCAGCGTTTCTTCATTGCGGGCAACGCCCACGGCGCTGACCTTGGCGCCCGGGATCAGGCTGAGCACACCTTCGAGCATGCCGATACCGGCACGCAGGATCGGGACGACGGTGATTTTCTTACCGGCGATTTTCTCGACCTGGACGGGACCGGCCCAACCAGGAATCTCGTAGCTCTCCAGGGGCAAATCCTTGGTGGCTTCGTAAGTGAGCAGCGCTCCGACTTCCTGAGCAAGCTCACGGAAATTCTTCGTGCTAATGTCGGCGCGGCGCATAAGGCCGAGTTTGTGTCGGATCAGCGGGTGGCGGATCTCGCGAGTGGGCATGGGAAAGGCTCCGGCGGCGGGCAAAAAAACCGGCCTAGATTAATCTATCCGAGGGTGTTGTCCTATAGACATCTAGTACGTTAGTCCATTAGCGCTTGATCGGAGCGCACGAGAAGCGTACCTTCGCCCGCTTTTCTTGCCACAGCACCCCCTTGGAGAGCGCCATGTCCGCTGATCTCGAGCATATCCGTCAAATCATGCGCGAGGCTGACTGCCTGTACACCGAAGCGCAAGTCGAAGAGGCGATCGCCAAGGTCGGCGCGCACATCAGCCGCGAAATGGCCGACACCAACCCGGTGGTTTTCTGTGTGATGAACGGCGGCCTGATCTTTGCCGGCAAATTGCTCACCCACCTGCAATTCCCGCTGGAAGCGTCCTACCTGCACGCCACCCGTTATCGCAATGAAACCAGCGGCGGCGACCTGTTCTGGAAAGCCAAGCCGGAAGTCTCGTTCATCGACCGTGACGTGCTGATCATCGACGACATCCTCGACGAAGGTCACACCCTGGGCGCGATCATCGACTTCTGCAAACACGCAGGCGCGCGCAAAGTGCATACCGCCGTGCTGATCGACAAAGATCACGACCGCAAGGCCCGCCCAGAACTGAAAGCCGATTTCGTCGGCCTGCCATGCGTTGACCGCTACATCTTCGGTTACGGCATGGACTACAAGGGCTACTGGCGCAATGCCAATGGCATCTATGCCGTCAAAGGCATGTAAACGCGCTTCATCAGGTGCAGGGCCGGCATGCTAGAGTGCCTGGCCCTGCGTCTGGAGCTTTCCATGAGCCTGTTGATTCGCACCTGCGCCGTCCTGGCGCTGACCCTCAGCCTGCCCCTGGCTGCCGCCCCTGCACCGATGCATAGCCAATTCCTGCCGCCGGATGACCTGAGCCTGCGTGCCGGAACTCCCGACCAGCAGCAGTTGCTGCAAGTCACCGAGTATGCGGTGGTGGTGGGTAACCAGCGTCAGTCCACTCAGCAACCGATCCCGGTGACTTCGCCGTTGATGATCCGCCTCAAGGGCAAGTCCCTGAACAAAGGCGCGACCATCAATCAGGTGGTGCTCAATTTCGACGCTGAAAGCAAAAGCCTGAAAAAACCGGCGTACGACGATAAGAGCAAGACCCTGACCCTGTCCTATCCGGTGGCTCAGTACCGCGTAATCGTCGACTTGCTGCGTAACGACACCCTGTATGTGCAATTCCTCAGTTACGCCAACGGCCACATCTGGGCGGACTTACACACCGGTGCCGTTCGTACCAAATAGCCAGAACACTGAGGATCCAAATGTGGGAGCGGGCTTGCTCGCGAAAGCGGTGGGTCAGTCGATAAATGCTTCAACTGATATACCGCTTTCGCGAGCAAGCCCGCTCCCACATTGGACCTCCAGCGCTTTCGAAGGCGGCGTCTCGCAGGTAGACTTCCAGTCCCGTGTAAATGTCTGCAGGCTGGAGTCGGTAATGCGTAAAGATAAGAAACAGGTGATTGGTGACGAGATCGGTGATGATCAGATCAAGTTGTTCCTGGACTTCGAGCCGGTCGACGCGACTTCCCCGTCCCTGCACAAGCTGATCAAGGCTTACCGTGGCCTGCGCATCGACGACTTCGAGCGTTTCCTGGGTTTCTTCAAGGAAGCCGGCTTGGACCTCGATGGCAAGGATGAACATGGCCAGACCTTTGTCGACCTGGTCAAGGATCAGCGCAACGCCGATGAGTACATCGAACTGATCGAAAAAGCCCGCGGCTGATTTTCCGAGACATACAAAAACGCCCCGTCCTCATGCAGAGGGCGGGGCGTTTTTTATGGCTTCAAGGCCTCAAGCGTAGCTCTCGGTCTCGGCGGCAGGCTCCACCAGCTCCAGGCTGATGTTGTTCTGCGTGTTGATCTTGCGATACAGCTCGGCATCGGTCTCCAGGACTTTTTCCCGCGCGGGGAATATTTCCTGAAGCTTGGCAGCCCATTCACCGGCAGCTTTGCCGGGGAAGCATTTTTCGATCAGTTCCAGCATGATCGAAACGGTCACCGAAGCACCCGGGGATGCGCCCAGCAGTGCGGCCAGCGAGCCGTCCTTGGCCGCGACCAGCTCGGTGCCGAATTGCAGCACGCCGCCTTTCTTCGGGTCTTTCTTGATGATCTGCACCCGTTGGCCGGCCACTTCCAGGCGCCAGTCTTCGGCTTTCGCTTCAGGGTAGAAGCGACGCAGGGACTCCAGGCGCTGTTCCATGGACTGGCGCACTTCGCTGACCAGGTACTTGGTCAGGTCCATGTTGTCGCGGGCCACGGCCAGCATCGGGCCGATGTTGCCGGCGCGGATCGACAGTGGCAGGTCGAGGAACGAACCGTGCTTGAGGAACTTGGTGGTGAAGCCGGCGTAGGGCCCGAACAGCAGGGACTTCTTGCCATCGACCACACGGGTGTCCAGGTGTGGCACGGACATCGGCGGCGAACCCACGGCAGCCTGGCTGTAGACCTTGGCCTGGTGGTGCTTGACCACTTCCGGGTTGTCGCAACGCAGCCACTGGCCGCTGACCGGGAAACCGCCAAAGCCTTTGCTTTCTTCGATCCCCGAGGCTTGCAGCAGCGGCAGGGCCGCGCCACCGGCGCCGAGGAAGACGAACTTGGCGTCGACTTCACGGCTGTTGCCGCTGTTGACGTCCTTGATGCTCACGGTCCAGCCAGCGCCATTGCGCTTGAGGCCGGTGACGCGCTTGCAGTACTTGACCTGGGCATCCGGCGAGCTGGTCAGGTGACCCAGCAGCTGGTTGGTCAGGGCGCCGAAGTTGACGTCGGTGCCGTTGAGTACGCGGGTGGCGGCGATTTTTTCGTCGAGCGGGCGGCCCGGCATCATCAGCGGCATCCACTCGGCCATCTCGGCGCGGTCTTCGGTGTAGTGCATGTCCGAAAATGCGTGATGGCGGCTGAGGGAATCAAAGCGCTTCTTGAGGAACTCCACGCCTTTTTCGCCCTGTACGAAGCTCAGGTGTGGCACCGGGCTGATAAAGGACTTGGACGAGCCAAAGGTGCCCTTTTTGGTCAGGTACGCCCAGAACTGCTTCGACACCTCGAACTGGGTGTTGATGTGCACGGCTTTCTTGATGTCGATGGAGCCATCGGCGGCCTGCGGCGTGTAGTTCAGCTCACACAGCCCGGCGTGACCGGTGCCGGCGTTGTTCCACGGGTTGGAACTTTCCGCGGCACCCGAATCCATCAGCTCAACGACTTCCAGCTTGAGGCCGGGGTCGAGCTCTTTAAGCAGTACGGCCAGGGTGGCACTCATGATGCCGGCCCCTACCAGTACTACGTCGACTGCTTCGTTATGCGCCATTTAACGCGTCTCCAAAATCTGCAGCACCAAATTGACGGCATGGCTGCCAGGAGTGACGGGGCGGTTCACGTGTTGCCCCAGGATACTCATGGCCAGGATCGCCATGTCCGTTTCGCAATTCTTTGCAACTTCAGCACACGCTTCCTGCCCGGCCAATCCGCCTATGAACGCATTCATGGCCGCCTGTGGCAATTCGACTTATGGTCAAAGCGTGTGATTCGTGCAACCAATCCGTAGCGGACAGGCTCAAGCTCCGGTTTTTGAGGAGGGCTCGGTCCTGTGTGGTTGGGCTGTTAAAGACGCTGATGGTGCTTGTACACACGCCAAACTATTCATTTGCTCGCCACACTCTTGTGAAGTTGTGAAAACCCGTTTTTTTCACGCTCTTTTGAAGACGTGAACCTCAAAAAAGGGCTGCCTCAGCCTGGCACCTGGCCCGGATTGCTTGCCGACAGGCGGCAAAAACGGGCAAACAACTCAAGTGGCCGAGCGCAATGGCAGCTCTGGCAGATTCGATATAAAGAGGGGGTGGTTTGCAACGAAAGCAGCAAGCACGCCAGCTCTATTCGATCTGTGTGGGCGGCTCTCTGTGGGCGATTGGGGGGTTAATACCGAGGCATTAACGATGTTGCGGGGCCCGATCAGGAGACGTCCTTATAATCGGGGGGAGATTGTAGCGAAGAACGCCAAGGAAATGGGCGTGTTTTATGACTTTTATTAGGTGTTCGGTCAGGCGGCCAACGGCTGGTGCCGGGGCGACTGCGCCGCACGCGGGCTGACGCGGGCCCGGGCTGGCAGCGGGCGGTGCATCCAGCTCAGGCGGATCTCGTCGATTTCCACCCAGCCATTGCCCACCGGCGGCTGGTCGCACTCCTTGAATGCCTGGCAGCGGCCTTGTGCATCGAGCAGGGCAAACTGGCGAAGGGCGGGCTTGCGCACGAACAATGACCAGAGAAAATTCATGGTGATCAACCTCCTGAGATTGAGGCCAAGCTTGCCTGCGGGGGATGACGAGCGGATGTATCGGCTGTGACATATCGGTGACAGCGAACCGCCGCCGCCCTTGCGGGTCTCAGGTTGTAACTGATGCTAGTTCCGGGCAGTGGCGCACCGCTATACTGCCGGCCTGTCGGTACTTGATTTCTGGAGAGAAGCGCATGTTGCAACGCCTGTTGTTCGGTTTGATCACTGTGACCAGCTTGACCCTGGTTGGCTGCGCCAACAGCCCGCAACAACTCAGCCCGCAACCGAAGCTCACCACGCAGCTGGCGCCAGTGGGCCACGGCCAGCCGGTGTCGGTGCGTGTGGTGGACGGCCGTCCGTCGCCAACCCTGGGTTCCCGTGGTGGCTTGTACCCGGAGACTGCGCTGATTTCGGTCACCGGCCAGGACGTGCTGCCCAAGCTGCAAGCCCAGGCTGAAGCGGCCGTGCGCCTGCTGGGCTTCACGCCGAGCCCCAACGCGCCGGGCGCCCCGCAACTGACCATCACCCTGGCCGAGCTGAAATATCAGTCGCCCAAGGAAGGCCTGTACGTGACCGAAGCCTCCATCGGCGCCACCTTCAAGTCCGACGTCACCGCCGGCACCCGTCGCTACAGCGGCCGCTACGGCGCATCGTTGAACCAGCGTTTCGGTATGTCGCCGAACCAGGAAACCAACACCAAGCTGGTCAGCGACGTGTTGAGCGATGCCTTGACCCGCCTGTTCAAGGACCCAAGCATCGGTTCGTTGCTCAGTTCGCAATAACCGATCCAAAAAACCGGGCCCAGTGATGGGCCCGGTTTTTTTACGCCTTGAGTTTCACGCGGCGGTGTCGATACAGAAGTCCAGCAGGCTCACGCCGGTCAACAAGTCCGCTTCCGGCAAGTCCGCGTGCTGGTGCCCGCCAAGGGCGCAATACACCAGCCAATGACGATCCTGAACGTTGAATGCCAGGCCGCCGATCAGCGCCTCTTGTTCATCACTTTGGGTGATCAGATACAGCCGATCCTGGTTGTGTGCGTGCAGCATGACAAGCTCCCGAACGTTCGAAGGGCAACAGAGTGGCTTGTTAAGGTGACGTTCAGGTGACGCCGTAAATTACTGGCTACATTAGCCGTCCATGCTGGGAATGAAACATGAGTGGCGCAAGATGCCACTGCGTCCGGATAGGTATCCGAACTGATACCCAGGCACTGTTTTCCCGAGGTTTGCGATGGCGCTGCCCGCTCTATTGATCAATGTTGTTGCTTTGGCGGTGGCGCTCCCGGGTTCGGCGCTGCTGGCCATTACCCGCCTGCGCGAGCAACGCGCCATGGCCGACCTGACCGCACAAGGCGAAGATCGCGCTATCGACCAGCCGATGTTGTTTCTGGATGTACGCACCGAACGGGCGCATCGAGTGGCTTACCGCATAGGGTTCGCCTGCCTGGGCTTGGCGCTGGCTATTTCCTGGCTCAGCACCCACCTCTAAAACACACTACAAAACAAATGTGGGAGCGGGCTTGCTCGCGAATGCGGTGGGTCAGTAACAAATCTAGTGACTGAAACTCCGCATTCGCGAGCAAGCCCGCTCCCACACAAGCCCGCTCCCACATTTTCGTCTACAGCGGGATGCCAGCCTTGACCCGGTATTGGTTGCGCACCGGCGTGGCGTACTGCACCACCAGGAACGGCCGATGTTCAGCCGGGCATTCGTGCAAGCGTCGCTCCCACTCGGCCTTCGCCTTCGCCAGCTCATCGGCCGGGAATACCTCGGCGGCCGTCGGCACCTGCAACTGCGGATCAGCCTCGCTCCACTGCGCGTACGCCAGGTAGTGCACCGGGAACAACCGATAACCGCCGAGAATCTGCCGGTCCATTTCCATGGCCAGCACCTTGGTGTCTTCGAACCGCTCGGTGATCGGCGGCGCGAAGTTCACGTGCACCCGGCCCTTGTAGCCGGTGATGCCCAGGGCAATGCTCACGTCATCTTCGCCCGGTGCCTTGCTGTAGGTGCCGGTGGTGGCGCGGATGTACAGCTCGCGGGCCTTGGCTGAATCGCACGGGTCGTATTCGTAGCTGATGGACACCGGCGTCAGGTTCAGCGACTGGATCACCTCGGCAAACGGCTCATCCTTGCGGCTGACGTGGAACATCTTGAGGATCGCCGACTCGGTGCGATCATCCCCGTCCTTGGCTCGACCCTCGGCCTGGGCGATCCAGATCGACTCGCGGTCATTGCGGATCGAATGGTTGATGTAGGCCGACAGCAGGTTGAACGCCGCCATCTTCTCCTTTCGCCCACTGATCGAGCGGTGCACGATAAAGCTCTTGTTCAGGCGCATCAGGTCGCTGACAAACGGCTTTTGCAGCAGGTTGTCGCCGATGGCGATACGTGGCGTCGGCAGGCCGGCGTGGTATACGGCGTAGTTGACGAAGGCCGGGTCCATCACGATGTCGCGATGGTTGGCGAGGAACAGGTAGGCGGTGCCGGACTTGAGCTGCTCGACGCCGGTGTAGGTCACGCCGTCGGTCGCGCGGTCGATGGTATGGTCGACGTAGTACTCGACTTTGTCTTGCAGCGTGGCCACGGTGGTGACGCCGGCAAATTCACGGCGCAGCTTGCGGGCGATCATCGGCTTGAGCAGCCAGCCCAGGGCGCCGGCGAAGCGCGGGAAACGGAAGTGGGTCAGGATGTCCAGAAAGGCCTTGTCACTGAACAGCCGGTCCAGCACTGCCGGGACTTCGCTGTCGTTGTAAGGTCGGATGGTATCGAATTGGCCCATCATGCTCTCTTGTTAGAAACGGCTAGGGTAAGTAGAGGAAATACCAGGGTACGGTCCGGGTAATGGTCCCGGCCGAAAATAACCCTGTAAATAGACCGGCGATTATACGCACAAGTCACCTTGGAGGCCGCGATGGAAGAAGAGTCGTACGAATGTCCTTATTGTGGGGAGCTGGTCACGGCGCTGCTGGACCTGTCCGGGGGCGATCAGGAATATATAGAAGACTGCCCGGTGTGCTGCCGGCCGATCATTTTTGACCTGCAGGTGCACGGCGGCGAATGGATGCTGAACGTGCGCGGTGAAAACGAATAACAGGTGGGTCCATGCAGCGAATCTACGAGCCGGAAAACCTGATGGAAGGCGAGTTGTTGCAACAGATGCTCGCCAGCGAGGGCATCGAGGCGCATCTGGTTGGCCGGCATTTGCTCGGCGGCACGGGCGAGCTGCCGATCTTCGGCCTGCTGGGCCTGGAAGTGGATAACGACCAGGCCGCCAATGCCCGCGCGCTGATCACCGCCTATATCGGTGCACAGCCCGTGGCGGGCGATGAACCCGACAGTTTCCCCGACGTGTTGGTCTGTTAGGCTGTCGGTCGGTTTACCCAAGAGTCGTGTTGCCCCATGTGTGGACGTTATGCCCTGTTTCGCTGGAATCCCTCCTTTGCTGCCTTGCCGGGTTTTCCGGCCGATCAGCAGGCCCAGTGGAACATTTCTCCGAATGACTCGGTGCTGATCCAGCGCGCCGACGCCGGCCAGCGCACCCTGGCCCGTGCCCGTTGGGGGTTGACGCCGCCGTGGCTGACTGACCTTTCGCGTACCCCCGCCCACGCCCGCGCCGAGACCCTTGCCGAACAACCGATGTTTCGCGAGGCATTTCGCCAGCGCCGCTGCCTGCTACCGGCCAACGGGTTCTACGAATGGCGCGGAACCCAACGCAAGCGCCCGTACTGGCTGACGCCGGGGGAGGGCTCTACGCTGTTTTTTGCGGCGATCTGGGAAGCGTACCCTGTGCAGGAGCAAGTGTGGCTGAGCACGGCAGTGGTCACCCAGGCCGCGCAAAGCCAGCGGCGGCCGTTGATTCTGGATGCGGCAGGGCAGGAGGCGTGGCTCAATCCGGAGACGCCCTTGCACACGCTTCAGGCGTTGCTGGCCAGCGAGCCTGGTGCGTTGCGTGAGCGTGTATTGGCCAATATGGTCAATGATCCGAAGCTGAACGGGCCGGAGTGTTTGACGCCCGGTTGAGCGGCATGTGAGATGTATCTGAAATTATCCGGCTACACGTCTGTTGTATCTGGCGCCAATACAAATGACCGCCTACGATACGCGCCATGTTTTCAGGGAGAGTGTTCATGAAGAAATCATTGGCAATAAACGTACTGGCAGCGGCGCTATTGCTGGCCGGTTGCCAGTCGGTCAACACCACCAGCGGCGGCGCCGTCGGGGTTGAGCGCAAGCAATACATGTTCAGCATGCTGTCGAGTCAGGAAGTCGACCAGATGTATGCCCAGTCCTACCAGCAGACCTTGGGTGAAGCCAGCAGCAAGGGCCAGTTGGACAAGACCAGCACCAACGCCAAGCGCGTGCAGGCCATCGCCAACCGCTTGATCGCCCAAGCACCGACCTTCCGCCCCGATGCGGCGCAGTGGAAGTGGGAAGTGAACCTGATCAAGAGCGACGAAATGAACGCCAACTGCGGGCCTGGCGGCAAGATCTTTGTGTACAGCGCTTTGATCGACAACCTCAAGTTGACCGATGACGAGCTGGCGGCGGTGATGGGGCATGAAATCGCCCACGCCTTGCGCGAGCACGGTCGCGAAGCCATGTCCAAGGCGTATGGCATCGAGATGGCGAAGCAGGGCGCGGGCGCTTTGTTCGGCCTGGGCCAGGACAGCCTGGCATTGGCCGATACCGTGGCCAACTACGGCATGACTTTGCCCAACAGCCGAGCCAATGAAAACGAGGCAGACTTGATCGGCCTGGAGCTGTCGGCTCGCGCCGGTTACAACCCGAATGCGGCGATCACGCTGTGGAACAAAATGGCCAAGGCTTCGGAAGGTGCACCACCGGAGTTCATGAGCACTCACCCGGCGTCGGACAGCCGAATCGCCTCGTTGCAAGCGGCGATTCCAAAAGTGATGCCGCTGTATCAGCAGGCCAAGAAATCCTGATCTCCCAGTTCCTATAGCCCCCCAAATGTTGTGGGGGGCACCCCGTTAGCAAGGTGTCAGTTAATGAAGAAGGTACTGACACACTGCTATTGGGGGGGCTCTGAAAAAGCGCCATCGTCTTTTGCGCCAGGCCATTTGTATGGTGCCTTGATGAGCTAGTCTCCGTATCTTTGCCGCAGCGGCAACCCAAGCTCGTTGAGGAGCGCGTTTTCGTTGTAAGGCCAGGGATTGGTGTTGGTAGGCGGCGTCCGGGGATTGCGGTCAAAGTCAAAATAGCTCGATGTGGGGAGTCCTACCGCCTGGCGTTCATAATTCGCCTCCCATTCCAGACCACGGCCATTCCAGACTAGCGATGACCCCGGAAGAATCGTGCCCCGCCCCCCGTTGACCGCATGGGAAAGTTCATGTTGAAGAATAACCAGTGGAGGCCGCTGGTGCCCGGGAGCAATGAATGATCGGTCATACTCAACCGCTGGGTTTTGCGCCGGAGTGCCTGCAACACCGTTTTTTATTACGCCAGGCGTGCGCGCCAAACCCTGCTCCTGCGGGGTCATGCGACGCCCGCCCGGGTCGTCGTAATAATAGAAACTACCTGATACGCCTTCTTTCAGGGTCACAGGTGCATCAAGCGAATCTATGATTTTCAGGGTTTCCTGCCCGGCCCGAGTGCTTCTCAGGGACTCCAGGTCATCATTCACGCGCTGAGTGAACGAAGGACTACCCTGGATGTTAATGCCGCGCGCGCCGGCATCAGGGGAGGGTATTGTGTGCTCAAAGGACGACGACGGGTGGACGTGACTAAGATCGTCTGCTCTTTCCCCAATGACATGATCATTCCTGGAGTGTGTCTGCACCCAGTCGTTACCTTTGCCTGGAACAATAGTGCTGCTGTCACCCGCGTAGATGTAGTCATCTCCGTTCCCTCCAAACAACACGTTACGACCCCTCCCGCCATAGATGAGGTCCCTGCCGTCTCCCCCGTCCACGTAGTTGATTTTCGTATCTGGCCCTCCACCCGCACGTATCTCATCACTGCCAGGTCCACCGTAAATCGTTGCATGTCCTGAGCCACCAGTGATGAAGTCATCCCCATCACCGCCTTCAGCGTAGCCTTCGCCACTTCCCAGATTGATATTGTCCTGGCCAGGCCCTCCGTAGATTTTGGTCCTTCCAGATCCGGCGAACGCGCTATCATCGCCCCTTCCAAGGTCGATGTTGACGTCATGTGCGAGTCTGTTATCAATAACGACGGAATCGTTCCCATCGCCAGTCTTGACATCAATGGTCTGTTGATTCCGCCTGTTTGCCTCAAAAGGAATCTCGTAAGACCGCCCGTTTACCTGTGCAAGAACTCCGCCATTTCGCCCCTCGGTAACATAAACCGCATCATTTCCCTGGCCGGTTTCAATCGACAGCCTTTCGTGGATTGTATTTGAGCCATTCGGGCGCCCTGCGGAGTATTTAATTCGAACATTCCCATCATTGAGTCCGTTATTCAGGTCAACCTTGGTTGGCGCAGACGATGATTGAGGGCTGCCGTATTGAATCGGTCCTTCACGGCCTTGGGCCTCATAGCGGATTTGTTCTGGCGTGGGACCGCGCTGATAGCTGGAACCACCGCCGCCCCTTTGCTCAGGGTGACGGGACATACCGCCCGCGTCGCCTTGGGGAATCGAGCTAACGCTGATCGAGCGCTGCTCCGATGTGGAGGGTTCAGAGTTGTTGTTGTACGTAAATGGCACATTCGCCATGTAAGGCGCAGCGTTCGCCGCTTGATAGGCAGGGTCGCTCGCATTGTTATAGGCGGCTTGCTCTTTATTATCCTCGCTTGATTGTTTTCGTTGCACGGCGTTGGACGAAGAAACTGAATATGACGTGTCCATCGGTACCTCTCATTGCGTAGAAAGGGTTATGACACGTTTGTGGTATCCAGATCTGAAGTGTTCCTTCAGATAATTCCGCAAAGGCTCGCGCACTGGCTTACCCCTGTGTGTATTGCCGAAAGACGCGCCGTGGAGAATCCTGCCCTGACCCTTCGGCCAGGGCGCACACAGCGCGCCGTTGCAGGTTATGAACTGAACGAGTTTGCGCAGAAAGCCAAAAGCCCTCCCTCATTGGATTGGTGTTGGAGTCTTAGATCCAGCCGCTGCTCTGCATGGCCTTGTACACCGCAACCACCGCCAGTACGAAAAACGCCGTAGCCGCCAATCGCCGAATCAAGGTCAGCGGCAGCTTCTCCGCTGCAAAATTTCCCGCCAGAACCACCGGCACGTTGGCAATCAGCATGCCCAGCGTCGTGCCGATAATCACCAGCCACAACTCGGGATACTGTGCCGCCAGCATCACTGTGGCGATCTGGGTCTTGTCACCGATTTCGGCGAGGAAGAATGCGATCAGCGTGGTCAGGAACGGCCCGAACTTGCGGGTGGTGCTGGCTTCGTCGTCATCGAGTTTGTCCGGCACCAAGGTCCACAGCGCGGTGGCGCAGAAGCTCGCTGCGAGGATCCAGTGCAGCACCGCATCCGAGAAGAAGCTGCCAAACCACGCCCCCACGGCACCGGCGGCCGCATGGTTGGCCAGGGTCGCGGCGACGATGCCGGCGATGATCGGCCAGGGTTTGCGAAAGCGTGCGGCAAGGATGAGCGCGAGCAGTTGCGTCTTGTCGCCGATTTCGGCCAAGGCAACGATTGCGGTAGGAACGAGTAATGAATCCAGCATCAGGTAGGTTTCCAGGGGCGGGTCGACACGGCTATGACACGTACAGCCTTCCCGCCCCGGGTAAGGTGTGCGTGTCATAGGTCTTGTCAAACCCTGGTCCGTCTGTGCGGACACCTGGGTCGCATACGCCATGGCCTGTTGACCAAGTATGTTGACGTATGCCGGACGAGCATGGCGCTCGTGGGAGACTACTCCCCTAGGACGGAGCGGATTCTGCCTAGGCAGAATCCATTCGGCAAGCCTTCTTTTTCAAACGCCCGTCAGCCGCGCTTGGCGCGATAGATGCGGAAGCCATTGCCTTCGGCCTTGATTGCGCACACGCCTAGATGCTCTTCGATCAGTGGTTGGTACTTCAGGAAACTGTTGGCGACCAAGCGCAGTTCGCCGCCTTTTGCCAGATGTTTCGCCGCTTTTCGCAGCAGGTTTTCCGTGGCGAAGTAATCGGTGTGTACACCGACATGGAACGGCGGATTGCTCAGAATCGTGTTCAAACCCATCGGCGCAGCGTCGATTCCGTCGCCCGTCAGCACCTCGGCTTCCAGACCGTTGGCAGCGAGGGTCAAGCGACTGCTGGCCGCGGCGAACGCATCGACATCAAGCATCGTCACCGCGTTGTGCGGGTAGCGACGCTTGACCGCAGCACCGAGCACGCCCGCGCCACAACCGAAATCCAGGAGGTGACCGCTCGGCAGTTTATCCAGATGCTCCAGCAGCAGTTCCGTACCGCGATCCAGGCGACCATGGCTGAATACCCCCGGCAAACTCACGACCTTCAGCGGCCCTTCAGCCAGTGGCACTTCGAAAACCTGAGCCAGGCTTTCCAGTTCGATCGCTTGCGGTGCGTTGGTCACGGTGACTTGCCACAGCTGGCAGTGCCGCGCGTTATCCAGCTTGCGTGGTTTGCCAAAGGGGGTCATCTGCTTGGCGGCGCTTTCGATGCCGGCTTTTTTTTCCCCCACCAGGAACAGCTCCGCAGCGGGCAGACGAGCGGCCACGGCATTGAGCAGATAGTCGGTGAGATCCTTGGATTTGGGCAGGAAGATCACCGCCGCATCAAATGCCCGCTCGGGCACATTCACGCCGAACTGGCTGCGCTCGGGGAAGCGTGCATCGAGCGCCGCCTGGTCGCCGGCGTGCCAGCACCAGCCGTGGGCGTTGGGCAGGCGGCCCAGCAGATCATCGGCAGGCAAGCCGACGAGCAGCACGTTGCCTTGAAAAAGTTCGGCCTGACGAAGCAGTACTTCACTGCGCGGATCCATGGTCTGCTCCTTGAAAAGGGGCGCAGTTTATCAACTCACAACCCGCAGCGGGGCACCGCTGAAAAAGCCCCGGGCGTTTTCCGCCAGTTGGCCGACGATGCGCTGGCGTGCTTCGCGACTGCCCCAGGCATTGTGGGGCGTGACGATCAGTCGAGGGATGTCGCCGGCCAGCAGCGGATTGCCGTTGACCGGCGGCTCTACACTCAGCACATCGGTCGCCGCGCCGCCCAGATGGCCATTGCGCAGCGCGTCGGCCAGGGCCTGTTCATTGATCAAGCCACCGCGCGCAGTGTTGACGATAAAGGCGCCGGGCTTGAGCAGTGCCAGTTCGCGGGCGCCGATAAAGCCGCAGGTGTGTTCGTTCAGCGGGCAGTGCAAGGTCAGGGCGTCGACCTGCATCAGCAATTCGTCCAGCGGCACGCGGTCGGCGCGGGCAGGGCGCCCGGGAATCGCGCCGAGCAGCACGCGCATGCCAAACGCTTCGGCCAGGCGCGCGACGGCGCTGCCCAATTCACCGTGGCCAAGCAGGCCGAGGGTTTTGCCTTCCAGCTCGACAATCGGGTGATCCAGCAGGCAGAACTGCTTGGCTTGCTGCCATTTGCCGGCGCTGACATCCCGCTGGTAATCGTTCAAGCGCGTCGCCAGGTTGAGCAACAGCATGATCGTGTGCTGCGCCACCGACGGCGTGCCGTAGCCCTGGCAATTGCTCACGGTGATGCCATGGGCGCGGGCGGCTTCGAGGTCGATGTTGTTGGTGCCGGTGGCCGACACCAGGATCAACTTGAGCTCGGGGCAAGCGGCCAGGGTTTCGGGGTTGAGCGCAATCTTGTTACTGATCGCCACTTGGGCGCCTTGCAGGCGTTCGATCACGTTCTGCGGCGTGGTCTGCTCGAACAGCTGCAGTTCGCTGAAGCTGTTTCGCAGCTCGCTGAGGTCGAGGTCTCCCAAATCCAGTGAGGGATGATCGAGGAAGACGGCGCGGCGATTGTTCGTCATCAACTGTACCTTTTGCGACAGGGTTCGAAGGCGTAATCTCCCGAGCCTATCAGATGAAATAATCAGTTACTTGAATTGGAGTGAGCATGTACGTCGCCGAGTTTTTGACCGTGGCACTGATTCACTTGTTGGCAGTGGCCAGCCCCGGCCCGGATTTCGCCGTGGTGGTACGGGAAAGTGTTACCCACGGCCGCCGCGCCGGGACCTGGACTGCGCTGGGCGTCGGCTCGGCGATTTTCCTGCACGTGGGCTACTCGCTACTCGGCATTGGCTTGATCGTGTCCCAGTCCATCGTGTTGTTCAACGCCCTGAAGTGGGCGGCGGCGGCCTACCTGCTGTACATCGGCTTCAAGGCCCTGCGCGCACAGCCGGCCAAGCCTGCGGCCGAGGGTGAATTGCACGCTGAAGTCGGTGAACGCACCGCGCGCGGGGCGTTCACTGCCGGCTTCGTGACCAATGGCCTGAACCCCAAGGCGACGTTGTTCTTCCTGTCACTGTTCACCGTAGTGATCAACCCGCACACGCCGTTGGCGATCCAGGCGGGTTATGGCTTGTACCTGGCAGTGGCCACGGCGGTATGGTTCTGCCTGGTGGCCATGCTGTTTAGCCAACAGCGCGTGCGTGCAGGGTTTGCGCGGATGGGGCACTGGTTTGATCGGACGATGGGGGCGGTGTTGATTGCCATTGGGGTGAAGTTGGCGTTCACCAGCATGAAGTAAGGCTTGAACGGACACCATTGAAGTGTAGGAGGGACGGTGCTGCGATTTGACTGTCCCCTCCCACATTGGGTCGGAGTAAGGTTTGAGTGATTGCTCAATGCTATCGTTCATTGGCTCCTGCAAGTCATTCCTTTGGCTGCTTTGGCTGTCTCAATTTCTGCTTTTAGTTCGGCCCATGTACTCGAGCCAATACGTCGTATCAGGCACCTCTGCACCGCACATGCGCATTTGCCGATGACTCCCTGTCGAGCCCTTTTTCTTATCAGGGCCTCAATGTCTGAGGCTAATTGGTCTTCGTCGAAGTACCACCAAATGGGAGGGATGGGGGCGAGCATGTTGCTGATGCAAACAGGAGCTACTCTCTCAAATAAAGCGAATTCAATCTCTTCAATGGAGAAGTCTTTTAGTGCTTCTGCGATTTGCTTGTAATCGACTTTGGCGTCTACAAATAAATCAGAGAGCGCCGACCATAGCTTTCTTTGCTCTAGTTGATTTTCCACTTGGTAAACTCTTCTATCTCATCGTCCATGGAGTCAGCCAGCTTCGAGGCAACCCATCCAGATGTTACGCCAGCCGCCAGCATTAAACCGATTGCGCAAAACGGTGCGCCCGGGCCGCAGACGGTGGATACGGCCAGGCCCGCCAACGAAGTTCCGGCGGCTCCGCCGGCAATCGTAATACCCTGCTTGATAGCCTCTTTTGGCTTGTTGTCCGCGTTGATGATCTCATAAGTCGCGTAAGTGATAGTGACGACAATCAGCACCTTTCCTGAGACCCTTAGCGCCTTGTTAAGGGTGTTGAATCTTGCATCGGGTCTGGCTGATGACTCGACAATCTCGTAATACATTGAGGTCTTTTGTTCAGAATTCAGCTCAGTAAATATTTTTCCAAATTTCTTGGTGGACTTTTCATTCAGAAGCTTTTCTAGAGTGGGAGCAATGCTTTTTCTGCTCTGCGCAATAGCACGGCCTGGCACCGATGTACGCTTTCTGGTCTCCGCCATGATTTTGTTTCGCGCTTCATAGCAAAATTCTGCAGCCTCTTTTACCGAAACGTTTCCGGACTCTACTTGCGTTAGTACTTCCGCTCTGATCCTTTTGACGTTTTGGTTGTAGTTATCGCGCTGTTTTGCATCATTGATGAAGCCCGAAGAAAAGCTTAGCGCCGCTCCTTCAAAGCTTTGGAGTGCCGATTCGAGTGTGTTGTCATCAATTGGATATGCTTTCTGCGCTAAGTAGTCTCGGTAAAAAACGTCCATGTTATTTACTCCGATAGTTTTTTGAGCAGGTTTTCTGCGCCGCTTTGCTGGTCCGCCTGAAAGTCCAGGTTTTCCACTTCAAATTTGATGCAGTTTTTTGCTGCAAATGAGTAAAAGCTCGCTTTGTTTTCGCTATCAAATTCTCCTTGTAGAACCGTTCCATCACCCATCGTCGCAGTACACTTTATGCCTTCATACTTCAGTGCATTTGAAGGGAAAAAACTGATCCAGTTTTCGGACTCTGGCAGTTCAACTCTCAACGCCCCCGGCAAAAGCGTATGAACACTCATGGTCTTGCCGTCTTTATCGGTCACCCCGCTGAACACCTCCCCCTGCGCGGTGGTAATCCGGTAACGGCTAAAGCGCATGACCGCCTGGGTGGCGTCTTTCAACGTGTAGCCACCGGCATACCCTGTCGGCAACGGCGATGCAGGGGTATCGAGGCGAGTGCTGCCGCGTTTTTCTACGGCGGCGGCCTTCAGGTAGATATTGCCGGGAGCGCCGAGCTCTATATCACCGCCCTTGAGGCGGATGTAGGCGCCTGCGCAGTTGAAGACCAACTCTTGTGGGGCACTGATCTCGACACGACCTTCAAGGCTTTCGATCTTGATGTCGGTCTTCGCCAACGCGTGAAGGCTGTTGCCCCGGGCGTGTAATTCGACTTTGCCTTGATCCGCCTTGAGTTGCAGGTCGGCCTGTTGCGCGAACAGGCTGACACCGCCCTCGGCCGCTGCGGTGATGTTATGCCCAGCACTGATGTCGGTGTTGTGCGCCGCCATGATGCCTACGCTTTCTGCACCGGAAGCCACGCAGACAGCCTTGGGGCTGAGCACGCCGATGCCCTCTGGGGCGTGCAGCAAAACACAGGGCTGCGCCAGGCCTTTGAGACGCGCTTGCAAGCCTCGTTGGCTGTCGATGTCACCGGGGTTCACCTGAGCACTACTGGCCGCTTGAGCCATGGAGCGAGCCAGGGATAGCGCGCCCTCCAACTGCGCAATGGCTGCGGCCATATCGAGTTGCTGCCCCTGCGCCTTACCCTGCTCATCCGCACTGATAAACACCCTCTTCCCACCCCGGATCGCGCCCCACCCATCCGTGCGCAACTCGAACCCTTCACCACGCTGTTGCCTGTGCGCATCCACCAGATGCCCCAGGTTCAACTGGCTCTTGCCGCTGTGTTCCGTGCTCAGCTTGATGTGCTCCTGCCCCCGC